>REEP01000068.1 GCA_007695045.1 Rhodospirillales bacterium | reverse complement strand
CCACGTCGCCCAGCACGTCGTAGACCACGTAGTCCATGCCCTCGTAGGCGCCGTTTTCCTCCAGGAAGTTGATGGAGGTGATGACGCCGCGACCGGCACAGCCGACGCCCGGCTCTGGGCCGCCGGATTCCACGCAGTTGACGCCACCCTGGCCGATCCGGAGCACATCTTCCAGTTCCAGATCCTCCACCGAGCCGGCATCCGCCGCCGCCTGCAGCACCGTGAGCTGGGCCTTGGCATTGAGGATAAGCCGGGTGGAGTCGGCCTTGGGGTCGCAGCCGACGATCAGAACCTTCTGTCCCATCTCGGCCAGCGCCGAGATGGTGTTCTGGGAGGTGGTGGACTTGCCGATACCTCCCTTGCCGTAAAACGCAATCTGTCGCAGTCCACTCATCACTCTCTCCTCATCATCGTGATGCAAAACCGGTTGGGCGCTGCACGCCCGCTGCCCCCTTGTTGCAACCCGCGTGCCAGACGCGGCGCCGATGCCCCGGGGGTGCCTCGCGGACCAAGCATTCCCAACGCTTAGCGGATACTGTCCGGGTGGCGCCGGCCCCAACGCGGCTGTTTGGAACCCGACAAACCAGACCGGATTGTCCGATCCTCAACACCGGTCCGTTTGGAACCCCGTCATCGGCACGTCCCCCCCCCGCCTGCTTCAGCGGGAGACGGAGGGTGAGGGCCCTTAAGTCCCCTCGCCCGCGTGAGCGGGAGAGGGAGGGGCCCGTCCGGCCGCCAGGCCGGATGGGAGGGTGAGGGTTCGTAAGAGAGGTTTGAGAGAACTTCGGGCGAGGCCGCAGCCCCGGCCCGCAGGGGATTTGTTCTTACGTCCCCTCACCCATCCTCTCCCCCTCCGATGGAGAGGGGTTGCACCTGAGCCCCTCGCCCGCGGGAGAGGGAGGGGGCCGTCCGGCCGCTAGGCCGGATGGGAGGGAGGGTGCGGGCTCTTTATAAAGGGAGGTCGCGAAGAAATGCTGTCGGGCGGATCGAATCGACGCTATGGATAACCCTTGGCACCTTGCTTGCTTCAACCCCGAAGAGCCCGGCAACCGGCGTCGGGCGAACCGAGGATAACGTGCCCACATCGTCGCAAGCCGGCGCCTGGCGCCGCGGTCACAGCACCAACCTGGTCGGCATTCCGACCGACCTTCTCGCCAGCGCGGCGTTCAATGAGGCCGCTCCCGTTCTGCACATCGCCGGGGTGCGCGAGGCCAACCGCCGCCTGTTCACCATGCTGGAGGGAGTCAACGACGCCGCCGGCGCGGCCGTCCTGTTCGAGGACTACATGGCCGTGGTGTTCGGCCTGCACCCGGAACAACGGATGGCGTCACGCAAGCCTGGCCAACGCCGCCGCTACCGTTCCAGCTACCTCCGGCTGCTGCGCGGCTGGGCGTTCGATTCCAACGGCGCCGAGGCCGCCGTCCTCAAGGGCTGGGTGGAGAGCCGGTTCGGCCTGCTGCCCACGTTCCACCAGGCGCCGATCGACCGTTTTGCCGCCCCCGCCTGGGTCCACTACGTCGAGGAGAAGATGGGCAGCCGCTTTCACAACAATGCGATCTACGG
Organism: Rhodospirillales bacterium; assembly: GCA_007695045.1. Classification (GTDB taxonomy): domain Bacteria; phylum Pseudomonadota; class Alphaproteobacteria; order Rhodospirillales; family Defluviicoccaceae; genus REEP01. Next base: position 28,273 of record REEP01000068.1, on the reverse strand, counting down.
CCAGCTCGACCTGCTGTACGAATTCTGCCAGTGGCGGCTGGCCCGCGAAGGACCGGACGACCGGCGGCTTCGTCTCTATCGCGGCGTCAACGATTTCGCGGAACACCCGCTGGTCGAGCGGATCGACCGGCGGGATGTTGTGATCCGGCTCAACAACGTCACATCCTTCACCGAGGACCGCGACATCGCGACCTGTTTCGGGGCCTATATCCTCGAAACCTGGGTGCCAACCGCCAAGGTCCTGTTCTACAATGCCCTGCTTCCCCAGCACGCGGTCAAGGGCGAGGGCGAGGTGATCGCCGTCGGGGGTGATTTCCGGGTTCGGGCTACCTATTACTGACAGCGCACGCTGCGCGGACGGTCGGCCCGGCGGAACTGCCGCTGCCGGCGGGGCGATGCCAAGCCCGCGACCCACGAGCCAAGCCCCCAAACCAGCCTGAGTGATGGCCATGAACGTGGACACCATCCTGGATCGCGCCCTCGGCGCCTACCTCGGCTATGCCGTGGGCGACGCGCTCGGCGCCACCGTCGAGTTCATGACACCGGCCGAGATCGCCGCCCGCCACGGCTACCACTGCCGAATGATCGGCGGCGGCTGGCTCGACCTGAAGGCCGGGCAAGTGACCGATGACACCGAGATGACGCTGGCGGTGGGCCGCACCCTGATCGACCGCCGCGGCATGGACGCCGCAGCGCTGTGCGAGGCGTTCGCGGCGTGGCTTCGCGACGTGCCGGTGGACGTGGGCAACACCTGCCGGCGTGGCATCCGCCGCTATATTATGGACGGTTCGGTGGCGGCGCCGTTCAACGAAGGCGATGCCGGCAACGGCGCCTGCATGCGCAACCTGCCGGTGGCCCTGGCCACCCTGGACGATCCCGACCGCTTCCGCGCATGGTCCGTGATCCAGTGTCACACCACACACCACCATCCCCTGTCCGACGATGCCACCCTGGCACTCGGTCGGATGGTGCAGCGCTTGGTGCTGGGGGGCGGCATGCCCGATTGCCGGGATGAGGCCAGGACCCTGACCGAGCGCCACCCGGCGTTCCGCTTCGAGAAATACCGCGGCCCCTGCTCGGCGTTCGTGGTGGATACGTTGCGAACGGTGCTGCACCACTATTTCCGCACCGACACGGTGCGCGGCTGTATCGGCGACACGGTCAACCAGGGGGGCGACGCCGATACCGCCGGCGCGCTTGCCGGCATGCTGGCCGGCGCCACCTATGGCGCCGCGGCGATCCCCGCCCCGTGGCTCAAACGCCTCGACAAGGCGGTAGCAACCGAGATCCGTGCCCAGGTGCCGGCGCTGCTCGCACTTTCGGGCATTCAAGCCTGAACCAAGCCGCCAAGCGGTCAGGCGGCGTTCACCCAGGTTAATGCCGACCCGCGTCGCCCTTGTTAGCGTCGGGCGATGCTATCGCATCGGGCCTGCTTTTGTCCCGGCCTCGATCGAACGCCCCCGCCTCGGAATGGGATTTTCGGCGCCGGGGTCGCGCGCGACACAACAGGCGGAGCCCAGCCGGCCCTCTTATCGGGAGAATCTCATGAGAATTGCCGCTTTCGAGATGGAACCCTGGGAATGCGAAAGCTTTGAAAGCCTGTTTGAGAAGCATGATGTCCGCTTTGAGGACGGGCCCCTGACTGCCGAGACGGCGGCCGATCAAGCCGACGCCGAGGTGATCTCGACATTCATCTACTCGGACCTGAGCGCCCCGGTCCTGGAACGGTTCCAGAACCTCAAGCTGATCGCCACCCGCTCCACCGGCTTCGACCACATCGATACCGAGTACTGCAGCGAGCATGGCATCAAGATCGCCAATGTGCCGACCTACGGCGAGAATACGGTGGCCGAGCACGTGTTCGCTCTGTTGCTTGCCATCAGCCACCACCTTATCGAGGCTGCCGACCGAACCCGCAGGGGTGACTTTTCGCAGAAGGGCTTGTGCGGTTTTGACCTCATGGGCAAGACGCTCGGGGTGATCGGCACCGGTAACATCGGTTTGCACGCGATCAGGATCGCCAAGGGTTTCGGCATGGACGTGGTCGCCTTCGACATCAAGAAGAACGAGGCGGCCGCCCGGGACATCCGCTTCGCCTACCTGGACATGGAGGAGGTGCTGGCCCGCGGCGATGTCATCACGCTGCATGTGCCCGGCTCCCCGAAAACCGCAGGTCTGATCGGCAAGGCGCAGTTCGACGCCATGAAGGACGGCGCCGTGCTGATCAACACCGCCCGCGGGCCGGTCGTGGACATCCGCGCCATGCTCGAAGCCCTGGCCTCGGGCCGGCTTGCCGCGGCCGGACTGGACGTTTTGCCCGAAGAACCACTGATCCGGGAAGAAGCGGAGTTGCTGCGGTCCGCGTTCAAGGAAAAGCACAACATGGAAACGCTGCTCGCCGACCACATTTTGCTGCGACTCAAGAACGTGATCATCACGCCGCACAGCGCCTTCAATACCAAGGAAGCGGTCCGGCGGATTCTCGACACCACGCGCGACAACATCGAATTCTTCGTCGCCGAGAACCCGCAGAATCTCGTCGTGTGACGGGCGGCGGCGCTGGATTACTCAGCCCGGCAATGGCTCATTGCAGACGGATTCTCATGCCGTCATGGGCAATTTTGGCGGCAACGCCCCGTTCCCGGCCGAGACGCGCCACCAGGGGCCCGAGCTTGCGTTCATCGCCGGTGACGATCTCCGCCGCCACAATGGGTGAAGATGGCTCGCTTGACCCCGGTTTCCTGGCACCAGCCCAGTTGGGCGCGAACGGTCGTGTGCCCGAACAGTTCGTCGCCACGACGACGCACGAGAGACCGTGTGATCGTGGCCCCGTCGCCCACATAAAGGCGCACGCCCGCCAGCGCCTCCCGGCGCTGCTCGATGTCGACCACGTCCGGCACATAGAACACGGCGATCCCACCGGCCTCGATCCGGTAGCCCACGGCCGGGCAACGCAACGAGTGGACCACCGGAAATGCTTCCAGACTGATCGGGCCGATGGGGATGCGCTCGCGCGGCGCGACGACACGGCGATCGTCGATGGGATATTCGGCCATGTCCCGCCACGCGACTTCCGGGGCATACACCGGGCGTTCGGTACCGGCCTTGAGGCCGTGGGCGTGATCCGGGTGCGCGTGGGTGACAGCGATGGCATCCGGTGCCAGGCGAGGCAGCTGTCCCTCCCAGTCGAGCCCGCAGTCGATCAGCAGAGAAACATCCTCGTGGATGACCATCGTCGCCGTGTGCCGCCGGTGGCGGCGGCTTTTCGCGTCGATGTAGCCGCGCGTGCCAAGGAACTCGAGCTTCATGGCCTTCTCCCCGTCGCCCGCGACGGCGACACCGGACTACCAGGCAAGACCTTGTCCGAATGAGGGACCGGAAGCAGGCCGGCCGAACCATTCGCCAAAGACCAATGGTGGTTTCCGGCGTCGCGCCCTGAAAGACGGGCGAGCCCGCTATTGGCCCCGAATCCGGCGCTGCTCGGAAGGCATACGGTTCGATGACGGATGCCCGGCGCATGCTCGTGCCCGACGACGCAGCGTTTCAAAAGATGATCGACGAGCACCTGCCGCCCAACCGCGTCACGGTGAGCTCGGCGGCGGAAGGCGAGGACCTTTGCCGACTGCCGGCTGAGGTGGACGCGGGTGTCGTGCTGTTGGACGGGCGGATGCCGGGCGAAGACGGACCGTTCCTCGCCCGAAACATCCCAAAAGGCGCCGGCGGTCAGTCTTCCCGCTCGATCCGTTCCATGTCGTCGTCGCTGAAGCCGAAGTGGTGGCCGATTTCGTGGATCAGGACATGGCGGACGATGTGGGCCAGGTCCTCCCCCGTCTCGCACCAGTAGTCCAGGATCGGGCGGCGATACAGGAAGATCATGTCGACGTCGTCGCAGGGGGCACTGATGCTCTTGTGCTGCAGGGCGACGCCGCGGTACAGGCCCAACAGGTCGAACGGGCTCTCCAGCCCCATTTCGGCCTCGGTTTCCTCGTCGGGGAAGTCCTCCACCCGGATCACGACGTCGGCGGTGTGGCGGCGCAAAGCCTCCGGAATGGTCTGAAGCGCCTCGGCAGCCATGGCCTCGAGGTCGTCCAGGGTGGGCGGGCTTTGGGCGCGCCGTGCCATCACACCCCCAGGCGGCCCGGCTTGACGGCCGCGCCGCGCCCGCCCACGTGCTCACCGGGATGACACGACGGGAGATCGATCATGGCGGAGACGCTGAGCGAGGAACGGCGCCGGGCGCTGGCGGCCGACCTGCCGGGCTGGGAGGCGGTGGCGGGCCGGGATGCGATCCGTAAAACGTTCCAGTTCAAGACCTTCAACCAGGCATTCGGGTTCATGAGCCGGGTCGCCCTGAAGGCGGAGCGGATGGATCACCATCCGGAATGGTTCAATGTCTATAACCGGGTCGAGGTCACGCTCGCCACCCATGATGCCGGCGGTGTGACCGAACGGGATGTGGAGCTTGCCCGCTTCATGAACAAGATCACGGCGTAGCGACGACTACCTCAGCCGCTCGATGCGTGCCCCCGAACGACAGGAGGCCGCCTTGACAGGCGGCCTCGATCCGTCGAGCGTGGAAACGTGCGCGGCCGTGGCCGTGTCACGGCATGTGCTGGCCGCCGTTCACGGACAAGGTTTCGCCGGTGATCCAGGCGGCGTCCTCGCTGGCCAGGAACGACGCCGCCTTGGCGATGTCTTCCGGCTCCCCGATCCGCCCGCACGGGATCTTCTTCACTTCGCCCTCGAGGATTTCCTTGGGCATGGCGGCGGTCATCTCGGTCAGGATGAAGCCCGGGCAGATGACGTTGCAGGTAACGCCGTTGCGGGCCAGTTCCGCCGCGATGGAGCGGTTGAAGCCGATGATGCCGGCTTTGGTGGCGGAATAGTTGGACTGCCCGAACTGGGCGCGCTGGCCGTTCATGGAGCTGATCTGGATGATGCGGCCCCACTTGCGGTCGGCCATGCCCCCCGCGATGACGTTGCAGGTGTTGAAGGCCGAGGTCAGGTTGACGGCGATCACCGGGTCCCAGTTCTTTTCGCGGGTCATCTTGACCATGCGGCCGTCCCGGGTGATGCCGGCATTGTTGACCAGGATGTCGATGGGCCCGACTTCCTGCTCGATCTTCTCGACACCGGCCTTGACCGAGTCATGGTCCGACACGTCGATGTTGTAGCCGGCAATCCCGGTCTCGGCGGTGAACTTGTCGATCTGCTCCTGAACGACGTCACAGACCACGACGGTGTGCCCGTCTTCCTTCAGCCGCTTTGCGATTGCCGCGCCGATCCCGCGGGTGCCGCCGGTCACCAGTGCCACGCGTGCCATCTTGTCCTCCTCCTCAAAGGTTGTTGGTTCTCGCTGATCGCGCCGGCCGGAGGCCGCACGCACGGAAAGTCGGGGCCCGAGCCCGGGGCGCGCCCCGGACACAAGAAAGCATCTCGCTCGTGCTGAGAAACCCCCGTTTCACCTTGAAAACACTGAGGTCGTTTACCGGCGGCCTTCGGCCTTGTCAAGCTGACGGCGGTGCCGGCGGCGGGAACGGCCGACCGTCGGGCCGGTGATGATGTTCGGATGCTTGTCGGCGATACCGCCGGACATGCTATAGTTTCGATCATGATCATGGATGTGCATTCGGCGGGCGCCCTGGTGCCGGCGCCTCACCATGAAGCCATCGTACGCCGAGGCTTCTGGGCGAAGCTGCGCCGGACGGTAGGCAAGGTGCCGTTCACCGCGGATGCCCTTGCCGCCTACTACTGCGCGCTCGACCCGCGAACGCCGCTGCACGTCAAGGGCGTGCTGATGGCGGCCCTGGCCTACTTCGTCATGCCGGTGGACTTGGTGCCGGATTTCGTCGCCGGCCTCGGCTACACCGACGACGCGGCGGTGATGTTGACGGCGGTGCAGATGCTGTCGTCGCACATCCGTGAGGACCATCACGACCGCGCCCAGATGTATTGGCACCGTTGACGCGGCATCGTCGGCTCGCCGACAGCGGATATCAGGTGGTTCCAGGGTTGGTTCCAGGGATGCGTTAGGGGCGATTGGGGGATTGCAACACCCCTCGAAAGCGTGGCTTTCTCAGTACGCCTGACAGACGCCGTCGCCCGAACCTCGATCCCGTTACCGCCGGAGCATGCTTCCCATGACCGTCTTTTCCCGGATCCTCGCCGTCGATCTCCCGCAAGACCTCGCCTGCGATGCCAACGGCCGCAACCCGCCGTTCACGGTGGGCTTCACCACCGACGGGGAGGTGCCCTTTCCGCAGGTCATCCTGCACGTCCACGGGCGCCAGCACCTGATCAACGAGGACGCCATCGAGGACGCCGGCACCGGGACCGACGGGACCCGCCGTTACGCCGCGTCGGTGCCTGCGGACCTGTTCGGCGCCGGCGAGGTGCGGGTGCAGGTGGAGGGATGCCGGGTCGCCGATTACCGCCGTGCCGGCGGCGGCGACTGGGTCAAGACATTCGCGACACTGAAGGTTGCCGGTCCGCCGCGCCCGGCGCCCAGGCGCGCGCCGGCCACGGCCGGAGGTGATGCGGCTCAGGTGAAGCTCTACTTCGGCATTCACAAGCACATGCATCAGCCGTACTACAACACCACCGATCCCAACTACTGGGACGGGGAGAAGGACGGCATTTTCGGCTCCCGCGGCGGTCCGTACACCCATTTCATCCCGGCGGCGGTGCGCCAGTATGCCGAGGGCGGGCTGCCCCACGGCGGCCTCTCCACCAGCTGGAGCGGCACCCTGATCGAGCAGCTCAACCGCTGCGCCACCGAAGGCCTGTGCGGCGGCCGCTTTTCCGGCTGGAACGGAGCCCTTCGCGAGATTGCGCAAGAGAAGACCGCGCTGGGCCACCCGCGCACCGACTTCGTCGCCTTCGGCTTTTTCCATCCGCTGATGCCGCTGATCCCGCACCGAAACATCGTCAAGCAGGTGGACTGGCATCGCCGCATCATTCGGGAAGCGTTCGGAACAGAAGCCTCACCGGTGATGTTTCCGCCCGAAACCGCGTTCCATGTCCGGATGATCCCGGCATTGCTGGAGGCCGGGGTGGAAGCGATCATCTACGACTCGATTCACCGCTTTCGCAGCTGCCGGGACTACCCCTACGCCGGCATGACCGAAGGGATGCTGCCGCCCAACCGGGCGGAGCAGGTCAATCCCCCGGTGGACGACTGGCTTCAGCTCCACAACATCTGGGCCGGATCGAAGATCGCGCCGAGTGTGTTGAGACCGGAGTATGTGCGCTACGAGGACCCGGACGGCCGCGTTTCGCAGATCGTGGCGGTGCCGGCGGAACGCTACATCGGCAACGAGGATGCCCGCGGCGGGTTCGGCGCGCTGCAATACCCGGATGTTCTGGGTCAGGTCTATGACCAGATCGTCGCCACCGGCGGCTTCGATCCCAAACACCCGCCGTTCTTCGTGCTGCACTCCGACGGTGACAACCACGGCGGCGGAGCCGACAGCTACTACGTGCACAACACCGGCCGCATGGTCGCCTGGCTCAACGAGGATCCGCGGTTCGAGCTGACCTCCATCCGCGACTACCTTGAGCGGTTCCCGCCCGATCCGGCCAACGCCGTGCATATCGAGCCCGGCTCCTGGAGCGGTGCCGACAACGGCGATCCGCAATTCATGAAATGGTTCAGCCGCTACAACGAGCGCTACTCACCGGATCTCAACTCCTGGGCGGTGCTGACCGCGTTCCAGAACATGGTGCATACCCTGGAGGATGCCGAACCGGGGCACCCGGCCCTTGCGGAAGCGACCCGGCTGATGCTCACCGCCGAGACCAGCTGCTATTGGTACTGGACCGGACAGACCGTCTGGGACGAGCAGGTGACCAACGCCGCCAACTTGGCTCACGGCAAGCTTCGGGACGCAATCGCCGGTCTCGTCACCGCCAAGGGCGACCGCACCGGCCCCACCATCTTCCCGCCCTGGATCATTCCGGAGAACCCGGGCGGCAAGAAGTGGGGCCAGGGCTGCCTGCTCGACGCACCGCGAGAAGGGGTGGTGCACACCTTCGTCTATGACGTCTCCGGTCTCAAGCGGGTGGACCTGATCCTCCGCACCGAGGGCGGGGAGCGCCGCATCCCGATGCAGAACCGTGGTCCTTACCCGTCGGAGACCGGCCCCGCCGTCACCGCGGATTTCCTGACGGCGGACCTGCCGGTGGGAGCCGGGGACGTGCGCTATTACATCGAGGCCGAGGACGGCCAGGGGACGGTTGCGCGAAGCGCCCTGGAACGGGTCTTCCTCGCCTGAGCGTGCGCGAACGGGGCAGGGTCTGATGGGACTGCACCCCCTGCCCGAGGACCGTATTCTTCGATAATTCGCGTGCATTGCCGGCGGCGTTGCGGGTATGCTGCGAGCGTGTCCCTTGGGAAACTGGGGAACGCCTGCCGGTCTGGCCGGGACGAGCCAGCGAACGATAACCGGCCGGCGACGGGAGGTGGTTCATGCACGAACTGGCGCTCTGCGAGAGCGTGATGCGCATCCTTTATCAGGAAGCCGATCGGCATCATTTCACGCGCATCAAGACCGTGCGCCTACAATTGGGCGCGCTGTCTTGTGTGGCGCCGGAAGCCATCGATTTCTGCTTCAAGGCGGTGAGCAAGGGCACGATGGCCGAGGGCGCGCGCCTGGAATTGCTGCGCGAACCGGGTGCCGCCTGGTGCGCCGCCTGCGGCGAGACCGTCACGATCAAGGAGCGCTATGACCCGTGCCCGAGCTGCGGCAGTTACGAGTTGCACGTAAGCCGTGGCGACGAACTCAGGGTCAAGGATCTGGAGGTGGAGTGATGTGCCAGGTATGCGGCTGTTCCGCCAATCGTGATCACGAACACGATCATCATCTCGATCATGATCATCATCACGGCCAGGGTCATACTCACGGTCACGAGCATCACCACGGCCACCACCATGACCACAACCATGGCCACAACCACCAGGACGGGGACGGCCGCGCCCCGCTCAACGCCGTGCACGCACCGGGGATCGGGCGCGCCCGCATCATCCAGGTCGAACAGGACATCCTGTCGGAGAACGACCGCTATGCCGCCGCCAACCGGGCGCGGCTCGAAGCGGCCGACATCGTGGCGCTCAACCTGATGTCCGGGCCTGGTGCCGGCAAAACCACGCTACTGGTCCGCACCCTTTCGGACCTGCTCCCCGCCCTGCCGATCGCGGTCATCGAGGGCGATCAGGAGACCAGCTTCGATGCCGAACGCATCCGCGCTACCGGGGCGGCCACCATCCAGATCAACACCGGTCGCGGCTGCCACCTGGATGCGCACATGGTCGGCCACGCCATCGACAGTTTGCAGCCCGCGCCGGGAAGCCTGCTGATCATCGAGAACGTGGGCAACCTGGTCTGCCCCGCCGGCTTCGACCTGGGCGAGACGGCGAAGGTGGTCATGCTGTCGGTGACCGAAGGGGACGACAAGCCGCTCAAGTATCCGGGGATGTTCCATGCCGCCGATCTCATGGTGGTGACCAAGACCGACCTGCTGCCCTATGTAAGCTTCGACCTGGATCGCTGCGTCGACTTCGCCCGCCGGGTCAACCCGAAGATCGGCGTTCTGACGGTCTCGGCCACCACCGGACAGGGGCTTGATGCGTGGTACGACTGGCTCAAGCGCCAGGGCCGGGGGCGCCATGTCGCGGCGGCGCCCGGGCTTGCGGAGGCGGCCCCGGCCGCGCCATGATCCAGGCGCTCCGCCGTCAACCGTCGGGATCGGTCGCCGAGGGCACGCCCGTGGTGGTGCCGCTCTCACGTGCCGTGCCGCCGGCTCTGGCCGTCGGCGCCTTCCTCAAGAATACCATCACCGCCGCCGTGGGCCAGCGGGCTACCGTCTCTCCCACCCTCGGCAACCTGGACACGGCCGACGCGGTGCTGGCGTTCGAAGCCTGGGCGGAGGCGCTGCTGGACGGCCTTGGCCGCCCGCCGGCGATGATCGCCCACGACCTGCACCCGGACTTCCACAGCACCCGGTTCGCCGAATCGCTGGCCGCAGCCACCGGCGCGAGGCTGGTTCCGGTGCAGCACCACCATGCCCACGTAGCGGCAGTCATGGCCGATCACGGCCGGACCGAGCCGACCCTCGGCCTCGCCCTCGACGGCTTCGGCCTCGGCAGTGACGGCGGCTCCTGGGGTGGCGAGTTGCTGCTGGTGGAGGCCACCGGCTGCCGCCGCCTCGGCCACCTGCGCCCGTTGGCACAGCCGGGTGGTGACAGGGCCGCCCGGGAACCCTGGCGGATGGCCGCGGCGTCCCTGCACGCCCTCGGCCGCGGTGCGGAGATTCCCGAACGCTTCGCCGCCTTTTCGGGCGCGCCGCTGCTGGCGGAAATGCTCGCGCGACAAGTCAACGCGCCGCTCACCACCAGCTGCGGGCGCCTGTTCGATGCTGCCTGCGGCCTGCTCGGAGTTGTCCCGGTGGCCACGTTCGAAGGCGAGGCTCCGATGGCGTTGGAACGGCTGGTACAGCGGCCGTGCGTGGACCCCGCCGGCTGGCGCCTCGACGACGATGGCATCCTGGATCTGACGCCGCTGCTGGCGCGGCTTGACGGCCTCGAGCCGGCGGCTGGCGCCGACCTGTTCCACGGCACCCTGGCAGCGGCGCTGGCGGCGTGGGTCGAGCGCGCTGCCGAGACGACCGGCGTGCGTGCGGTCGCGCTTTCCGGCGGCTGCTTCTTCAACACGGTGCTTAGCCGCCTGCTGACCACGCACCTGCAAGGACGCGGCCTGGAGCCGCTGGCGCCCGGCCCCCTCGGCCCCGGCGATCCCGCCGTGAGCCTGGGTCAGGCCTGGGCCGCGGCGCTGCTGCTGCCTGACCTGCAAAAGGAGTGACGGAAGATGTGTCTCGCGATCCCAGCCCGGATCGTCGCCATGAGCGGCGAGGGCATGGCGCAGGTGGAGGTGGGCGGCATCGTCAAGGAGGTGAGCCTCGCCCTGGTCGATGACGAGGTCACCATCGGCGATTACGTCATCGTCCATGTGGGTTTTGCGCTGTCCCGCCTGGACCCGGAGGAAGCGGAGGAGACACTGCAACTGTTCGCCGAAGCCGGCGCCCTGCCCGCCGCCGGCGGGCCGGAGCCGTTGCAGTGACCGTCAGATATATCGACGAGTTCCGCGACCGCAAGCTGGCGGAAACGCTGTCTCGGGCGATCCATGCCGAGGCCGATTCCGGCCGCAGCTACCGGCTGATGGAGTTCTGCGGCGGCCACACCCACGCCATCTTCCGCTACGGCATCCTCGACCTGCTGCCGGCCAACGTCACCATGGTGCACGGCCCGGGCTGCCCGGTGTGCGTGCTGCCCATCGGCCGGCTCGACCAGGCGATCCAGCTGGCCCGGGACCACGGCGTAATGCTGTGCACCTACGGCGACCTGCTGCGGGTGCCTGGGGTTGAGCGCGCCACGCTGCTGAAGGCCCGCGCCGGCGGCGCCGACGTGCGCATGGTCTATTCCAGCCTGGACGCGCTGGCCCTGGCCCGCGCCCACCCGGACCGGCAGGTGGTGTTCTTCGCCATCGGTTTCGAGACGACGACCCCGGCGACCGCGGTCGCCCTGCTGCAGGCCAAGGCGGAGCGGTTTCGCAACTTCACCGTCCACTGCAACCACGTGCTCACCCCCGCGGCGATCAGCGGGCTGCTGGCGAGCGCGCGTGAGGCTGAGACCCGGGGTGAGCCGGGGCTCGCCGTGGACGGCTTCGTCGGGCCGGCGCATGTGAGTGCGGTGATCGGCAGCCGCCCGTTCGAACGGTTCGCGGCCGAACACGCCACGCCGGTGGTGATCGCCGGGTTCGAGCCGCTGGACGTGATGCAGGCGATTCTGATGCTGGTCCGCCAGCTGAATGACGGCCGCGCCGAGGTGGAGAACGAGTATACCCGCGTGGTGTGCCGCGACGGCAACCGGAAGGCGCAGGCCTTGATGGATCAGGTCTTCCAGCTCCGGCCGTCGTTCGACTGGCGCGGGCTCGGCGCGCTGCCGGCAAGCGCGCTCGGCATCCGCGATGACTTCGCCGACTTCGATGCCGAAAAACGGTTCACCCTCAGCGCCCCCGACGTGGCCGATAGCAAGGCGTGCGCCTGCGCGTCCATCCTCCGCGGCGTCAAGAAGCCGACCGATTGTCGCATCTTCGCCACCGCCTGCACGCCCGATACCCCCATCGGCGCCTGCATGGTCTCCTCGGAAGGGGCGTGCGCTGCCTACTACACCTACGGCCGCTATCGCGACGCGGCGCCGGTTGCGGGCTGAGGGCATGGACCTTGGGCGCAAGGCCTTTCCGCGGGCGCTCGATCTCAAGAGCGGGCGGATCGAACTCGGCCACGGCGCCGGCGGCCGGACCATGACCCAGCTGATCGAGGAGCTGTTCGAAAGCCGGTTCGCCAATCCGTTCCTGGCCCAGCGTCACGATGCCGCCAGCTTCCCCGTGACCGACGGGCGCATGGTGGTCAGCACCGACGGCTTCGTCATCTCACCGCTGTTCTTTCCCGGCGGCGACATCGGCTCCCTCGCCGTCCACGGCACCGTCAACGACGTGGCCATGGCCGGAGCGCGCCCGCTCTATCTCACTTGCGGCATGATCCTCGAGGAAGGGTTCCCGCTGGCCGATCTGGCCCGCATCTGCGCCTCCATGGCGGATGCGGCGGCGGCGGCCGGAGTCTGCATCGTCGCCGGTGACACCAAGGTGGTGGAACGCGGCAAGGGCGACGGCGTCTTCATCACCACCACCGGCATCGGCATCGTCCCGGACGGTGTGGCGATCGCCGCCGACCGGGCCCGGCCGGGCGATGCGGTGCTACTGAGCGGTACCTTAGGCGACCACGGCGTGGCCGTGTTGTCACGGCGGGAGGGGCTCAGCTTCGCCACCGACCTCGTGTCTGATTCGGCGCCGCTGCACACCCTGGTCGCCGACATGGTCGCGGCGGTGCCGGACATTCACGTCCTGCGCGATGCCACCCGCGGCGGCTTCGCCGCCGTGCTGAACGAGATCGCCCGGGAATCCGGCGTCGGCATCACCGTGCGAGAGGACGCCATCCCGGTCGCCGCCGCCGTGCGCGGCGCGTGCGAACTGCTCGGCCTCGACCCGCTCTATGTGGCCAACGAGGGCAAGCTGGTGGCGTTCTGCCCCGCATCGGACGCCGAGCGCCTGCTCGCGGTGATGCAGGCGCATCCGCTGGGCCGCGAGTCGGCTATCGTCGGCACCTGCACCGACGATCCCCACCGCTTCGTACAAATGCAGACCAGCTTCGGCGGCAACCGCATCATCGACTGGATTGCCGGGGAACAGCTGCCCCGCATCTGCTGAGGCCGGCATTGCCATGCAGGGTGGTCGAGGTCTTTCACCACGGGCGTACCCTGCCCTCGCCCAGCAGATTGCCCGATGACGCTCCGGCCAAGCTACGAAACGGAGGACAGAGGCGTCCGCGCTCTCGAATGCCCTCACCCTCCGCCCTCGCGGACTCCTTCTTCGCCCGCTGCCCCGGAAGGGGCGTCGGGGCCGGACCAGCGCCGGACCAGGTCATGATCCAGGCCCAGGTGGTCGAGCGCGCGGGCGACGCTGTGGCGGACGATGTCGTCGATGCCGACCGGACGGTGGTAGAACGCGGGCACCGGCGGCATGATCACCGCGCCCATCTCCGCCGCCTGCGTCATCAGCCGCAGGTGGCCGACATGCAGCGGCGTTTCCCGCACCAGCAGCACCAGCGGCCGGCGCTCCTTCAAGGTGACGTCGGCGGCCCGGATCATCAGATTGTGGCCGAAGGCGTTGGCGATGCCGGACAGGGTCTTGATCGAGCACGGCGCGATCACCATGCCCGCGGTGCGGAACGATCCGCCGGAAACGGCCGCGGCCAGATCGCGGTTGCTGTAGGTCTGATCGGCCAGTGCCCGCACCTCATCGGCGCTGACATCGGTCTCGATGGCGAGGGTACGAAGCCCCATCTCGGAGATCACCAAGTGGGCCGGGCGGGCGAGGCTGCGCAGTGCCCGCAAGAGTTCGATACCGTAGATGGCGCCGGTGGCGCCGGTGATGCCGACGAGGACGGGATGGGGGCGCACGCGGCGATGGCTTTCCTGGCTGCCGGGCCTTTAACATGCCCGACCTTAACATGACCGCCGGCATTGCCCGCGGCAAGACATGCGGATGAGCGGAGGGTGCGACGCATGAGTTTCATCGGTGAGGTGCCGGCGGCATCCGAGCTGAGGGCGGCTGTGGAGGCGGCCACCCTGGCCGACGAGGATGCCGCCGTCGCGGCGGCACTGGCAGCGGTCGACCTGGACGCGGCGGCGCGCCGGCGCATCGTCGAACACGCCGGCGCCATGGTCGCGCGTCTGCGCGCCACCCCCGGTGCCGGCGGCGGGCTCGATGCCTTGATGCGGGAATACGACCTCTCCAACCAGGAAGGCGTGATGCTGATGTGCCTGGCCGAGGCGCTGTTGCGCGTGCCGGACGCGCCCACCCGGGACCGGCTGATCGCCGACAAGATCGGCGGCGCCGACTGGCACCGCCACCTGGGCCACAGCGAATCCCTGTTCGTCAATGCCTCCACCTGGGCCTTGATGCTGACCGGGCGGCTGGTGCGGATGGAGTCGGCAACCCTGACCGACGCCTGGACGGCGGTGCGCCGTCTGGCCGGGCGCAGCGGCGAGCCGGTAATCCGCCAAGCCATGTTGCAGGCGATGCGGGTGATGGGGCGCCAGTTCGTGCTGGGCCGCACCATCGACGAGGCGCTGGACCATGCCCGGGCGGCGGAATCGGCCGGATACCGCCACTCATACGACATGCTGGGGGAGGCCGCGCACACCGGAGCGGACGCGGAACGGTATCGCGACGCTTACGCTCAGGCCATCGCCGCTGTCGGAGCGGTGGCGGCGGGGCACGGGCCGCTGGACGGTCCCGGCATCTCGGTCAAGCTGTCGGCCCTGCACCCGCGGTTCGAACCGGCCCAGCGCGCCCGACTGGCGCGGGAACTGGTGCCGACGGTCCGGGATCTGGCTCGGGCGGCGCGGGAGCACGGCCTCGGCTTCTGCATCGACACGGAAGAAGCGGACCGGCTGGATATCACCCTCGATGTGGTCGCGGCGCTGGCGGCTGAGCCCGCCCTGGCCGACTGGGACGGCTTCGGCCTCGCCATCCAGGCATACCAGAAGCGGGCGTTGCCGCTGATCGACTGGCTGGCCGACCTCGCGCGCCGGCACCGGCGGCGGCTGTCCGTCCGCCTGGTCAAAGGCGCCTACTGGGACGCCGAGATCAAGCGGGCCCAGATGCTGGGCCTCGACGGCTATCCCGTTTTCACGCGCAAGGCCAACACGGATGTCTGCTACCTCGCCTGCGCGCGCCGGCTGCTGGCGGCGGAGGACGCATTCTACCCGCAGTTCGCAACCCACAACGCCCACACCCTGGCCGCGGTGCTGGAGATGGCGGGGCCACCGCGGCTGCGGGCGCGGACGCTGGAATTCCAGCGGCTGCATGGCATGGGCGAGGCCCTGTATGACCAGCTTCTGGCCGCCACTGAGCCGCCGCGCCTTCGCATCTATGCCCCCGTCGGCAGCCACGAGGACCTGCTTGCGTATCTTGTCCGCCGACTGCTGGAGAACGGCGCCAACACGTCCTTCGTCAACCGCCTGACCGATGCCGCCCTGCCGGTGGAAACCATCGTCGCCGACCCGGTTGCCCGCGTGGAGTCCTTCGCGACCAAGGCGCATCCCCGCATCCCGCCGCCCCCTGCCCTGTTCGGCGAAACCCGGCGCAACTCCAAGGGCCTGGATTTAAGCAATCCGGCCCTATTGCGCGACCTGCAATCGGCGATGACGGCGGCGGAACGGGTCTGGACCGCAGCACCTCTTGTCAGCGGCCAAATCGTCGGCGGTCTCGACGAACGCGCGATCGCCGATCCGGCCGACCGCAGTCGCACCGTCGGCGTGGTGGTGGAGGCTGATGCCCCGGCGGCGGCGGCGGTGATGGCGGCGGCCACCGCCGCGGCGGCACGGTGGGAAGCGGCCACGGCCGGCGAACGGGCGGCGGTGCTGGAGCGCGCCGCCGATGCGTACGAGGAGGCCATGCCGGAATTGATGGCACTGGCCGTTCGTGAAGCCGGCAAAACCATTCCCGATGCCGTCGCGGAGGTGCGGGAAGCGGTGGACTTCCTGCGCTACTACGCAGCCCGGGCGCGCGCCGAATTCGCCGCGCCGTCGGTGCTGCCCGGCCCCACGGGTGAGCGCAATGAGTTCGTCCTGGGTGGGCGCGGGGTCTTCGTCTGCATCAGCCCGTGGAACTTCCCTTTGGCCATCTTCACCGGGCAGGTGGCGGCGGCACTCGCGGCCGGTAACGCGGTGGTGGCCAAGCCGGCGGAACAGACCCCGCTGATCGCGGCACAGGCGGTGCGGCTGTTGCACGCGGCCGGGGTGCCGACGGACGTGCTCCACCTCCTTCCCGGCGGCGGCGAGGTCGGTCAGGCCCTGGTTGCGGACCCTCGTGTCAGTGGTGTGGCGTTCACCGGGTCGGTGGAGACGGCACGGGCCATCCACCGTACCCTGGCCGCCAAGGACGGCCCGATCGTGCCGCTGATCGCAGAAACCGGCGGCCAGAACGTGATGATCGTCGATTCCACCGCCCTGCCGGAACAGGTCGTTTCAGATGCCATTACCTCCGCCTTTCGCAGCGCCGGGCAGCGCTGCTCCGCGCTGCGCGTCCTGTTCGTGCAGGAAGACATCGCCCGGCGGGTCATGACCATGCTGGCCGGGGCGATGGCGGAACTGTCAGTGGGCGATCCCGCGCTGATCGCCACTGACGTAGGCCCGGTGATCGATGACGACGCTCTTGCCATGCTGAACGCCCATGCCCGGCGGATGGACCGGGAGGGGCGGCTGATCGGCCGGGCACCGTCCGGCGACGGCACCGAACGTGGCACCTTCTTCCCGCCGCACGCCTTCGAGATCGATCGCCTGGACCGGTTGGAGCGGGAAGTATTCGGCCCGATCCTGCACGTCATCCCGTATGCCCAGGATCGCGTGGACGCGGTTGTGGACGCGGTCAACGCCACCGGCTACGGTCTCACCTTCGGCATCCACAGCCGCGTCGACAGCTTCGTCAGCCGCGTGCTGGGCCGGCTTCGGGTGGGCAATGCGTATGTCAATCGCGACATGATCGGCGCGGTGGTGGGCGTGCAGCCGTTCGGCGGCGAAGGCCTGTCCGGCACCGGGCCGAAGGCCGGCGGCCCTCACTATCTGCATCGCTTCGCCGTGGAACGCACCCGCACCGTCAACACCGCGGCCACCGGCGGCAACGCCGCCCTGCTGACCTTGGACGACGATGCGGATTGAACGGAAGGCCGCGGTGCCGGTTGCGCCGATCGGCCGGCGCGGCTATGCAATCCGGGTGACCAGCCGGCAGAACCGCTCCTCCGCCCTCGTTCCGGCTGCCGCCCTGAGCCTGCTGCTGCTCACCGCCTGCGGCGCCACGGAGCCATTCATCGACGACCCACGCGCGTTCGACCGCACGGCCCCCGGCTTCGGGCAGGAACCGGAGGACATCACCGAGGTCGCGTTCTGCTTCTCGTCCACGCGCACCGCGCTGGACGACATCGTGACCATGGCCGAGGCACGCTGCGCCGAGTTCGGGCGGGAGGCGCGCTATACGGGCGGCAACTACCATCAATGTCCTTTATTGACCCCGCGCCGGGCCGAATTCGACTGCGTTCGTCCCGACGAAGCGGACTGACCGTCGATGCCTTCGGTGACGATGCTGTTGACGGTGGCGGCCGTCCTCGTCGGCGGCTACGGCGTGCTGGTCGCCGGCATGTCCCTCATGCAGCGCAGCCTGCTCTACCTGCCGGCCAGCGATCTTGGAACGACGCCGCGGGAAGCGGGCGTGCCGGAGATGCGGGGGGTGGTGTTCACCACCGAAGACGGCCTCAACCTCACCGCCTGGCACCGCCCGCCCACCACGCGGGACGTCACCCTGGTCTATTTCCATGGCAATGGCGGCCACATCGGCTATCGCGGACCGCGGGTCAGA
The DNA here is from genome assembly GCA_007695045.1 of Rhodospirillales bacterium. GTDB lineage: Bacteria > Pseudomonadota > Alphaproteobacteria > Rhodospirillales > Defluviicoccaceae > REEP01. Next base: position 10,244 of record REEP01000068.1, on the reverse strand, counting down.
CCGTTCCTTGATGCCGGCTACGGCGTGCTGCTGGTGGGGTACCGCGGCTATGGCGGCAATCCCGGCCGCCCGACCGAGGACGGGCTCTATGCCGACGGCCGCGCGGCCCTGGCATTCCTGAATTCGCGCGGCTTTCCCGCCGGCCGGCTGGTGCTGTATGGCGAATCGTTGGGCGGCGGCGTCGCCGTCCGGATGGCGGCGGAGCAGGCGCGGGCGGACACGCCGGTGGCGGCGGTGGTGCTGGAAGCGCCGATGTCCTCGGTCACGGACGTGGCCGCGCACCATTACCCGTTTCTGCCGGTGCGGTGGCTTCTGAAGGACCGGTTCGAGACCGTGCCGCTGGTGGCGGAGATCGCCGCACCGCTGTTCGTGGCCCACGGCACGGCTGACCGGGTGGTGCCGATCCGCTTCGGCCGCAAAATCTTTGAAGCCGCGCGCGAACCCAGGGAAGCCTTTTGGGTGGAAGGCGGCGGGCACGAGAATCTGTCGGCCTTGGGCCTGCACGATCGGGTTCTCGACTTTCTCGACCGCCATGGCACGAACGAAGAGACCCGTCCGGGGGTTTGACTAGCGCCAGCCGCGACATAGCCTCAGAGTTGTCCACAGAGAATCGTAACAATCTGAGGCGGCAACTCCGGAGCCGGACATGACCCTCCCAGTCGCGACCACCGGCGCCGGCCGGGAACTTGGCGCTACCGCTGCACGCGGCGCCGGAACCGGGTCCGGCAAGCCGGTCGAACCGATCCGTCCCGCGCTTGCCGCGGATCTCGACAAGGCACTCCGGTCGTCGCGGCCGGTCGTGCCGGCGCCTGATGAACCCGCCGCCCGCACACCGGCACTCGGCGCCGTGATCGCGGCCGCGCAGTCGGTGGAGACGTCGCATCCCCACCGCTCCCTGCCGCCCGACGAAGGGGCCGAGCGTTACCGCGCCGGCGCCCGCCTCACCCTTCTCGATGCGCCGCTGACCCGCCGGCTGGCATAAGGCTACGAGGCCCGCTGCGGCGTCGGCGCACCGCGGAAGGTTCCACGCGGAAGGTTTGCCACAACCCGATTGCGCCGTATAGTCGGCGGCGCAAAGGAGTTGTCTGCCGTGCCGGCCAGCCGCAGGGACCATCTCGTCGAGACCGCACTCGCTCTGTTCTCGCGCGACGGCTTTCATGCCACCGGCATCGACCGCATCCTGGCCGAAGCCGGTGTCGCCAAGATGACCCTCTACAAGCATTTCCGATCCAAGGAAGAACTGGTGGTGGCCGCGCTTCGGCTGCGTGACGAACGGTTTCGGGCCTGGATCGCGGAACGCGCTGCGGCCCGCGGCAAGTCTGCGCGCAAGCAATTGCTGGGCGTGTTCGATGCCCTGGAGGAGTGGTTCGGCGCACCGGGCTTTCGCGGCTGTACGTTCGCGAACGCCTGCGCCGAGTATGGCGCGCTCGACCACCCCGTCCACGCGGCGGCGGCCGCCCACAAGGATGCCATGCGGGGCTGGATCCGGGATCTGGCGGCGGAGGCCGGTGCGGCCGATGCCAACGAAGCGGCCGATCAGGTCATGCTGCTGATCGACGGCGCCACCATGAGCGCGCACGTCACCGGCAACGCCCGCGCCGCCAGACGGGCGCGCCGCACGGCCAAGGTCTTGCTCAAGCAGGCAGGCGCCTGACGCGGCAGTGCCGGAGTGTTCCCCGGGACCCATCCCCGGGCTCACCCCCGAGCGGCAATGACGCTGTCACGGCCCGTCGCCGACGAACCGGCGCGGCACCGGCACGTCGCGATGCACCCACACCGACATCATCAGCCCGAAGCCGAACATCAGCGACAACATCGCAGTGCCGCCGTAGGAAACCAGCGGCAGCGGGACGCCCACCACCGGGATCAGCCCCATCACCATGGCCACATTGATAAACAGGTACAGGAAAAACGTGATGGTGACGCCGACCGCCAGCAAGCGCCCGAAATGATGGCGGGAGGATAGTGCGATGGCGAAGCCGTAAGCCAGGATCATCACATAGACGCCGAGCAGACCCAGGCCACCGACCAGCCCGAATTCCTCAGCCAGCATGGTGAAGATGAAGTCGGTCTGTTTTTCGGGGAGGAAGTTGAGGTGACTTTGCGTGCCGCCCAGAAAGCCCTTCCCGAACACCCCGCCGGACCCGAGGGCGATCTTCGACTGAATGATATGATAACCGGCCCCGAGCGGATCGGTTTCCGGCGCGAGAAAGGTCAGGACGCGGGTGCGCTGATAGTCATGCAGCGTCTGCCAGGCGATGGGTGCGGCAATCAGGGCGCCGGCTGCCACCAAAGCGAACTTCCACAGGCGCACGCCGGCCGTGAACAGCACCAGCCCCCCTGCCAGCAGGAGCATCAGCGCGGTGCCCAGGTCCGGCTGGCGCAGCACCAGGGCAGCCGGTGCCGCGATCAACACAAGTGGGACCAGAAGCACGCTCAGCCGGCCGACATCCTCTGCGGTGACACCGTGGAAATACCGGGCCAAAGCCAGAACCAGAGTGACCTTCATGAGTTCGGACGGCTGCAGATTGATGATCCCGAGATCAATCCAGCGCTGCGCCCCCATGCCGACGCTGCCCATCACTTCCACCGCCACCAGCAGCGCCAGAGTCGCCAGATAGATGGCGTAGGCATGGCGCAACCAGAAGCGGATGTCGGTCATCGCCACCGCCAGCATGATACCGAGACCGATGCCGAACCGAGCCATGTGACGAATCGCCCAAGGCTCGAAGCTGGCATTGGCGGCGGAATACAGCATGGCGACACCGGTCCCCGCGGCTGCGATCAGCAGCAGCACGAAGAACCAGCGGATCTGCCAGAATTTCTGTCCGAGCGTCAGTTGCTGACGGTCGAAGGCGGAGGTGCCGGCGCTCATTGTCATGCCGGGTCGTCGTCGGTCCGTCGCGGCGCGCCGGTCTGACCGGGGCCGGCCGCAATGCGGAGGGAATCCAGCTTCTGGGCAGCCAACAGCACGTCACGGGCCACCGGGGCGGCCGCGGTCGACCCGCCGCCGCCGTGCTCAATCACGACGGCCAGGGCATAACGCGGCGCATGAACCGGGGCGTAGCCGATGAACAGCGCATGATGCCGCTGATGCCAGGGCAGATCCTCGTTCCGCCTGATCCCGGTGGCGCGTTCCGCCCGGGTGATCCGGCGCACCTGCGACGTGCCGGTCTTGCCGGCCATCTCGAGACCCTCTTCGCGGATCATCGATCCGCGCGCCGTGCCGCGCCGCCCATTGACCACGTCATTCATCGCGTCGCAGATCAATCGGATATGGACAGGGTTGACACCAAGCGGCGGATACAACGGCGTGGCAGACGGCGCCGGCGACGGCGCGTCAACGCGGGTCAACCGCGGCGTCACCTGGAAGCCGCCATTGGCGAAACGCGCGGTCATCACTGCCAGTTGCAACGGCGTGGACAGCGCGTAGCCCTGGCCGATGCCGACGATCAGGGTCTCGCCCTGGTGCCAGGGCTGGCCCATCGCTTCCGCCTTCCACGACCGTGTGGGCATCAGGCCGGGTCGTTCGCCGGGCAGGTCGATCCCCACCGGTGCGCCGAGCCCGAGTCGCCTGGACATCTCGGCAATGGTATCAACGCCGAGGCGTCGGGCCACCTCGTAGAAATAGACATCGCAGGATTGCACGATCGCTTCGTGCATGTTCATGCTGCCGTGGCCGCCCCGCTTCCAGCAATGGAACGTGTGGCTGCCGAGACGGGTATGACCGCGACAGAACACCCGCGTATGCGGCGAGATGACGCCTCGCTCCAGCCCGGCCAAGGCCACCGCGACCTTGAACGTCGAGCCGGGTGGGTACTGGCCCGAGATCGCCTTGTTGGTGAGGGGAGCACGCTCATTGTCGACAAGCTCCCGCCATTCCTGCCGACGGAGGCCGCGGTTGAAGGCGTTGGGATCGAAGCTGGGGCTCGAGGCCAGCGCCAGCACCTCTCCGCCGTGCACATCCATTACCACGACCGCCCCGCTCTCACCCTCGAGGCGGCGGGACGCCATGCGCTGAAGGTCGAGGTCGATGGTGCTGACGATGTCGGCGCCCGGCTCGCCTTCGGTCCGCGACAACTCGCGGATGACGCGACCGTACGCGTTGACCTCCACTTGGGACCGCCCGCCGCTGCCGCGCAAGGTCAGGTCATAGGTGCGCTCCATGCCTGATTTGCCGATACGGAAGCCGGGCAATTCAAGCAGAGGATCACCGGTGGTCTCGTCTTCGGCGACGGCCGCGACGTAGCCGAGCGCATGGGCGAAATCACCGCCGTACGGATAGAACCGGCTCTGCCCCTCATCGATGGTGACGCCGGGCAACTCCGGTGCATTGACTTCGATCCGCGTCACTTCGTCCCAGGACAGGTCTTCGCGAATGGTGACCGGGACGAATTTGCGTTTGCGGGCGACCTCGCGTAGGACACGCTCGCGATCGCCGGGCCCGATCGCGATCAGCCGGGCAAGCGTGTCCAGTGTCGCTTCAACGCCGTTGGCCTGTTCCGCCACGATGACCGCCCGATAGGTCTGACGATTGCCGGCAAGCGGGCGGCCATGGCGGTCCAGGATACGCCCCCGCGGCGGCGGCAGAAGCCGGAGGCTGATCCGGTTTTCATCGGCCAAGGTCGCATAGCGGGGCGCATCCACCACCCCAAGGTAATACATCCGCCCCACCAGCCCCGCGGTGAGCACGGCTTGCCCGCCCGCGAGCATCAACGCGCGCCGCGTGAAAAGCTTCTGCCGATCGGTATCCCGGTTCATCTCAAACGCTTTTGAGGAATGTGCGCTGCCACATGAACAGCGCCCATGAAACCAGGGGGAAACACCCCACGGTCATGACGAACTGGGCAACCATCCTGTCCTGCCCGCCGATCACACTCCCGTACCATAGGGCGGTCAAGACCCAGGCCACGGCCAGGGCCGTCGCGGTCGCCACGGCAAAGCCCAGCCAGATGAGCATGAAAGGCTTGCCATAGAAGAAACGCCGCTGCCCGGCCACGAGCCCGTGCAGGGTGAGAAAGGCAAGAACATTGACTCCGAGCGGCGCCCCGCTCAACGCATCGAACAGAAGGCCAATGACGAATACGGCCAACGCCGGCATCAGGTCGGGACGGTACAAGGTCCAGTAGAACACCGCCATCAATGGCCAAATCGGCCCGGCTACCCCCAGGCTCGGGATCCGCCAAGGAACCACCGCCAGCAGCACCGCAAAGAAGGCGATTCCGAATGGCGTCAGATGCCGGGACAGGGCATCGAGGCGCGTCCACAGCGTCGGCTTCACCGCGCCCCTCCCGTGGCTTCCGCGCGCCGGCCGTCCTGGCCGGTGCCATCGCCACGCGGGCCCGCGAAGCGCTCCCCGAGAATGCCGCCAAGTCCGAAATCGACAATGCGCACGTGGTCGAGTCTGCTTCGGTCCACATAAGGCTGGATCCGGATCGCGCCATCCACGACCGAGGCCACCGTCCCCACCGGCACGCCCGGAGGAAACGCACCGGCATCGCCCGAGGTGACCACTCGATCGCCGGGGCGAACCCGCACGCCGGGCACGTGATGAATCAAGCGCGGGCGTTCGGTGTTGTCGCCGGCGAGCACGGCGCGCGGCCGGTCGGCGTTCGCCACCACCACCGGGATACGCGAATTGAGGTCGGTCACCAGCAGCACCCGGGAAGAGCGGTCCGAGACACCGACGATACGCCCGATCAGGCCTTCCCCGCTCAGAACGGCATCGCCGCGACCGATCCCGTCGGCCTTGCCGGCAAACAGCAGCATACTCTGAGCGAACGTGCCGCCGGAATCGCCGATGACCCGGGCACTCAGCTCCCGGGCCTCGGGCGCAGCGACGTAGTGCGTCAGCCGCCGCAGCGAGTCATTCTCCGCTTCCAGACGCAAGGCCACCGCCTGCCACTGCAGGAGCCGGTCACGTTCCGCGCGCAGACGCTGATTCTCTTCATGCAGATCGAGCCAGCGGCGCACGCCTTCGACACCGTCGGCAACAGCATCAGCCGGGCTGGCCAGCACGTCGAGGATCGGCGCCACGCTGTCAGCGATGACGATGCGCAGCCGCTCCATCAGGAGAGCATCCGCCTTGCCGATCATCATCAGGCCGACGGCGGCGATCACCAAGCCCAGATACGCAAACCGCTGGGCCAGCGCGCGTATGGCGCCGACCGTGCGGACCTCGTGGCGAGGGCGCTCGTTCACGGGCCTTTCCCCGCTAAGCGGGGCCTCGCACGATCGCAAGCGGTGGCGAGGGGCATGGCGTCACTCGTGTCAAGTCCAGGTGGCGCGCTGTCGTGGCCGGACGCCGCAGCCGCGGCCCGGGCGCCACAGACCAGCTTCTTAATACATGGTAATCAAAACGTTCTTCATTTTCTTCATTTCCTCCAGCGCCCGCCCGGTTCCGACCGCGACGCAGGTCAGCGGATCGTCGGCGATCGATACCGGCAGCCCGGTGGCATGTCGGAGGACGAAGTCGATGTTGGCAAGCAGGGCACCACCCCCCGTGAGCACGATGCCCTTGTCGACGATGTCGGCCGCGAGTTCCGGCGCGGTATGTTCCAGCGCGACCTTGACCGCATCGATGATGGCACCCACCGGTTCCGCCAGGCTTTCGGAGATCTGCCGCTCGCTGATCACCAGTTCCTTGGGCACGCCGTTCATGAGGTCGCGGCCCTTGATCTCGATCGTCCGGCCGTCGCCGTCTTCCGGCGGACAGGCGGAGCCAATCTCCTCCTTAAGCCGCTCGGCACTGCCCTCTCCGATCAGCAGGTTATGGTTGCGGCGGATGTACGCAATGATCGCTTCGTCCATCTTGTCGCCGCCCATGCGCACGCTCTTTGAATAGACGATGCCGCCCAGGGACAGCACCGCCACCTCGGTGGTGCCACCGCCGATATCGACCACCATGGAGCCGGTGGGCTCGGTCACCGGCAGGCCGGCACCGATGGCCGCCGCCATCGGCTCTTCGATCAGGAACACCCGGCGGGCTCCGGCGCTTTCCGCCGATTCCTGGATCGCCCGCCGCTCCACTGCGGTGGAGCCCGAGGGCACACACACCACCACCATCGGGCTCGCGAAACTGCGCCGGTTGTGCACCTTGCGGATGAAATACTTGATCATTTCTTCCGCAACTTCGAAGTCGGCGATCACGCCGTCGCGCAGCGGCCGGATGGCCTGGATGTTGCCGGGGGTGCGCCCCAGCATCAGCTTGGCCTCCTCGCCCACTGCCAGAACCTGCTTGCGACCCTTGAACTCGGCAATCGCCACCACCGACGGTTCGTTGAGGACGACCCCCTTGCCCTTGACGTAGACCAGGGTGTTGGCGGTGCCGAGATCGATCGCCATGTCGGCGGAGAGGAATCCAAAAAGGCGTGAGAACATCGTCCCTCGCAGGGTCTGACGGCGGGATTTGGTGGTCGTGAAGTTGACGGCCTGCCGGGAGTTGGCTCCCGGCAGGCTCAGGTCGTCGAGTGTAAAGGTCCTTGCCACAACCGGTGCACCCCCGATGCGTGCCAAGTGGTCAGGCCGACAGCGCCGAGGGTGCCTGTTTCTCGCGTTTCACCAGAAGCTTGTTCAGCGCATTCACATAGGCCTTGACGGAAGCGACGAGGGTGTCGGTATCCGCAGCCTGCCCGTTGACGGTACGACCGTGTTCATCCAAGCGCACGGTCACCTCCGCCTGGGCGTCGGTCCCGCCGGTAATGGCATGGACCTGATAGAGCCGCAGTCTCGCCTCGGTCGGAAACAATTGCTTGATGCACCGGAACGCCGCATCCACCGGGCCGTCGCCGGTATCGCTGCAACCGCGCACGGTGCCGTCGATGTCCAGTTCCAGCGAGGCCTGCGGCTCGCGGGTTCCGCAGGAGATGGCGAGGGAGACGAGGCGGATGCGGTCGTTGCTGCGCAGCACCGCATCGTCCACCAGCGCGACAATGTCCTCGTCGAACACTTCCTTCTTGCGGTCCGCCAAGTCCTTGAAGCGCCGGAAGGCATCGCCGATGGCGTCGTCTCCCAGTTCATACCCCAGTTCTTTCAGCTTCTCGCGGAACGCATGCCGGCCCGAGTGCTTGCCGAGGACGATCTTGGAGGTCGCGAGCCCCACGGATTCCGGAGTCATGATCTCGTAGGTGGCGGCGTGCTTGAAGAAGCCGTCCTGATGGATGCCGGATTCGTGGGCGAACGCATTGGCGCCGACGATCGCCTTGTTCGGCTGCACCACGAAGCCGGTCACGGCCGAGACCAAGCGGGATGCCCGCATGATGCTCTCGGTACGGACGCCGGTGGTGAACGGCATGCTGTCCTGGCGGGTGCGGAGCGCCATGACCACCTCTTCCATGGCGGCATTGCCGGCGCGCTCGCCGAGACCGTTGATGGTGCACTCCACCTGCCGTGCGCCGGCCCTGACCGCGGCCAGCGAATTGGCCACCGCGAGACCCAGATCGTTGTGGCAATGCACCGAGATCACCGCGCGATCGACGTTGGGGACCCGATTGATCACCATGGCAATCAGGGCGGCGAATTCCTCCGGCACGGCGTAGCCCACGGTGTCGGGGATGTTGATGGTGCAAGCGCCGGCGTCGATGGCCGCCTCGATACAACGGCAGAGAAAATCGTGTTCGGTGCGAGAGCCGTCCTCGCACGACCATTCGACGTCATCGGTGAATTGTCGAGCGTGGCTGACGCTGCTGATCACCGCCTGATAGACGTCCTCCGGCTCCATCTGCAGCTTGTACTTCATGTGCAGCGGACTGGTGGAGATGAAGGTGTGGATGCGGCCGCGCGCCGCCGGCCGGATGGATTCGGCCGCCATCTCGATATCGGCGCGAACCGCACGGCTCAGGGCACAGACCGTGGAATTCCGGATGGTTCGGGCGATCTCCTGCACGGCGTCGAAATCGCCGCGGGAGGCGACCGGAAACCCGGCCTCGATCACATCCACGCCCATTTCCTCCAGCACCCGGGCGATGCGGAGCTTCTCCTCCAGGTTCATGGATGCGCCGGGCGATTGTTCCCCGTCGCGAAGGGTGGTGTCAAAGATCGTTATTCGGTTGGACTCGGGAGCACTCACAGTGTCGCTGCTCATCGGATCGTTCCTTCGATGCTTTTGGTGTTGCACACGCGCTCGGTCGCGGTTGCATCCCCTGAACGTCGGACGCCCGGCACCCGGTGCGTCGCGGCGCGTTCAGGGGCACCTAAGTCGAAGGCTTCCACAGATCGCCAGCGCCAATGCCGGCCCCAGGCATCCTGAGACCCCATTCGGGGCACCATCTTGACGGGTCCGGACAGGCTCGTGGCAAATCATGGCGATGCTCGAGGGTGGTACCAATCGTCGACGTTGGTTCCTCCTTGGCGCCGGGAGGATACCGATACGCACTATACGCGAGAAACCTTCCGCTTTCTTAAGACAGTAGACGCCCCCGATTGTCAACCACGATATCTCGGGACGTCACGACGGAGGCCGCGGAGAACCCCGTACGGCCTGAGTTAGTCCCATGGATATGGGTTGGGACCCCGGCTTTGAAAGCCGGGGTGCCCGTCTTCCCGCCTGGGACAGCGGCAATGGCGCGTCTGTCAGAGGCCTTCGGCACCGCGGGCGATGGCGGCAACGCCGGTGCGCGCCAAATCCACCAGCCCCAGAGGCTGCATCAGCTTGACGAAGGCATCCAGCTTGCCCGTCTTGCCGACGATCTCGAACACAAAGGATTCGTTGGTGGAATCGACCACCCGGGCGCGGAAGATATCGGCGATGCGAAGCGCCTCGACCCGTTTCTCGCCCGTGCCGCGGACCTTAATCAAGGCCATTTCCCGATCGACGAAAGCGCCTTCCTTGGTGAGGTCGCTCACCCTGTGGACCGGCACCAGGCGGCCCAGCTGCGCCTTGATCTGTTCGACGATCTGCGGCGTGCCGGAGGTCACGATGGTGATGCGCGATACCCGGCCGTCCGGATCCGTTTCCGCCACGGTGAGGCTTTCGATGTTGTAGCCACGGCCCGAAAACAGGCCGATCACCCGGGCCAGCACGCCGGGTTCGTTGTCCACCAGAACGGCGATGGTATGGCGTTCGCCGTTGTTGTCCTGAGTGCTCACGTTGTCGCTCCGAGTCTGAAGGGTTTGCGCCGGTGCAGCCGGCGACGCGCCGGCCGATGGTGCGGCCGGGTGACGGCGACCGGCGCGGCCCCCGGCCCGCGCCGGTCGCCGGCCGCAATACCAGGACCAAACCTAATAAGCAGATCGGGCCATACACC
>REEP01000021.1 GCA_007695045.1 Rhodospirillales bacterium | reverse complement strand
CGCCGGTCCCGTTTCGCCGCCGGTCCCGTTTCGCCGCCGGTCCCGTTTCGCCGCCGGCCCCGTTCCCCCGGGGTCGTCGGGATCAGACCAACAGATTGGCGGCGGTCAGATCACCGGCACCGATGTTATCCATCCAAAGGAACGTCTCGTTGCCTGCGTCGAGGGTGAGGAAGACGCCGCTGCCCGCATCGTACGCCGTGGCCAGGAAAGCATCGAGGGAGCCGAGGGCGAACGTTCGCAGATCGAGGAGATCCTCGGTCGGCGAAAAGTCGGTGATCTGATGGAGCCCTCCGCCGGGCTCGACGATGAAGATGTCGGCCCCGGCGCCGCCGGTGACAACGTGGCTGCCGGCACCGATGACGAAGATGTCGTTGCCGGCGCCGCCGAACAGCGCATCGGAACCGGTCCCCGCAAACAGGACATCGTCGCCGGCACCGCCGTAGAGGACATTGTTTCCCGCGCCAGCGATAAGCACGTTGTTGCCTTCGCCGGCATGGAGTGTGTTATCCCCGCTGCCGCCGATCAGGATGTCATTGCCACCCCGGCCGTAAAGAATGTCGTTGCCAAGCCCTGCCTCCAGGATGTCGTCCCCGGCCGTCCCTTCGATGACCGTGCCACCCGAGGCGGCGCTACCATCATCGGTGCCTGTGCCGGGCTCGTCCTCGGGCGTATCGCCGGGGGCACCGTTAACCCGCCAGTCGCCGAAGGCCGTTTCGACGCCATCCACCGCGACCAGGGTTTCGAAGGCGTAACCGCTCGCCTGACCGATGCTGGCCCATTCGCCGGCCGTCGAACCCAGCCGGGGCACATCATAGAAGTACGCCGCGCCGTCGAAGTCCGCCCAGGTAACAGCTCCAATCCGGTCATAGCTTTCCAGTGATGCGAGCAGGTCGGCGATCTCGGCGGCGCGGCCGTCATGCACCGGACCGAGCAGCCCCAGTTCCGGGATAAAGAAAGGCCGGTCCGTAACCGCAGCCCAGGCGGCATATCCGGCATCCAGCGACGCCTGAAGGTCGGCCGCTTTGTCGACGTACACGCTCTGTCCCACCCAATCGATGTAGTCGTCGCCGGGGTAAAACACCGAGGGTGCGACGGAACCGGCTTCAGTCTGGTAGTCGGTGCTCATATACATGTACCAGGTCACGTTATCGGCACCTTCGGCGCGGAAGATGTCGATCACGTGCTTGTACGCGTCGCGGATGCGCTCGGGCCCATCGGCAAGGGCCGGATCACCATAGTTACCCGTTGTATCGTCAACGGTTTCCAGGTATCGGGAGCCATCGGGGCCGTAGGCGAACAGGGCCGCGGCGTCGACCTCGCCGAATAGGCTCATCATGATGGGGCCGCCATAGTCGCGAACCTGGCCCGCCACCTCCCGGATGAAGTCGTCATAGTCGCCGTCGAGGAGGTTCTGGAATCCCACTGGCGAGGATTTCGTGCCATAGTAGTATGCGGGGTCGAGGTAATCGATTCGCTGCGGGTTCCACGCCAGTGCCAACACGCTTCCCTGCTGCTGAAGGTTGGATGCCAGCTCGAGAACCGACATGCCAAGCTCCCGATTATACGCGTTGAAATCCGTCAATTGCATGTCGCTTCCGACAGGATTCATCCAGTCTGCGTGGGTGTGAACGATCGCAGGCTTTTTGCCGGACTCAGCATGGAAATTGTTTGCGTTTTCCAGAACAGGGTCGATGCTGAAAACACCCATGTATTTTTTAGTATTTTCCCGAACTATTTTCATGCCCTTGCTCCCTTTGTAATGACAGCCGGCACGAAAATACGGTCACGACCATTAATGAGGGGTGAATCGGGAAAATCCTGTATTATGTTGAATTCTGCACAGCCCCAGGCTAGAAGCCCATTGGCCAGGGCAGGGATCAACTTACTCGGCAGCCGTTTATCATCTGTACACCATTTGGGTCTATAAATGCTCTGGTTTGCTGTCAAACTGCGCCAGGCGGGCTGAATGCTGAGGGCTCTTCGACCTATGCGCCAGATTCGTCGCCACCGGACGTGGCTCACCCTGGCACACAAGATATGATGCCTGCCTAAGGGACACAGACAACAGGACGGTGTCGAGACAGTGGCAAGTACAGGTTTCGGACTGAGAGAGCATCTGGCGACCGTTTCCCGACATCTCGGGACCATTATCCTGGTCATCGCGGGTGCCTTGGCCGTGGGAGGCGCGTTTGCGTTTCTGCAAACACCCGTATACCTGTCCGAAGCCCGCCTGCTCATCCTTGACCGCGACCCGGTCCAGGTCGTCGCCAACGTCTCCGGCGGTGACCGGTCCGTGTTCGTCACGCCCCAGGAGGAGGTGCTGACGCAGGTGCAGATCGTTCGGAGCCCCGTGCTCGCCGAACGTGTAGCCGAAAGGATCGGCCCCGACCTGGTCCTCGCCGAAATGACTTGGCGTTGGGACTGGCTACGCGCATTGCCCCGCACCATCCGAACGCAGGTGCTGAATGCCCTGGCGCGCTGGTCGCCGACACGCGCCTTGCTCGATCAGGCCGGGCTTCTTCCGAAAGCCGGCCCGCCGACGCCGCCCCTGGTCGCGGCTCGCGAGAAGATCTCGGCCAATCTTTTCGCCGAAGGGATCTCGAAGACCGACATGTTCGTTGTCGCGTTCGAGGCCCCCGATCCGGCTTTCGCCGCCCGCGTCGTCAACGAGTTGCTCGCGGTCTACATGGAGCATCTGGCTGCCCTGCGCAGCCCGCTCCGGATCGCCCAGCTTGCCGCCGCGGAGGCCGGTCGCCTGGAACGGGAGGTGGCCGCCGCGGAAACCCGACTCAAGCGCTTTATCGACGAGCGGGACATCGTCGATCTGGAAGCCCAGAAAGATCTGCTGCTGACACGCCTGAGCCGTTCTCAGGAGGCCTTGTCCGAGGCGACCAGTGAGGCCCTGGAGGCCGAACAGCGGATTGCCGCCATCCGCGCGCGAACCGACGAACTGCCACCCGAAGCGCCACAAACGGTGGTGACCCGACGGAACCCCGTCGCCGATCGACTGATCGAGCGCATCGCCCAGTTGGAGATCGATGCGGGGCAGTATCTGCCTGGCAGTCCCGCCGCAACCCAGCTCGCCAATGAGATCGAAAGCGTGCGGACGCAACTCCGCGGCGTCGCCCGGTCGGTGCAGGAATCCGAGACAATCGGCAGCAGCACCTCGCGTCAAGACCTTCAGACCAGGCTGGTCCTGGAGCAGGCGGATGCGCGCGCGCTCACTGTGCGCGTCAACCAGCTGCGCGAGCAGACCACGGCCCTGCGGGCGGAAATCGGTCGGCTCGACGGATACGGCGTGGCGTTGCGGGAATTGCGCCGGGAGGCGGAAGCGAAGGAACAGGCCCTTGCCGCGGCGCTGCAGCGCCGGGAAGAAACGGCCATCTTTGAGCGCGTCAGCGACGCACAGCTATCCCGCGTGGTACCGGTCGGTCCCGCGCTGGCGGCGATCGCCCCGCATCGACCGAAACGGATGATGACCCTGGCGCTGGCGGGCGGACTCGGCGTGTTTGGCGGTGTGGGCCTCGCCTATCTGTTCGAGTTCCTGCGCCGTACCGTGTCGACCCGCGAGGAAGCGCAGGCAGCGCTCGGCCTTCCCGTCCTGGCGGCCCTGTTACGAGTGCGCACCGGAGACCGGGAACGCCAGACCAATGCGCTGGAGTTCCGCAGGATCATCACGGGCCTGCATCGCCTGCGCGAACAGCATGGCTCGGTCTCCGTGCTGCTGGCGAGCGCCCGCGCCGGCGAAGGCCGCACCTACATCGCCAACGAAATTGCGGACGTTCTGCGCCGGGATGGGGTCGATGTCTTGCTGGTTCATGTCGCCCCGCATGGCCATGAGAACGCACCGGGGACCACCCGAGCCACCGGCACCGCGCCGGTCTCTATTCCGGCCCTGCGCCGTGAAACCACGGCAATGCCGACAACGACGGACGGTTCGGGCGTGGTCCAGAGCGTCCAAGTCGAGGGCCTGAACACCGAACAGCGACACCAGGTTTCGGCAATCCTGGACGATATGCGCGGCCGATCGGCGGTGGTCATCATCGATCCGCCGGCTCTGCCGCAGTGCCCCGAACAGTTGCGTATCGCCCCGCGCACCAATGCCGTGCTGTTCATCGTCGAGGCCGACGGGACCCCCGCCGTGACAGCCCAGCAGAGCATCCAATCCATGAGAGACGCGGATGCACCATTGCTCGGGCTCGTTCTCAACAAACGCAAGCATCCCATACCCGGCTGGGCATATCGTTGGTTACTCGTTCCCGCACGCTCATGACCGGGAGCCGTGCATCAAAGCTGGTTGAGCCAAAATTGTTGACAGCCGGACGACTCGGCTGCGAGGAAAACAACATGAACATGCAAACCACTGCAGGAACGATAAAGCCCGAGGACTATGTAGATGAACATGGCCGCTATGCGCCATATGAATACTGGCTTTCCACATGTGGCCTCTATGAGTTTTACGATACATCTTTGGATTTGCTTGGTGAACTTTCCGGCAAGAAGCTGATCGACTGTGGATGTGGCATCGGGCATACCGCAGTAATGTTCGCGAAGCGCGGCGCCGAGGTGACCGCCTTCGACGTCGACCAGGACAACGTGGACAAGGCGCGGGCCTTGGCAGCGGCCAATGGTGTCACCGTGGAGATCTCCCGCCAGGACTTCGAGGCACCGGACTTCCCCGAAGCGAGCTTCGACCTCGCGTTCGGTTCCTGCGTCATCCACCATGTGGATGGCGGGCGGGCAGGCGCGGTGCTGGGTCGCCTGCTCAAACCGGGCGGCCGGGCCGTCTTCATCGAGAATTCCGCCCGCAATCCGGTGCTTATGCTGGCGCGCCGCCACCTCGTCGGGACGCTCGGGATTCCAAAGTACGGCGATGATGAGGAAGAGCATCCGTTGACCAAAGCCGAAATTCAAGGGGTGCGCGACAGTTTCCCGGGACGGATGGAGATCATCTATCCGAGTCTTGTGCTGTTTCGACTGATCGATTTCTACATCACCCAGCGCCGCTGGCGGGGCATGACCGCATTCCTGCGAGGGCTTGACGATATCCTGGGCCGGATCCCGTGGCTGAGACCATTCGGCTACTTCCAGATCATCATCCTGGAGAAGCACAAATGAGACCGTTGCCCGGGCACCGGCACGGCGCAACCGTCCCGCAGCCACCGGTCTCTCGACTTCGCGCCAACGGAAGCCTTTCCTGATGGACCGTTACTGGACGCGAAAATCCGTGCTCGTCACGGGCTGCACGGGTCTCGTGGGCGCCTGGCTGGTCGATGCCTTGGTGGCGCGAGGTGCAACGGTGGTCGGTCTGGTGCGGGACATGGTACCCCGGTCGAACCTGTACCGGCTGGGCCTGGACCGGCACATCGCCATCGCCCGCGGCGACGTGTGCGACTTCGACTGTGTCCTGCGGGTGCTGAACGAGTACGAAGTGGACACGGTCTTCCACCTCGCGGCCCAGACCATCGTCGGCATCGCCAATCGGGCGCCGCTGTCAACCTTCGACACCAACATCCGTGGCACCTGGAACGTGCTCGAGGCGGCACGTCACACCCCCACCCTGGCTCGACTCGTCATCGCCTCCAGCGACAAGGCCTATGGCGCACAGGAGGACCTCCCCTACCGGGAGGACGCGCCGCTCGTCGGGCTCCATCCCTACGACGCATCCAAGTCATGTGCCGACCTGCTGTCTCAGGCGTACCATCACGCTTACCGTTTGCCGGTCGGGATCTCGCGCTGCGGCAACATCTTCGGAGGCGGCGACCTGAACTTCAACCGGATCGTGCCGGAAACCATGCGTGCCGTGTTCTACGGTGAGCGGCCGGTGATCCGCAGCGACGGCAGCCCCACCCGGGATTACCTGTTCGTCGAGGACGTGGCGGAAGCCTACATCGCCTTGGCACGAGCCCTCGATGACCCGGCCCACCACGGCAAGGCCTTCAACTTCAGTTACGAACAGCCGCAGACGGTGCTGGAGATCGTCAACCACGCGCTCGAACTGCTTGGCCGCGGCGATCTCCTTCCCGATGTCCGCGGCTCCGGGCTGCCCCAGGGTGAAATCCCGCACCAGTTTCTTTCTGCCGAACGCGCCCGCGAGGAACTGGGCTGGCGGCCCCGCTTCGGCCTGGATCAGGGGCTCCGCCTGACCTACCGCTGGTACGAGGCGCTGTTCCGGGACCTGGAAGCCGACCGCAACCGCGTGACCGAAGTGACCGAACAGGCGATGTAAGCGGTTCGGCCGGCACGGTCGTGCGGCGACCACCGGCAGCCTGTCTCAGAACGAAAAGTCGCGGGTGATGCCGATCAGCGCGAAGTTGCTGGAAATGGTGCTGATCGAGGTTTCCTCACGCCGGTGCCGGTATTGCCCCCAAAGCCAAGTGTGGTTACCGATGGCATAAGTCATCCGGGCCTCACCGCCGGTGACGGTGAGCTCGGTATCCTCACCGTCCAAGACCGTCAGCCATTGCCGTTCGACCCGCCCCACGAGTTGGACACCACGGCCCAGCCGCCCAACCAGTTCCGCACCCGCCTGCGTCAAGACGACCGGATCCTCGACTCCCGCGGCCGACAGCAGGATGCGCTCGGCATCCAGCGTGAAGACAAGGTTGGTGGCCGAAGCCGAGAGAGCCCCGCCATACTTGGGGAATAAGCGGCCGCCGTCGGCATCGGTGGCGATGGCACCACCGACTGCCCGGAGCGACAACCGCTCGCCGAAGTCGCGCTCGTAGATCAGGGCCGCATCGTGAGCCCAGGCGTCCTCGCTTCGGCTGAAGCCGATGGCCTGGACCTGGTAGCGCCCGGACACACGATCGTGCGGGGTCCTGCGATGGGTCAGGCTGGCCGCACCCTGGTGCTCGACAATGGTCGACTGGTCCGAAACCGACGTGAACTGCAGGAAATTGCGATAGGACCCTTCCATGGCCGTGCGTGGCGTCAGATCGTGCCGGGCCGTGGCCACGATGGCGTTGGTTCGTATCCGCGTGAACGCCGGCAGCGCGGCGGCGATCACTGCGGATTCGACGGACCGGGTTTCCACGAAGCCGTTGGAGAAGTCGAGCGTCGTCCGTGGAGATGCCCGGTACAGGCCACTCAAGGTGGCGGACTGGCCGTTGACCGCTTTCGTCAAGGCCGATCTGCTCGGCTCCGACCCGCCGACCCCGCGGGCTGTCTCGAAGGCATAATCGGCGAACACGGACCAGCGTGGCGCTTGCTTGACGTACTGGAGCCCGGGGGTCGCGGTCAGCACGTAGCCATCTTCGGTGTCGTCCTGTGCCACAAAGACATTGTCGCGATACTCCCCGGCAAGGCCGAGCCGTGCGGTTACCCCCTGATGGTCTGCCCTCAGCGGCGGCGTCGGTGCAGACAGCGCGCCGAACTGCAAGGGTTGCTCGCGGCGCGGCAGCCGGATGTCCGGCACCAGGTTGAGCCAGTTCCGGGGTACACCGAAGCTGCGCTCCGGCAGCACCAGCCCGGGATCCTCGATCAGGTCACCCGCATCGCGCGCGGGCGCGTTGTCAGCGGCAGCGCTGGCCGCGAACAGCAGGCAAACCAGAGCCGAGCCCGCCGCCAGGACCGGAATGATGGCACCCGGGGCTTGGCATGACCGCCGACCATGAGCCCCTCGCGTCACATCGGCACTCCAACCATGACGCGCTAACGCACGATGACGGTGTCGCCCGGCCCGAGAACGATGTCGGACCGGCGGGGATCGCGGAGGAACGCGCGGAAGTCGAACTCCCGCCGTCCTGCCGCCGCGTCGAAGGGATTGTGGACCACGATATCGTTACGGGAGGCAAAGGCAGTGAAGCCGCCGGCCATGGCCAGAGCCTGCACGAGCGACACCGGTCCATTGACTTCGAACATCCCCGGCCGCAGGACCTGGCCGGTGACATAGATCCGGTAGCTACGCAGTTCCTGCAACGACACGCTCACCTGCGGATCGACCAGGTGCGCACGCAACCTGTCGGTCAGGAGCCGCTGCAGACCGGACATGGACTGGCCGGCGGCTTCGACCTCGCCCGCCAACGGAAGCTGGATGCGGCCGTCCGGGGTGATTCGGACCGTTCGGGACAGGTCCGGGTTGTTCCACACCACGATACCGAGTTCGTCGCCGGCACGAAGCTGGTAGCCTTGGCTGACGGCGACGGCCGGCACCCCGGCGTTACCGGGGCCATGCGTTGCGGCTGTCGGCGACAGCGTTCCGGTGGCCGGCCCGGAGGGTGCCACCTGGGTGCAGGCACCCAGCGCAACCAGTGCAGCCATCACCGCAGCCCACATTGTGCCCCATCGCAGGGCCCGCGTGGCTCCCCGCAAACCAGGATCCCCAGAAAGCGCACTCATCGATCGTTGCCCCATTCACCGTCACTCCAAACGCCAGGGCCACCCCGGGTGGCCTGCCTGACGCCCCACACCGACCACCCCGGTTTCATGGCCGTCGCGCAGTCCAGGATGACAGCGGCCTCGCCGCCGCCCCTTGTGATCAGGCCGGCTACCCGTCGCATCATTCCCAGACCGCCCACGGTGCCCGCTGCGACGCCCACAGTCCCTCCAGGATCTCCCGGTCCCGCAGCGTGTCCATCGGGTGCCAGAACCCTTCATGGGTGAAAGCCATGAGCTGCTGGTCCGCGCCCACGCGCTCCAGCACCGTCCGCTCCAGTGACTGGGTGTCGTCGTCCGGATCGACGTTGTCCAGATAGTCGAAGAAGGTGGGATCGAGCACAAAAAAACCGCCATTGATCCAGCCGGTTTCGGTCTGTGGCTTTTCGAGGAAACGCACCACTTCCGCGCCGTTAAGCTCCAGCGCCCCGAATCGGGCCGGCGGGCGCACCGCGGTGACGGTGGCGATCCGGTCGTGGCCCTGATGAAATGCCACTAAGGCCGCGATATCCACGTCGGCCACGCCGTCGCCATAGGTCAACATGAAGGGGCTGCCGGCGAGCCAGCGCCGCAATCGCAGGACCCGCCCGGCGGTGTTGGTGTTGACGCCTGTGTCGATGACGGCCACCCGCCAGTCGATCGAGCCCTCATTGAGAAGCTGGCGCTGACCGGTTTTGATATCGATCTCATAGTCGTTGTTGTGGAGAAAAAAATTCGCGAAGTATTCCTTGATGATCCAGCCTTTGTATCCGGTGGCGACAATGAAATCCTTGATGCCATAATGGGCATAGAGACGCATGATGTGCCAAAGGATCGGCTTGCCACCGATTTCGACCATCGGCTTGGGGCGGACGCCGGTCTCTTCGGCCAACCGCGTACCACGTCCGCCCGCCAGGATTACGGCCTTCATGCTCAGCCCCTGTTATTTGTGCGATGAAATGTTCGCGCGCGGACCGCTCCGCCTTGCACCCCGTAATGGCCCGTCATGATCCACCGGTGGCGCCGCCGGCCAAGTGTGTCTCCGTCTTGCCGACCCCGCCACCCGTCAGCAGCCGTGGCAGGGCCGCAAGAATCCCGGCGCCAAGGGCCAGCGCCCGGGCAACCAGCAGAGCCGGTGCGGCCAGGGCCAGGCCCGGGTCGCGCCCGACCAACCGACCCGCAAACGGCAACGTCGATGCAACGGTAACGAAACCGCTGAGCCCGGCAGGCCAAAGCAGCGCCGGAAAGATGGGGGACAGGACGGCGAGGCCCAGCGTGGCATAGCTCAGGGCGATCTGGGCTTTCAGGTCTTGCGGCGTATAGCTGTCCTTCACCGCCTTGCCGGGAAAGCGCCGGTACACCAGCATCCGCCAGTATCCTCGCGACACCTTCTTGCGCAGGTAGCGACGCAGGGTGTCGGGGTGGCGGTGATAGATCAAGGCGTTGGGGTTGAACACCGCCCGATGACCGGCCTCGACGATCCGGTAGGAGAGGTCGGTATCCTCATTGTCGGCCACGGGGAAGCGGCTGTCGAACCCGCCGGCCTCGCGGAACACAGTCGTCCGGAACGCCGCCGAATAGCTGAACACCACGTCCACCGTCTGCGACCTCTCCAGCATCCGGTAGCGTTCCTCGAACTCGGCTTGGGCGAACCGGGCGACGAGAGCGGTCTGGCGGGTGCGGTAGGCTCCTTTCACCGCTGAGACTGCCGGATTTTCGAACGGGGCCAGCATCTGTGACAGCCAGTCCGGCGTGGGCTCGCAATCGGAATCGGTGAAAACGACGACCTCGCCCGTTGCTGCCTCCGCCCCGCGGTTGCGCGCCGCGGCCGGGCCCTTATTCTCCGGTTGGCGCAGGACGTGCAGGGTCGCGCCGGCGTCCTCGGCCGCGGGTCGCAAGGCCTCCGCCCGATCCGCGGTATCGTCGGTCGAGGCATCGTCCACCACGATCACCTCGAACCGTGACGGTGCGCGCGTCTGAGCAAACAGGCTGTTCAGACATGTCTCCAGAAGACCGGCGGCATTGTACGCCGGAATCACAACGCTCACCGAAGCGACGCTCACCTGGCTATTACCTCCGAGTAGATTTCAAGCGTTCGCTTCACCATGGCGTCGGTGGAATACCCCGCCTCTACACGTTTGCGCCCGGCCAGACCGAGGCGCCGACGTAATTCCGCGTTCGAGACCAGTCGCTCCAGGGCCGCGGCCAGTCCCTCGGGATCACCCGGTTCGATCAGAAGGCCATCTTCCGAATCGGTGATCAGCTCGCCATGTCCCCCAACCCGCGATGTCACCACGGGTGTACGCATCGCCATCGCTTCCAGCAATACATAGCTAAGGCTCTCCATGTACGAGGGGGCAGCCAGCACGTCGAGGCTCGCCATCGCGTCCGGGATCTCCGCGCTTGGCAGATTGATGATCTTGAACCGCTTTTCCAGACCATATTCTACGATCAGTCGCGTCAAGGTAGCAAGGTAGTCTTCATACCCGCTTGGGGCATCACCAATGACGACGAACCGCGTTTCCGGCCTGCGTTGCAACAGCAACGACGCGGCGCGGGCAAATTCATGTTGTCCTTTGTTGGGGTGGATGCGGCCTACCATGCCGACAAGAATCACCGGTTCGTCGCCGAACCAGCGACGCTTCAGGTCCGTGCAGGCGCGGTCGGGATCGAAGCGGTTGAGGTCGACACCGTTGGGCACGACGGCGAGCCGCTTGCCCGCCGTTCCCAGCGTCTCACCGATGAACCGGGAATCCACGATGACGCGTTGCAGGCCCAGCATCGCCAGACGGTCGAACAGCGGATAGATGCGGGCCCGCATCGAACCGGGCTGCCAGTTGGTCCAGCCGAAGAACGAGGCGACGGCGGGAATGCGGAGAAGCCGCCCCACCATTACGGCAACCAAATCGGAGCGGTGGTCCATGGCATGAATGACGTCAGCGCCAAAGGCGCGCGCATGGGTGTGTGCCGCACGCACATCGGCCAAGGACAGCTTTGAGCCGACCGCGACCGGTTCATGGCGAAGGCCCCGTGTCCTCAAGGCTTGCAGCCATGGCGCATCGAGCCGGCCCGGCGCCACGCTGCAGCACAAGCCCACCGTACAGCCGACCCGGGTCAACCCGTCCATCAGGGTCATGAGATAGGTTTCGGCGCCGGTGACCTCGGTGATGCCGCGACCGTTCCGAATGAACAGAACCCGGGGTAGTGCCATCGCGCGGCTCCCTTCATGATCCAATGGTCCTGTCTCGACGGGTCCCCGCCGTCCCGGTTGAGGTCGGCCCGCACGTTCAACTCGAGAGCGACGGCTTGACCCAGTCGTAGACGGCGCGCACGCCCTCCTCGAGACCGATCCGCGGCTTCCACCCCAACGCGGCCAGCCTGTCCCCGCTCATCAGCTTGCGCGGCGTCCCGTCCGGCTTGGACAGGTCATGCCTCAGTTCACCGTCCAGTCCGACCACCGCCATCACCAGCCGCGCCAGTTCCGTGATGGTCACGTCCGTGCCCGAACCGACGTTGATGTGGCCCTCGCCGGAGTAGACCTGCATCAGGTGCACCAAGGCATCGGCGCAGTCGTCCACGTGCAGGAACTCCCGGCGCGGCGTGCCGGAGCCCCAAATCTCCAGATCCCGTTCGCCGCGCGCCTTGGCCTCATGCGCCTTCCGGATCAGCGCCGGCAGGACGTGGGAGGTCTCCAGGTCGAAGTTGTCGCCGGGACCGTACAGGTTGGTGGGCATCGCCGAGATGAAGTCTCGGCCATTCTCCCGGCGATACGCCTGGCACAGCTTGATGCCGGCGATCTTCGCCACGGCGTACCACTCGTTAGTCGGCTCGAGCGGTCCGGTCAGCAGCGCTTCCTCCGGGATCGGCTGCGGCGCGAACTTGGGGTAGATACAGCTGGAGCCGAGAAACAGGAGCTTTTCCACATCCACGCGGTGCGCCGTGTGAATGATGTTGGCCTCGATCATCAGGTTCTCGTAGAGGAACTGCGCCGGCCAGGTATCGTTGGCGAGGATGCCGCCGACCTTGGCCGCGGGCACGAACACGGCCTGAGGTTTCGCCTCGGCCATCCAGGCTTCCACTTGGTCCTGCCGGGTCAGGTCCACCCGCTCCCGCCCCACCGTGATGATCTCACACGGCTCGCGTTGCAGCCGTCGCACCAGCGCCGAGCCGACCATGCCGCGGTGGCCCGCTACCCAGACACGCTTGCCGCTCAGCGGGTAGATGATCTCGGCTGCCATCGTCGGTCCCTCAGCCTTCGCGGTTGCGTCGCGGATGCTCCCGCGACACCCGCTCCAGGTCGCTCGCCACCATCTCGCGGACAAGCTCGTCGACGCTCGTGCTATGGCGCCAGCCCAGTTGTTGCCGGGCCTTGCCCGGATCGCCGATCAGCAGGTCCACCTCCGTCGGGCGGAAGTAACGCGGATCGACCTTGACCAGAACCTTGCCGGAGCGCGCGCAGCGCCCGGTTTCCGTCACGCCTTCGCCCTGCCACTCGAGGTGCCGGTCAACCTCGGCGAACGCCTTCTCGACAAAGCTTCGCACCGTCGATGTCTCTCCGGTCGCGAGGACGTAATCGTCAGGGGTGTCCTGCTGCAGAATGCGCCACATGCCCTCGACGTAGTCCCGGGCATGGCCCCAGTCGCGCCGGGCGTCGAGATTGCCCAGGTAAAGTACTTCCTGAAGGCCGAGGTGGATCGCCGCAACCGCCCGGGTGATCTTGCGGGTGACGAACGTCTCCCCTCGGATCGGGCTTTCATGATTGAACAGAATGCCGTTGGAAGCATGCATACCGTATGCCTCACGGTAGTTCACCGTGATCCAGTAGGCATAAAGCTTGGCGGCGGCGTAGGGCGAACGGGGATAGAACGGGGTGGTTTCCCGCTGCGGCACTTCCTGCACCAGACCGTAGAGTTCGGAAGTGGAAGCCTGGTAGAATCGGGTTTTGCCTACAAATCCCAGAATCCGGATCGCCTCCAACAGGCGCAGGGCGCCGAGCCCGTCAGCATTGGCAGTGTATTCCGGCGTTTCGAAGCTCACCTGGACGTGGCTCTGCGCCGCGAGGTTATAAATTTCGTCCGGGACCACCTCCTGCACGAGGCGGATCAGGTTGGTCGAATCGGTCATGTCGCCATAATGCAGATGCAGGCGCACGTCAGGCTCGTGCGGATCCTGGTACAGGTGGTCGACCCGCTCCGTATTGAAGGATGAAGACCGACGCTTCAAGCCGTGAACGATGTAGCCTTTTGACAGCAGGAGCTCGGCAAGATAAGCGCCGTCTTGGCCCGTTGTCCCCGTAATCAGTGCAGTTTTACTCAAATCGCATTCCCTTCATGCAACGATGATTATGTTGCTTTTTGCACGGTTTCTGACGCAATGGCCAAGCAAAAACACACGGCATCCTTGGCTCGACCATGGCCGAGGGCGCCCTTCGCCGGACCAGTATCCTGTTATTCTGGTGCAGGGAAATTACTTCCGATGCATCTCTATACCTGCCCAATTCGGCGCGCACAAGTCGCGCGACAACGAGAACGACAACGCCCCGACAAGCCGCTGCGAGCGCTCTGCGGCCCGTGCGGCTTGGCCTTTGCCGGCGGGCCAGCCCTCAGCTTTTGGCCATAACAGCACGCAACCGGTTGCCACTTCGTGATGCTCCGCCTGGACGACGACCTCTGCGCGCAAGCCGCCGCGGAGACCCTTGCCTGGCGTTACGCGCTGTGGCCAAAGTGACGGAACAGGGTGCTTGGGTTTCCGGGAGGATCGACAGCATGACAGCGCAGACCATGCAGCACATCCCCACTGGGCGCATGACCACGGGATGCATGACTAAGGGACGGATGTCTAAGGGACGCATGACCACGGGACGCATTCGGGGCCCTGCCTTGATGGTTGTGGTTGTGGGTCTGGTGTTGGCCCTGGCCGGATGCGGGACAGGGGGCGGAGCGGTGCCGGCCATGCCGGCAAGCGAGGTCAGCATGTTCGACATGCGCCAGGCCGGCGCCGAGAGCATCGCTCAGGCGCTCAGGCGGGATGGCCGGGTAGTGCTCCTGGGCCTCGACTTCTACCCCGGTGGCACGACGCTTCAGCCTGCCTCGGCGGCCGCCGTCAGAACCCTCGGTGCTCTGTTGGCCGCCAACCCTGACTTGACCCTTGCCGTGGTCGCCCACACCGACAGCCTCGGCGAGTTCTATACGAACAAGCGCCTGTCCGAACAGCGGGCCCAGGCCCTGGTCGATGCCCTGATGCGCCAGCACGCGGTGGCACCAACGCGGTTGGCGGCATCGGGCGTCGGTTCGGCCGCACCGATTGCAGCCGGCACGGGGGAAGAAAGCCGTGCGTTGAACCGCAGAATCGAGCTGATCGTCGTCGACGGCCTGCGATAGCGGTCCGATCCATCCACACACCGCCAGACAAAGCGCCGGGGAATCACCGATGAACGAGTCGCACCCGTCAGCCATGCCCCCCGCCGTCGACGACCGCGATGCCGGTACGCGGCCGCCGCCGGACATCGGCATCGTGGTGCCGATGTACAACGAACGGGAAAACGTAGGGCCCTTGGTGTTGGCGGTGCAGCAGGCCATGGACGGGTTCGGCCGGTCGTACCAGCTTCTGCTCGTGGATGACGGCTCAAGCGACGGCACCACCGAAGCGATCATCGCCGCGGAACAGGCATACCCGAACGTCCAGGGCGTTTTCCTGGCCCGTAATTACGGCCAGTCCACGGCTCTGCAAGCCGGCTTCGATACGACCCAAGCACCCATCGTGGTCAGCCTGGACGGCGACCTTCAGAACGATCCCGCCGACATCCCCTGGATGGTGGAGACGCTGGAGAAGGAGGATCTGGACGTCCTGTGCGGCTGGCGCCGCAACCGCCAGGATGCGCCGGTGCGCAAGGCCTTCTCGTGGCTGGCCAACCGCATCATCTGCCGGCTGACGCACAGCGAGATGCATGATTTCGGTTGCACCCTGAAGGTGTATCGCCGCGACAGCCTGGCGTTGACCCGCCTGTATGGAGAGCTTCACCGATTCCTGCCCGCCCTGTTGGGAGAAGTGGGAGCCAACATCAAAGAAGTCTCGGTCACCCACAACCCGCGCCGGCACGGCCGGTCCAAGTACGGGCTCGATCGGACGTTCCGGGTGATTCTCGATGTGTTCCTGATCATGTTCCTGCGCAAATACCTGCAGCGGGCTTTGCATCTGTTCGGCGGCCTCGGGCTGATGTGCCTGATCCCAGGACTTCTCATCTGGATGTATCTGACCAGCCTGAAATTCATGATGGGCGAAGATATCGGCGACCGCCCCCTGCTGATGGTCGGCACCCTGTTAATCCTGTCCGGCATCATTCTGATCGGCCAGGGCTTGCTGGGGGAACTGGTGGGCCGGCTGGTCTATACGGCCGGCGGCCGGGCACAGTATCACCTCAAGCTGCCCCGCAAGCTGCACAAGCTGCGCGAAGCACAGACGCCCACGTCGGCCGGCGAGCCGTAGCGACTGCGCGCAAGCGCCGAACCGGACCCGCTGTCTTCACGAGCTGAACGTCGGCGCTTGACCTTTCCGCCGCGAGACATCATTCATCGAATGAACGATCTCGGAGAGCGCATGTCCAACAAGACCAAGGTTCAGGCCGAACTCGATCTGTTGACCGCCCTGGAGCGCGGTGAAGTCGTCACCCAGATGGCGTTGTCCAAGCGCCTGTCGATTTCCGTGGGTCTGGTGAACGCGTTGCTCAAGCGCGTGGTCCAGAAGGGCTTGGTCAAGGCCAAGGCGGTGCCTTACAAGCGCTGGGCCTATTACCTGACGCCGCACGGCTTCGCCGAAAAGAGCCGACTTGTCGCCGAATATCTCGACGTGTCCCTGGCGTTCTTCCGAAGGTCCCGCGACGAGTATACGGCGCTGTTCGCCCGTGCCCATGCCTGTGGCGTCGAGGCGGCGGTGCTGGTCGGGCGCGGCGAACTGGCGGAGATCGCGCTCCTGGCCGCCCGTGACACCGACGTCCAGATCACGGGCCTGCTCGACCGCGAAGCCAATGTGGACCGGTTGTACGGCCTGCCGGTTTTGCGCTCGCTCGACGGGGTCGACCCGGCTGCCGCACTGGTGATCACGGCATCACGCCACCCTCAGGAAGCCTTCGACCGGGTGCGCAAGCTGTCGGGCGACCGGCCGATTCTGGCGCCCAGCTTCCTCCGGGTTGTTGAACACATGCCTGCATCGGCATGGGGCGCGGAATCTCCAGCCAAGGAGCCGTTACGATGAACGCATGGTGTGTTGTCAACACACTGGCCCATCAGGAGGCCCGCGCCGAATTGAACCTGCTGCGCCAGGGCTTCCGGGCGTGGTTTCCCGTGATGATGCGCACCCGGCGTCACGCCCGGAAACTGGAAACGATCCGCGCACCCGTGTTTCCCGGCTATCTGTTCGTGGAATTAGACCCGGACCGGGAGCCCTGGAGCAAGATCAACCATTCGTTCGGCGTCCGCCGCCTGCTGACCCGGGAGTCGAAGCCCCAGGCCTTGCCGGATGGATTCGTGGCCACGCTCCGCGAAGCCCTCGACCACGACGGCAGTTGGGCGATTGCGGCCGCGGCGGTGGTGCCGGGGCAGGCGGTGCGCATCACCAGCGGGCCCTTCGCCGAGCAAATCGCGCACGTGATCGAACTCGCGCCTAACGATCGTGTCCGGGTGCTCCTGGATATCCTCGGGCGCGGCGTCATGGCCACGGTGCCGCGTTCGGCCATGATTCCCACCACCCTGGGCTGCGGGCCACGGTCGTAGCGCATCACAAGCGCGGTCTGCCGGCCTCCCAGCCCTGACACGTTATCCTGTCACACGGCCCTGTCACCGGGGGAAGGATGTTCCGGCGGCATCGGCCCGACGTGCCGCGTGCTCGCCCCCAGGGGCTGATCCGTTATCGGTCGACCCGCCGAAATCGGCGGCGAACGCGGCCTGGAACGCACGCAACGTCCCCGTGGCGATGGCCGCGCGCAAGCCGGCCATCAGATCCTGATAATAGGTGAGGTTGTGGGCGGTCAGCAGGATCGCCGCCAGGATCTCCTTGGCTCGCACCAAGTGGTTGAGATAGGCGCGGCTGAACCCGCCACGACAGGCCGGGCAGCGACAGGCCGGGTCCAGCGGACGCGGGTCCTCCGCGTGACGCGCATTGGAAAGGCTGAGGGGGCCGAACCGGGTCCAGGCCTGCCCCGTCCGCCCGGATCGGGTCGGCAGCACGCAATCGAACAGGTCGATGCCGCGGGCGACGGCGCCCACCAGATCGTCGGGCTTGCCTACCCCCATCAGGTAACGCGGCCGATTCGCCGGCAGCAAGGGCGTCGTCACGTCGGTCATGGCAAAGGTGGTGCCCTGCCCCTCGCCTACGGCCAAGCCGCCGATGGCGTAACCGTCGAAGCCGATCTCGAGCAGGGCCGCCGCCGACCGGGCGCGCAGGTCCTCGAACACGCTGCCCTGGACAATGCCGAAGAGGCCGTATCCCGGCCGGTCGACGAAGGCATCGCGGCATCGCCCGGCCCAACGCATGGACCGGGCCATCGACGCGGCGGCCACCTCCCTGTCCACCGGGAACGGCGTGCATTCGTCCAGGACCATGGTGACGTCGCTGTCCAGAAGATGCTGGATGTGCACGGCCGTGCGCGGGGTCAGGTGATGACGGCTGCCGTCCAGATGGGACTGGAACAACACCCCCTCCTCGCTGATGGTGCGCCGGCCGGCCAGCGACATCACCTGGAAGCCGCCGGAATCGGTGAGGATCGGCCGATCCCAGCGCATGAACGCGTGCAGGCCGCCGAGCCGGGCGATGCGCTCGGCCCCGGGCCGGAGCATCAGGTGATAGGTATTGCCGAGCAGGATTTCGGCACCGGTCTCGGCAACCATGGCGGGAGGCAAGGCCTTGACCGTGGCGGCGGTACCCACCGGCATGAAGGCCGGCGTCTCCACGGTGCCGTGCGCCGTGGTCAGGGTTCCGCGTCGGGCCGGCCCGTCGGTGGCATGCAGAGTGAAACCGACCGTCACGACGGGCCGCAATGGTTCGTGCGGCGCCGTCCTGCGAACACGCGTGCGCTAGCGCCTGTCATAAAGTCCGCCATATAAGGCTCAATTCCCCTTTTCGGATATCGGATGCACCATGATCGACCACGTCTCGTGCCTGCGCAATATCGCCATTGTCGCTCATGTGGACCACGGCAAGACCACCCTGGTGGACCAGCTTCTCCGCCAGTCCGGCACTCTGGCCGAACGCGGCGAACTGGCCGAACGGGTGATGGACAGCAACGACCTGGAACGGGAACGCGGCATCACCATCCTCTCCAAGAACACCGCGATCACCTGGCAGGGCTACCACATCAACATCGTCGACACGCCGGGTCATGCGGACTTCGGCGGCGAGGTGGAACGGGTGCTCTCGATGGTGGATTCGGTCCTGCTGCTGGTGGACGCGGTGGACGGCCCCATGCCCCAGACCACCTTCGTCACCCGCAAGGCGCTGGCCCACGGGCTTCGTCCCATCGTCGTGGTCAACAAGGTGGACCGCCCAAGCGCCCGGCCCGACTGGGTGGTGGACCAGACGTTCGACCTGTTCGACCGTCTCGGCGCCAGTCCGGAACAGCTCGATTTCCCGATCATCTATGCCTCGGCGCTGCACGGCTGGGCATCGCGGGAGGCAGGCGCCCGGGACGGCGGCATGATACCGCTTCTCGAGGCCATCGCGGAGCATGTGCCACCGCCGGCGGTGGACCCGGACGCGCCGCTGCAGCTTCAGGTGAGCGCCCTCGACTATTCGAGCTATCTCGGCGTCATCGGTATCGGCCGCATCCGCCGCGGCCGACTGCCGCGGGGCGCCACGGTGGCGGTTGCCGGCGCTGACGGCAGCGTGCGCCGCGGCCGGGTGTTACAGGTTCTGGGGTTCCACGGGCTGGAGCGGGTCGAACGGGAAGACGCCGCTGCCGGCGACATCGTTGCCATATCCGGGATCGAGGGACTTCGCATCTCGGACACCCTCTGCCACCCCGACGCGGTGGCGCCGTTGCCGCCTTTGGTGGTGGACGAGCCCACCATCCGCATGACGTTCCAGGTCAACGATTCGCCGTTCAACGGGCGGGAGGGGCGCTACGTCACCAGCCGCAACCTGCGCGACCGGTTGGAGCAGGAACTGCTGCACAACGTGGCGCTGCGGGTTGAGCCGACCGACTCCCCGGACCGGTTCCAGGTCTCCGGCCGGGGCGAACTGCATCTCGCCATCTTCATCGAGACCATGCGCCGGGAAGGCTTCGAACTCGCCATCTCGCGGCCCGAGGTGATCCTCAAGACCCTCGACGGTGTCACCTGCGAGCCGTGGGAGACCCTTTCCGTCGATATCGACGAAGGCCACCAGGGCGCGGTGATGGAACGGCTGGGTGAACGCCGGGGCGAACTTCGGGACATGGTCCCGGACGGCCAGGGCCGGGTGCGGCTCGAATACCTGGTGCCGAGTCGCGGCTTGATCGGCTTCCGCTCGGAGTTCCTGACCGTCACGTCCGGCACCGGCGTGATGGTGCATGCGTTCGAACGCTATGCCGCGATGGCCGAGGGCGAACTGGCCCGGCGCAGCAACGGGGCACTGGTTGCCATGGCCACCGGCAAGGCATTGGCTTACGCTCTCTATAATCTGCAGGAGCGGGGCCGTCTGTTCGTCGGCCACGGGACCGAGGTCTATGAAGGCATGGTGGTGGGCATCCACACCCGCGGTAACGATCTGGTGGTGAACCCGCTCAAGGCCAAGCAGCTGACCAACATCCGGGCGGCCGGGTCGGACGAGAACATCATCCTGGTCCCGCCCATCGTGCCGACGCTGGAGTATGCCCTGGAATTCATCAACGACGATGAACTGGTGGAGGTGACACCGAAATCGATACGGGTCCGCAAGAAGCTTCTGAAGGAGCATGAGCGCAAGAAAGCGGCGCGCGCCGCCTGAGCCCCCGCTGTCCCGACCCGTTATCCACAAACTATCCCCGGGTTTAACAGCCGGGCGGCCTGCCCTGGTTTCATCCCCTCTGGCTTGGCTTGTCCCCATGCGTTTCGGGTGACGGTCCGGCATACACTCCGGTAGCCTTGTCGGTCCGTGGTTCCAACCTGAGGGAGAATCCTCGGCAGATGGCCTCGCTGATCACCCCGCCCGGGGTGGCGTCCCCCCGGTCGCCGGCATTCCGGCGCCTGCCCCACAACGTCGAGGCGGAACGCGGCTTGCTCGGCGCGCTCTTCCTGGACAATCGTCGCGCTTTCGAGATGGTGGCCGAGTTCCTCCGCCCGGAACATTTCGCCCTCAACGAGCACAGCCGCATCTTCCAGGCGTGCGTGACCCTGATCGAACGGGGACAGACCGCCAATCCCGTCACCCTCGGCCCTTACTTCCAACAGAATGGCATGCTGGAAGACATCGGCGGCACCGCCTACCTCGCCGAACTCGCCGATCAGGCGACCACGGTGATCAATGCCGGCGAGTACGGACGCATCATCCATGAGCTGTACCTACGTCGGGAGTTGATTGCCGTCGGTGAGGAGATCACCGAGCACGCCTACGATGCCGAGCTGGACGAACCCGCCTCCAGGCAGATCGAGCAGGCGGAACAGCAGCTTTATAACCTCGCCACCACCGGCGACTTCCAGGGCGGCTTTTCGAGCTTCCGCGACTCGCTGCAGGGCGCCATCGTCCTGGCCGAGACCGCGTATAAGCGCAGCGGCCTGATCGTCGGCGTGCCCACCGGCTTTCGCGACCTGGACGGCAAGCTCGGCGGGCTGCATCCATCGGATCTGGTGATCCTCGCCGGCCGCCCGTCCATGGGCAAGACCGCGCTCGCCACCAACATGGCCTTCAACGCCGCCCGGGCCAGGCTCGAGAATGGCGCCGACGATGGCGCCGTGGTGGCGTTCTTCTCGCTGGAGATGTCGGAAGAACAACTCGCAACCCGCATCCTGGGCGAACGGGCCGGCATCCCTTCGGACCAGATCCGCAGAGGCATGCTGAACGAAGAAAAGTTTCTGGCCCTGGCCCAGGTGAGCCAGGAACTGTACCGGCTACCCCTCTATATCGATGACACACCGGCTCTCGGCATCAGCGCCATGCGCACCCGGGCTCGCCGGCTCAAGCGCCAGCACGGCCTCGGGCTGATCGTGGTGGACTACCTGCAACTGATCGCCCCGGCCAACAGCCGTTATGACAGCCGGGTCCAGGAGTTGTCCGAGATCACCCGTGGCCTCAAGGGCTTGGCCAAGGAATTGGACATCCCCGTGATCGCTCTGTCCCAGCTCTCCCGGGCGGTGGAGCAGCGGGAGGACAAGCGCCCGCAACTGGCGGACTTGCGGGAATCCGGCACCATCGAGCAGGACTCGGACGTGGTGATGTTCATCTTTCGCGAGCAGTATTATCTGGAGCGTGGTGAGCCTTCCCAGCGCGCCGACGAGGACTTGAGCAAGTTCCTCACCCGCCATGACAAGTGGAAGGAGCGGTGCGAGGCGGTGCACAATACCGCCGAGGTGATCGTCGCCAAGCAGCGCCACGGTCCCATCGGTACGGTCAAGCTCTACTTCGAGGGCGAGTTCACCCGCTTCGGCGACCTGGAACAGCGTGCCGATCCGGGGCCATAAGCCGCCATGGACAGCGCAGCGGCCGCCGGCGTCTCTCTGTTGACCATCGACCTCGGGGCCGTCGCCCGGAACTGGCAACAGCTTCGCGACCATGCCACGCCGGCCGCCTGCGGCGCCGCGGTCAAGGCCGATGCCTACGGCACCGGCGCCGACCGCGTGGTGCCGGCACTGGCAGCCGCAGGCTGCCGCGCGTTCTTTGTCGCCACCCTGGCGGAAGGCATCGCCGTAAGCGAGACACTTGGCGCACGATGGCCCGAGGCGGACGTGTTCGTTCTCAACGGCCCGCCATCGGCCCGCCTCGACCTCTTGATCAGCGCCCGGCTGATCCCAGTGCTCAACAGCCTGGGTGATATCGACCTCTGGGCCGCGGCCGCGCGCCGTCGCGCCGTTGCGCTGCCGGCGGTGCTGCACGTGGATACCGGCATGTCGCGGCTGGGTCTGCCGCCGGCCGAGGTGGAATGCTTGGCGGCCGAACCGGCGCGGCTCCACGGCCTCGACCTGCGCTTCATCATGACCCACTTGGCCTGCGCCGACACCCCGGACCATCCGCTCAACGACCGGCAGCGGCAACGGTTCGCCGATGCCTTGAGCCGGCTGCCACACGTCCCGACATCGTTTGCCAATTCAGCCGGGGTCTTTCTGGGGCCGGCATTTCACGGCGACTTGGTGCGTCCCGGGGCTGCTCTGTACGGCGTCAACCCGACCCCGAAGAAACCCAATCCGATGTCACAAGTAGTTCGCCTGCAAGGACGAATTCTTCAAGTCCGCGAAATTGACAGGAATGAGTCGGTTGGCTATGGTGCCTCACATAGCGCTGTTCGGCGCACCACCATCGCCACCGTGGCGGCGGGCTACGCCGATGGCTTCCTCCGGTCCTTGAGCAACCGCGGTCGGGGCCTTATCGGTGGGGTGTCCGTACCCTTGATCGGTCGCGTGTCCATGGACCTTGTCACCTTCGACGTGACCGAAGCGCCCGCGGATCTCGTGCACCCGGGCGAACTGATCGAACTGATCGGGCCGGACAACCCGGTGGACGCGGTGGCGGCCGCGGCAGGGACCATCGGCTATGAGATCCTGACGTCTTTGGGCCACCGCTACGCTCGGACCTACGTGGGAGGGTCCGAGGAATGAACCCGCTGCAGCCGGTGGGGGCCCTTTTCCTCGGCTTTCTGGGCACGGTCGGGCGCCTGGTGATCTTCACGGGGCAGGCGCTGGCCGCATGTGTGCGCCCGCCGTTCTACTTTCGCAGCCTCTTGAGCCAGATGGTCGAGGTGGGGTATTTCTCCCTGCCGGTGGTTGGCCTGACCGCCATCTTCAGCGGCATGGTGCTGGCTTTGCAAAGCTACACCGGATTCGCCCGGTTCTCGCCGGAAGCCGAAGGCGCCATTGCCAACGTGGTGGTGGTTTCCATCACACGGGAACTGGGCCCGGTGCTGGCCGGGCTGATGCTGGCCGGGCGCATCGGCGCCGCCATGGCGGCCGAGATCGGCACCATGCGCGTCACGCAGCAGCTGGATGCCCTCACCACCCTCTCGACCAATCCCTTGAAGTACCTAGTGGCGCCCCGCATCATTGCCGGCGTGGTGATGCTGCCGTTCCTGGTGCTGATCGCCAACATTATCGGCGTGTTTGGCGGCTATCTGGTGGCGGTTTACAAGCTGGATTTCAACCCGACAATCTATCTTCAGAACACCTTGGATTTTCTGGAGCCCGAGGACGTGATCTCCGGCCTGGTCAAGGCCGCCGCGTTCGGCTTCATCGTCACCCTGATGGGCTGCTACCATGGCTACCACTCCCGCGGCGGCGCCCAGGGCGTGGGGGCCGCAACCACCAACGCGGTGGTGTCGGCGGCGATCCTGATCCTGTGCTTCAACTACATCCTGACCGAGATGTTCTTCGCGCGATGACCACGCCAGAATCATGACCACGGCAGAATCCAAGATCCGTATCCGCGGGCTCAGCAAGGCGTTCGGCGACAAGGTGGTCCTGGACGGCCTCGATCTCGACGTGTGCGACGGTGAGTCCCTTGTGGTCATCGGCGGCTCCGGCACCGGCAAATCGGTCCTGCTCAAGTGCATTCTCGGCCTGATCGAGCCGGACTCCGGCAGCATCCAGGTGGACGGGGTCGAGACGATCGGTCTCGGCAACGCCGACCGGGAAGCGATCAACGCCAAGTTCGGCATGCTGTTCCAGAACAGCGCCCTGTTCGACAGCCTGCCAGTGTGGGAGAATGTTTCGTTCGGGTTGCTGGCGAGGCGGATGACAACGCGGCCGGAGGCGCGCCGGATCGCCGTGGCCAAGCTGGCGCAAGTGGGGCTTACGGACAGCGTGGCCGCCCTTTACCCGGCCGAGTTGTCCGGAGGGATGCAGAAGCGGGTGGCACTGGCCCGGGCGATCGCCACCGATCCGGAGATCATCTTCTTCGATGAGCCCACCACCGGGCTTGATCCGATCATGGCCGACGTCATCAACGACCTGATCGTCAAGATCACCCGGGAGACCGCAGCCACCGCGCTCTCCATCACCCACGACATGGTCAGCGCCCGCAAGATCGCTCACCGGGTCGCGATGCTGTACGAAGGCCGGATCATTTGGGTCGGCCGCGTCGAGGAGCTGGAGGATTGCGTCGAACCGCACGTCGACCAGTTCATTCACGGCCGGGCGGAGGGGCCGATCCGGATGGCGGTGCGGGCATGAGCATGTTCATGGTTCCCCATGCCGAAAACCGGGTTTTGGGAGGCGCTTGACACCATGGCCCGCGGTGGCCCGCAGTACGTTTGCCAGTCATGCGGCGCCGTCCATCCCAAGTGGGCGGGCCGTTGTGACGGCTGTGGCGCCTGGAACAGCCTGGCTGAAGAAGTTCCAGCCGAGGCCCCGCCGCAAGGTCCGGGGCTGAGCCAGCGGCGTCGGCGCGGCCGGGTCCTGGAGGTGGCCAGTCTCGCCGCCGACGTGGCACCGCCCCCGCGCCTCGCCACCGGCATCGGCGAGTTCGACCGGGTCACCGGTGGCGGCTTGGTGGCGGGCTCGGCGCTCTTGATCGGCGGCGACCCCGGCATCGGCAAATCGACCCTGCTGCTGCAGGTCAGCGCCGCGCTGGCCGCGGAGGTGCCTTGCCTCTATGTCTCCGGGGAAGAAGCGCTGGACCAGATCCGCCTCCGCGCCATCCGCCTCGGGATCGCCTCGCACGGGGTGCAGGTGGCCGCCGCCGCATCGGTCGGCGACATCGCCGCCACCCTGGACCGGGCCACCGGCCCCGGGGCGGTGGTGGTCGATTCCATCCAGACCCTCTATGTCGATGGTCTGGAATCCGCGCCGGGAACGGTCACCCAGGTGCGCGCCTCGGTGCAGGAGCTGATCCATCTCGCCAAGCGGCGGGGGTTCGTGCTGCTGATGGTCGGCCACGTGACCAAGGAAGGGATGATCGCCGGCCCCCGGGTGGTCGAGCACATGGTCGACACGGTCCTGTATTTCGAAGGGGAGCGCGGCCATCCGTTCCGCATCCTCCGGGCGGTGAAAAACCGCTTCGGGGCTACCGACGAGATCGGCGTTTTCCAGATGAACGACCGGGGCTTGGCGGAGGTGAGCAACCCCTCCGCCCTGTTCCTCGCCGACCGAGGGCGGGACGCCAGTGGCTGCTGCGTCTTCGCCGGGATCGAGGGCAGCCGGCCGGTGCTGGTGGAGATCCAGTCGCTGATCGCCCCCACTGCTTTTGCCACGCCCCGGCGGGCGGTGGTCGGCTGGGACGGCGCGCGGCTTGCCATGGTGATGGCAGTCCTGGAGGCCCGCTGCGGGCTGGCCTTCGCCAACGCCGACGTCTACCTCAACGTCGCCGGCGGCCTGAAGGTCTCCGAGCCGGCCGCCGACTTGGCGGTTGCCGCGGCCTTGGCATCGGCAGCGAGTGGTCGGCCGATGCCCGAGGATGCCGTGGTCTTTGGGGAGATCGGTCTGTCCGGTGAGGTGCGCGCGGTCGCCCGCGACGAAGCCCGCCTCAAGGAAGCGGCCAAACTGGGCTTCACCCAGGCGTTCGCACCGGCACGTCGGCCGGGGGGAGCGGCCCGCATGGGCGGCATCGCCACGGTCGAGATCGCCCACGTCGCCGACCTGATCGCCCGCACCGGCGGGGGCGCGACCGGCAAGCGGACGGTTGGGAGGGCCCGCTATGGGTGAGCTGTCGTTCACCCTTGCGGACGGGATCGTCGTGCTGATCCTGCTCGTGTCGGCCTTGCTGGCATTCGCCCGCGGCTTCGTTCACGAGGTGCTGGCCATCGCCGGCTGGGTCGGGGCGATTTTCGCGACCATTTACGGGCTGCCCCTGGTCCGCCCGTACGCCCGATCGTTCATTGACAACACCACCGTCGCCGACATCGGTGCCGGGGTGGTGATCTTCCTGGTGAGCCTGATCCTGCTGTCGCTGCTGACCCGGGCGATCGCGGGCCAGGTGCGCAACAGCCAGCTCAACGCTCTCGACCGGTCGCTGGGCTTTCTGTTCGGGCTTGCGCGCGGGGCGGTGCTGGTGGCCATAATCTACATCGCGGTGGACTGGCTGGTGCCGCGGCAGGATCAGCCGGACTGGATCCGCAACGCCCGCACCTTGTCGCTGGTGGAGGCAGGCGCCGATATGCTGAGGTCGCTGGTGCCGAGTGAGCCCGCCAACCGGGGCGCCCGTGCTGCCAACGAAGCTGCGGAGGAAGCACGGAAAGCGCTTGAAACCCATCGCATCCTCCGCGACATGATGAGTCCGGAACCGCGTGCCGACGGTGACCGGGATACGGGCTCGACCGGCGGATATGACCGCCGGGAGCGGCAGGAACTTGAGCGACTGCTGGACGGCAGCCAGCAACGCTAACGGCTATGGAACGGGCGATGCCATCACCTGAACCGCGTGCACCCACCCGCCATTCCCCCCCAACGGGCGACGATGGCCGTTTCGACGACGACCATTTCGACGACCATTTCCATGACGAATGCGGCGTGTTCGGTATCTTCGCTCATGACGACGCCTCAGCCGCCGCAGCGCTGGGGCTGCATGCTTTGCAGCACCGCGGCCAGGAAGCCGTGGGGATCGTCTCCTTCGACGGGGAGCACTTCCACAGCCACAAGGCATTGGGCTTGGTCGGCGACAATTTCGGCTCCCAGGCGGTCATCCGGCGTCTACCCGGGGATGCGGCGGTCGGCCACGTCCGCTACAGCACCAGCGGCGACACGGTGGCGCGCAACATTCAGCCGTTGTTCGCCGATCTCGAGTTCGGCGGCCTTGCCATTGCCCACAATGGCAACCTCACCAATGCCTACGGCGTGCGCAAGGCACTGGTGCACCGGGGCGCCATCTTCCAGTCCACCACCGACAGCGAGACCATCATCCACCTGATCGCCACCAGCCATTACTCCACGGTCGTGGATCGCCTGATCGACGCGGTGCGCCAACTTGAAGGCGCCTATTCCCTGGTCGCTCTCACCCGGCGCAAGCTGATCGGCATGCGCGATCCCTACGGGGTCCGTCCGCTGGTGCTGGGTCGGCTGGGTTCGGCCTCGATCCTGGCGTCGGAAACCTGCGCCCTCGACATCATCGGCGCCGAATTCGTGCGTGACGTCGAACCGGGCGAGATCGTGGTGATCGACGATGCGGGGCTGCGCAGCATCCGGCCGTTCGCCAAGGTGCCGCGCCGGTTCTGCGTGTTCGAATACATCTACTTCGCGCGGCCCGACACCACCCTGGAAGGGCGCAACGTGTACGAGGTGCGAAAGCGCATCGGTGCGGAACTGGCCAAGGAGAACGGTGTGGATGCCGACCTGGTGGTGCCGGTGCCGGATTCCGGGGTTCCGTCGGCGATTGGGTACGCCGAACAATCCCGCATCCCGTTCGAACTCGGCATTATCCGCAATCACTACGTCGGCCGCACCTTCATCGAACCCAAGGACCGCATCCGACATCTCGGCGTCAAACTCAAACACAACGCCAACACCGCACGCCTGAAAGGCAAGCGCGTCATCCTGGTGGATGATTCCATCGTGCGTGGCACCACGTCCGTCAAGATCGTCGAGATGGTGCGCAATGCCGGCGCCGCCGAGGTGCACATGCGCATCTCCAGCCCGCCCACGACCCATTCCTGCTTCTACGGCATCGACACGCCGGAACGGGACGAATTGTTGGCATCGAGCCGGGATGTGAGTGAAATGGCCCGGTATATTGGCGTCGACTCCCTGGCCTACATCTCTCTTGACGGTCTTTATCGCGCCGTGGGCGAGTCGGCACGGGATCCCAAGCGCCCGCAGTTTTGCGATGCCTGCTTCACCGGCGACTACCCCATCCGCCTCACCGACTACCAGGACTTCCCCCTTCAGGAGCAGCTGTCGCTGCTGGAGGAATGACGGATCCGGATGCCCCAACCGGCGCCGGCCGCCTGGCCGGTCGCTTGGCGCTGATCACCGGCGCATCGCGCGGCATCGGCCGGGCGGTGGCCCTGGCCTTCGCCCGGGAAGGCGCGCATGTCATCCTGGTTGCGCGCACCCAGGCTGCGCTCGAGGAAGTGGACGATGAGATCCGAGCCGGCGGTGGACAGGCCACGCTGGTGCCGGCCGACCTCACCGATGGCGACGTCATCGACCGCATCGGTGGCTCGGTATATCAGCGCTGGGGGCGCCTTGATGTCCTGGTGGGCAATGCCGGCATCCTTGGCATGCTCACGCCGGTGCCGGAGGTCCCGCCGGATGTGTGGGATCGCGTCATCGCCCTTAACCTCACCGCCAACTGGCGCCTGATCCGGAGCGTCGATCCTCTGCTGCGGGCGTCGGATGCCGGGCGCGCCATTTTCGTAACCTCGGGCGTTGCCGATGGGCGGGCGTATTGGGGGCCGTACGCGGTGAGCAAGGCAGCGCTGGAAACCCTGGTGCGCACCTATGCCGGTGAGATCGGCAAGACCGCGATGCGCGCCAACCTGATCGATCCCGGCGCGACCCGCACACGGATGCGGGCGGAAGCCTACCCGGGCGAGGACCCGGCGTCGCTGAAGTCGCCGGAAGACTTGAGCGAGGTGTTCGTGACGCTGGCTGTGCCGAGCTGGACCCGCAACGGCGAGGTCATCAAGGCAGAGGCGCTCATGACGACCGCCCGCCCGGCCGGCGGCTGACCGGTCTCAGGCCCGCTTCGGCGACCCTGTCCGTGGCGCGGTTCTATCCCTGTTGGCGCTTCTGGTATTCATCCACCGCTGCGGTCATCGCTTCCGCCGCCCGCAGTTCGCGTTCGGCGCCTTGGCGGGCGCCGAAAGTCTCGGCTACCATCAGGGCGTCAGTGGCCCGCTTCAACCGTTCCTCGGCATAATCCCGGCTGATGTCCTTCATCGGGATCGCGACCTCCGCGAGGACGGTACAGCGCTCCGGGATCACGTCGACAAAGCCCTGCTCCACGAAAATCTGATCCACCACCTTCATCCGCTCGTCGTGGATATCGATGGTGCCGGGACGAAGCGACGACAGCAGCGGCGCATGGCGCGGCAAGACGCCCAGATTGCCGCTCTCTCCAGGCAGCACCGCGAGATGCACGCTCTCGGACCGCATCAGCCGCACCGGTGTCACGATCTCCAGAAGAATGGTCTCCGCCGCCATGCCGTGGTCGCTCCTTTCAGCCCGCCCGTGACGCTCAGGCCGCCTCTTCGGCCATACGCTTGCCCTTGGCCACAGCATCCTCGATGGTGCCGACCATGTAGAATGCGGCTTCGGGCAGGTGATCGTAATCGCCGGCGCAGATGCCCTTGAAGCCCTTGATGGTGTCTTCAAGGTTGACAAACACACCGGGGGTGCCGGTGAAGACCTCAGCCACATGGAACGGCTGGCTCAGGAAACGCTGGATCTTGCGCGCCCGCGCCACTGTGATCTTGTCCTCCTCCGACAACTCGTCCATGCCGAGGATGGCGATGATGTCCTGCAGCGACTTGTAGCGCTGGAGGATCCCCTGCACCGCGCGGGCGACGTCGTAATGCTCCTGCCCCACCACCTGCGGATCGAGAATCCGCGAGGTCGAGTCAAGCGGGTCCACCGCCGGGTAGATGCCCAGCTCCGAGATCGCCCGCGACAGCACCGTGGTGGCGTCGAGGTGGGCAAACGAGGTCGCCGGCGCCGGGTCGGTCAGGTCGTC
>REEP01000051.1 GCA_007695045.1 Rhodospirillales bacterium | reverse complement strand
CCATCGTCGTGGATTGCCAAGCGATAGCGGTGGCCCCGCAGGTGGATGACCGCGGGATACCGGTCGTTGTCAACCACTCTCATGAGGTTGAACTGATCCCGCAGTGTCCGGTCGGGATCAAGTTCGCTGTCAGTCGGTTGTCGGCGCGGATAGACGCTTTCCTCGCCGGTTTGTTCACGGGCGTGCGCCACACTGTCCGGGTACTCGGCGACAAACCAGGGGCAGAGGTGGAGTGTTGCCTCGGCCTGTGCGGCCCTCAACTCGTCGATCAGCTCATGACCGCGGAACGTGATCCACCTTTCGGCGTAGATGGGGCCGCTGTCGACATGCTCGGCGGCCTCGAACAGGGTCATAGGAATGGTGTTCCGGCCTTCCAGAATTTGCCAGGTCAGCGGCGACCAGCCCTTGCCTTCCGGCAAGGCGCTTTCGTGAACCACCAGATTGTTTCCGTATTTTTTACGGGTACGCCGATCCACAATCCGCTCGTAGCTCAAGAAAAAGCAAAGATCGCCACCGGGCAGTTCGTCCGCCGCGTGTCCCCAGGCGCATCGGTGCCCGGCCGCCAACCAGCCCAGCACCAAAGCCGGAATGAATTCGTTGACCCAGCTCCCGGCATCAGAGCAGACGGCGATAGACAAGCTGTCCCCCCCCCGCTTCTGCCGTGAAGCCCAGTCTCTCGAAGACGTTGCGCGAGGGCCGATTGTCCGCCTTGACCCGGCCGAACACGAGCGC
Organism: Rhodospirillales bacterium; assembly: GCA_007695045.1. GTDB lineage: Bacteria > Pseudomonadota > Alphaproteobacteria > Rhodospirillales > Defluviicoccaceae > REEP01. The sequence continues at coordinate 6,277 of REEP01000051.1, read as the reverse complement.
ACCCCTCATCGAACGCCGAAACGCGTGCAGGGCCGACTGCAACAGGTTTGCGCCGAGCTTTTGGCCCCGGACAGATGCGTCCAGGGCGTAGTCGATGGTCCAGCCATCGTCGGACAGTTCAAAACGCACTTGGCCGATCGGCAATCCGTGCTCCGTCTCTACGATATAGATGCGGCACCCGTCCGGATCCCGAAGTCGCTTATGGAACCAGGCGCGGTGGCCGTCAGGATCAATTGCCGCCGGGTTGAAGGCATTCCGTCGGGCCAAAGGATCGTTGGCCCAGCGCAGGATCAGCGCTTCATCATCGACACGGGCAAGTCGAGCCGTGAGCCGGGTTTCGTGCCTGAGCGCCATGATGCCGGCGACACGGTCCGTTCCCCTTCCGTCGACCAGCGCCAGACAGCGGCGTGACATCTCGGAAGCCGGGCCGGTCTTCAGAATCTCCTGCAATGCGGACGTCAGCATGTCTTCGCTGACCGTATCCCGGTGCCCGAGCCAACGAATGCAGCCCTGCCGATCCAGCGCCGCGGCGATCGGCGTCTGGTTTTCCGCCAGCGTGACGACGAGCGACGGCAGGCCGAGGCAGCAACGCTCCCACGACGTCGCACCGCCCGCGCCGATGGCCAGGTCCGCCTTCATCATCAGCCGTGCCAGGCTGGGTAGGGGCCCATGGAGGATGATATGCGCGTGTGCCGTGGCCTGTTCCCGAAGCGCGGCGGCATGGGCGCTTTCGGGGTCGATCACCACGTCCAGGCCGATGTCCGGCCGTTCGAGGGCCAGGAACGCCGCGATCGTTCGACCCGTGAGGTTCGCGTCATCGACCATGCCGAAAAAGACGAATATACGCTGTATCCGGCCGGTGCGTGGCGGCGTACGCGGGTGCAACTCGGCATATCGAGGCTGCAACAGGGCGTAGTCCGGGCCCAGCAGACGCCCGCAATGGGATGACACACAGCCGTCGTACCGGCCGGCCAACTCGGAGACGAGGTTCTGGTCCAGCAACAGGTCGCAATCGTGGTCGCGATCGGCCAGATCGTCGATCACCATGATCCTGTCGCAATGCGGGCGCAGCTCCTGTTGCCACCGTGCATCGAGCGCGTAGTGATCGACGACCAGCCAGTCCGGCCGCCAGCCGTCCAGGGCGACAATCATCTGGTGCGCATCGGTTTCGGCCGGCACCCCCAGCCAGGCGGCGTAATCCGCATCCGCGACCGGCGCCGATACCGGCGGCGGCGCGGGCAGAAGGGTTACGGCGAAACCGGCCGCCTCAATGCGCGCGGCCATGTGACCGGCGTGGGCACGGCAGACGAAGTGTACCTCGGCGCCGCGCGCCCGCAGCGACTCGGCCAGCGTGAGGCACCGCATGACGTGGCCCGACCCGATCCGGGCGGAGGCATCCGCGCGGATTGCGACGCGCATCAGATGATCTCGCGCCCAAGCATGAACGCCTCGGCCGCAGCCCGCCCGACGGTGGCGCCACGCCACCGCGCCAGGTGCGCGACCGCCTCAAGCGAGCGACTGTGCGGCCACGGGCGTATTTCCGAGGCATAGGCCTGCAAGGCTTCCATCTTCCGATCCAAAGTTTCCGCGATATCGACGAACACCGTGGGCCGGAACGCGGGCGCGCTGCCGGGCGGCTGCCATTCGGTGCTGGAAGCGACCTCGAAGAACAGCAGCCGGCGCACGGGGTGGCCCGGCTGCGGCCGGCAGGCCGTGACCACGGCGTCGTGCAGGCGGCGGTGGTCGATGTTCACGTCGCCGGCGTGATGGGTCAGGACCATCTCGGGCGCGTGACGGGCGACGAGTGCCTCGATCGCCTTGACGATGTCCAACCTGTCCAGCGAGTCCATGCGGTTGTCCGGGAAATCCAACAGATCCACAGAGGCTGCGCCCAGAATGTCTCCGGCGCAATGGGCCGCCGCGGCCAGGGCGGACAGCTCCCCGGCGCGCGCAGCCCGGTCGCGGGCCGCATCGCGGCTGGTCGCCCCCTCGGCCACGATCACCACATGCACGGCCTGCCCCTCATCGACAAGCCGGGCGATGGTGCCGCCACAGCCGAGCACCTCGTCGTCAGGATGAGCGGCGAGGATGAGGGTGGTGTGGCCGGCAATGATCGTCACTGGTTTCTCGCTTTTTCGGGCTAAGCAGTCATCCCTTAACAGGCTTCTCGAACAACTGCCAAGTCACGTTGTCAATCCCTGTCGCTCTCTTCCAAACGAAACCATAATTGATGAGGCGAAGGTCGGGAAACATGCTCAAATAAAAATCCCTGAAATCCCTTTTGAAAAGCCGCTCACTGTGTCCACGATACAACCTTTCTTCTGGCTTGTCCGCGAAGCATTCTAAGCATGCTATATAACGACGAGAAACCCGGTGAATCTCCTCACAAGATTTCTCAATATCTTCCGGCGCAACGTGGATGAGCACTCCACTTGTGAACGCCAAATCAACTGCCCCATCCGGCAGCGGAATTCCTGTCGTCAGCCCATCCATTACGCGATCAGCCGGTAATACGCCATCGTCTATTAAACACTGTCTTGCAAAGTCATTGGGTTCGACGCCATATAAAGTGGCTGTTGACACTCTTTTCAAAGCTCTTAGGTTGATCCCCACATTCGCGCCAATTTCACAAATCGAATTTGGGTCTTGTTCTTTCTCAAAAGGCAGTATGCGAGCCCACAATCGAGCTCTGAAGCAAATGGTATCTTCAGTTGGCGCATTTCGGTGGCTATATTCTCGGCCAAATCGACCTCTCCAGAAACCGCTTTGCGGCGTTTCATGAGTCGGCATCCGATTAGCCATCATCGTTCCATTTTTTTGTTATCGTGTAACCCATCAGCAGAATTCAATTAAGAAATTGGCATGGATGAACACAGAACGGGTGGCCGCCGCCAGGCGGATTTACCTATCGATCTGAGAATAAATTTCAGGCGTTAATCGCGTTCACTTCAAGACCCCGACTACAAATGAACAGTCGCTCCGCGATTTCCCAATCCTCCTCGGTATCAATGTCCTGCACCCTGTGGCGCGGTAGGATGATGGGAACGGACGCCGGTGTGAATAGTGCCATGAGCTCCAGCCAGGCTTCGGTACGTCCCCAATAAAACTGACCGGCATCATGGTAGGCCGGCTCCAGATCTTGCGACCGCGTGTTCAAATGTTCTGGCGCGAACATTTCCACTCCGCCCGTGTCGGTTACGCGCAATGCTCGCTGGATGGGGGATGCAAAGGTGGTGACCGAGAACGCGTAAGCCGCGCCGCGTGCTGCGATCAGTTCTCTGCCGTACTGCAAATCCGCAGGCGTTACGAAGGGTGCAGTCGCGTAAAGGCAACAAATGAGATCGGGTACGGCTACATTCTCGATGTACCAAGCCGCAGCGTGCGCGATGACCTCGACAGTGCCCGTATGATCGTCCGCCAACGAGGCCGGGCGCACAAATGGCACATCGGCGCCAAATGCACGGGAAACTTCCGCGATCTCCGGATCGTCGGTCGAGACCATAACAGCTTCTGAGCAACCTGCGGCCCGCGCGGCCTCAATCGGCCAGGCGATCATGGGCTTCCCACAGAACGGGCGTATGTTTTTCCGCGGAATGCGCTTGCTGCCGCCGCGTGCGGGAATGACGGTAATGGCTTTCATGCAAGGGTATCCCTCAACACCATTATCATCCGCCAGATTTCGGTTTCCTGTAAATCACAATGCATGGGCAGCGACAGACAACGCTCGTAGTATGTATCCGCGCCTGATAACGTTAGCTCGCGATCGGCCGTTCTATAATACGGCTGGCGATGGACCGGCAGATAATGCACCTGGGTGCCGATGCCGGCGTCGCGCACTGAGCGCATGACTTCGGCACGCGACCGGCCGGCCCTGGCGAAGTCGATCAGCACCACGTAGAGGTGCCAGCCGTCGTGCTCTGACGGGCCGCGCGGAACCGGGCGCACCAGCGGTGCGAGCGGCGCGAGCGCCTCGTCATAGAGTGCGGCCAGTTCGCGGCGCCGGGCCAGGAACGTGCTGAGCTTGCGCAATTGGCTTTCGCCCAGGGCGCAATGGATGTCGCTGGCGCGATAGTTGAACCCCGGCTCCGGCATCTCGTAGTACCACGGGTTCGGCATGCCTTCGGCATCGAACGCCTGTGCCCGTTCGCTGAAGTCTGCGGGGTTGCGAACCATGCCGTGGTTGCGCAGGCGGCGAACGCGCTCTGCCAGGTCGGGGTCGCGGGTGGTCACGGCGCCGCCTTCGCCCATGGCGATGACCTTGGCCGGATGAAAGGAAAAGCACGCCAGGTCCGACGCCACGGCGCTGCCCACGGGGTGGCGCCGGCCGTCGAGAACGCTGGCGCCACCCAGGGCGTGGCAGGCATCCTCGACAACGAAGAGACCGCGTTCGCGCGCCACCGCGGCGATGCCCTGCATGTCCACGCTCTGGCCGTTGAGGTGGACCACCACCACGGCGCGGATCAAGCCGGGACCGTCCGCATTCAAGGCCTGTTGCAGCGTCTCCGGGGTCATCAGCCCGGTGTCGGGATCAACGTCCGCGAAGCGCACATCCGCGCCGACGTACTTCACCGCGTTGGCCGATGCCAGGAAGGTGATGGATGGCACCACGACGGCATCCCCCGGCCCGAGCCGGAGCGCCAGCATGGCCAAGTGCAACGCAGCCGTTCCGCTGCTGCAGGCGACGACGTGGGGGCAACCGACGGTCTCGCCCAGGGCCGCCTCGAAGCGATCCACGGCGGGGCCACCGGTCAGGAAATCGCTGCGCAGAACCTCCGCCACGGCGCGCACGTCGTCCTCGTCGATCGACTGTCGGGCGTACGGGATCATAGGCCCAATGCCCCGTTCATCCGGCGCAGTTCGGGGACGGTCAGGAAGTGGGGGTTGGAGCCGGACTCGTACTCGAAACCTTCCGCAACGGCGGCGCCGGTTTCGCCGAGCGGATTGGTGTCGTACGCCATCTCGTGGCTGTGGAAACGGATGGTCGGGCGGATGACGAAGTGGTCGTTGAAGCCCAGTGTCAGGTGGGAGTCGTCCCGCGGGCACATGACCTCATGGACTTTTTCGCCCGGGCGAATGCCAATGAAGTCCAGGCGCATGCCCGGCGCCATCGCCTCGGCCAGATCGACGATGCGTACTGAGGGGATTCGGGGCACGAAAATCTCGCCACCCTGCATCCGGCGGAAGCTGTTCAGCACGAACTGCACGCCCTGCGGCAGGGTGATCCAGAACCGGGTCATGCGCGGGTCGGTGATCGGAAGCCGATCGGTGCCGTCGTCCAGAAGCCGGCGGAAGAACGGCACCACGGAGCCGCGGGAGCCAACCACGTTGCCGTACCGGACCACGGCAAAGCGTGTGCGATGGCGGCCGGCGACATTGTTGGCGGCAACGAACAGCTTGTCGGAAGCCAGCTTGGTTGCGCCATAGAGGTTGATGGGATTGGCGGCCTTGTCCGTGGACAGCGCGATGACCTTGTCGACCTCGTTGTCCAGCGCCGCGCGGATGACGTTTTCGGCGCCGTGGATATTGGTCTTGATCGCCTCTGTCGGGTTGTATTCGGCGGCCGGCACCTGCTTCAGCGCGGCGGCATGAACGACGTAATCAACACCGCGCATAGCCTGGCGAAGACGTTCCAGATCGCGGACGTCGCCCAGGAAGAAGCGCATGCACGGGGCGTCGAACTCCTGCTGCATGTCGAACTGCTTAAGTTCGTCGCGGGAGAACACGATCAGGCGCGCCGGGCGGAACTGCGAGAGGATCTCGCGGACGCACTGGTGCCCGAAGGACCCGGTGCCGCCGGTGATGAGGATGGATGCGTTGTTGAACATCGCTCGCGGTCGTCAGGCCTGTCCGGCCGCCATGGCGCGGAAGCCGCCGCTGCTGCCGATCAACTCGTCATACGTTCCGGCAGCCGACAGCCGCCCGCGCTCCAGCATGAAGATCCGGTCGCAGTGGCGCACGGTGCTCAGGCGGTGGGCAATCATGATGATCGTCTTGCGATGGCTCAGGTTGCGGACGGCATCCATCACCGCGCGTTCGGTCACGGTGTCCAGGGCACTGGTCGCCTCGTCCAGGATCAGGACATCCGGCTCGTGATAGAGGGCGCGGGCAATGCCGATGCGCTGGCGCTGCCCCCCGGAGAGGCGCACGCCGCGCTCGCCCACCATCGTATGGTAGCCGTGGGGCAAGTCCTGCACGATAAAGTCATGAAGTTCGGCAACGCGAGCGCTGCGCTCGACCGCTGCCATGTCCACCTTTGCCGGCGGTATGCCGAAGGCGA
>REEP01000135.1 GCA_007695045.1 Rhodospirillales bacterium | reverse complement strand
CCTCGTCGCGCTCGCGGAGGGTGGCGATCAGCCCCTCGGCCCGCTCCGTCTTGCGAAGGGTGTGGAACCAGCGGCGAACGAACAAGTGCTGCAGTTCTCGGGGCAGCGGCGCCAGCGGGCCGGAACCCTGACCGCCCTGACCCCGACCAAGCGTGGACCCAAACCCGAGGCCGCCCATCCGCTTACCGCCGAACTCGGGCAGGAAACACTATTACCAATAGTGTTTCAGCGGCTGCTCTCGCAAGAGAGCACCTCGAAGAATGCGGGGATGGGCCTGATTTCGGGTGGTGTTCGTAGCGAACCACAAAGCCTCAAGAACGCTTGGGCTCATGCCCCCACGTACACGCTCTCCCCACCACCGGCGTAGCTGCTGAAGATGTGGGCGAATGTGGCGGCACACTTGGCCTCGTAGAGGGATTCGTCGTAGATGTCAGGCAAGCCCTCGTCGAAAACCACCTTGATCGTCTGCCGCACCGCCCCGCGAGCGGTCGGCTTGCTGCGCCAGTCGAGGACAAGCTTCTCGGCCTTGAGGGTCTTCAGCAGCGACCTGCAGACCTTCTTCACCTGAGCCTTCTCCGTCTCGGCCAGGTCCGGTTCCGGCTTGGTCAGGATGTCGAACAGGGCCAGCTCCTCTTCGCTCAGGCCCTCACGCATGGCCCGCTGGTCCTCCTCGGACAGCTCCTTTGTCAGCTTGACCAGCTCCGCGAAGAACGCCTCGATGTTCAGGCTCGCCGCATTGTAGGCGTCGATCAGCTTCTGGAAGCGCTCCAGGAAGTCGGTGCGGGAGCGGTTGCGTGCGACCATCTGCTCCAGCTTCTGAGTCAGCAGGGCGCGCAGCCTCTCGGCCTCCGTCCGCTGCCGGCCCTTGGCGAACTTCGCCTTGAGCTTCTCGAAGTCGATCTGGCTCAGGTCGATGAGCGGCTCGTCGTCCTCGGCGCTGATCAGGTACGGCACCGGGGCGATGGAGCGGTCCAACAGGTCCTCGACCTGTCCCATCACGTGGGAAATGTCGGGCGGCGGGGTCAGCGCCTTGATCTTCTGGGCGAGGATCGAGATCAACACGGCATCGGGCGCCACCTCTTTCGCGACCGGGTCGGGGAGGACGGCCCGGAACACGCGCGAGACATCTCTCGCCCGTCCAAGGAAGGCCTTCTTCGTCTCATCGTTGACGATGAGCTTTTCACGCGCCGCGTCCAACCTGTCGACCTTCTGGAAGCCCTCGGCCGACTTGATCGTCTCCGGGTCGACGCCGTGCTCGGCCATGAAGGCGATGGCGTCGGCGATCAGGTGCTTCAGGGACTCGACCAGTTCGCTCTTGTCCTGGATCGGCGTGTCGCCGCCTTCGCCGGTGGCGCCACCGTAGATCGCCAGTGCCTCCTGAAGCTTGCGGAACACGCCGACGTAATCGACGATCAGCCCGGCCTCCTTGCCCGGAAACCGTCGGTTGGCTCGGGCGATCGTCTGCATCAGCGTGTGGTTCTTCATCGGCTTGTCGAGGTAGATCGTCGAGCACGACGGCACGTCGAAGCCGGTGATCCACATGGCGCAGACGAAGACCAGCCGCAGCGGATCGTTGGCGTCCTTGAACTTCTCGTCGAGGTCCTCGGTGACGAGCCGCCTGCGATGCGGCCGGATATCCAGCCCCTTCGCCGCCAGATCCTTCGCCTCGTTCTGAGCTTGCGAGACGACCACGGCCATGGCCGTCGTCTCCATGCGGGCGATCGTGGCTTCGGTGGTTTCGCGCTCGCTGTCCGGTGCCGTTGCCAGGGACGCCTTGAGATCCGCGAGGTGCTTAGCCCAATGCACCTGGACCTTGTCGTGCATCCGCACCGCGGTGGCCTTGTCGATGCAGATCATCATCGCCTTGCCCTGATAGCCGCGGCCAGTGAAGTGCCGAACCAGGTCCTCGGCGATGGCCTCCAGGCGCTCGTCGCGGGTGATCAGGTGGTACTCGCGGGCGAAGACGCGCTCGACCCTTCGCTCCTGGTCCTCGTCCAACTCCGCGTCTTCCAGCAGCCGCTCCAGGTCCTCGCTCAGGCTCTCGTTGGTGAGCTGCAACTCGGGGATGCGGTTCTCGTAGTAGAGGGGCACCGTCGCCCCGTCGGCGATGGATTGGGCGAAGTTGTAGACGGAGACGTAGTCACCGAAGACCTCGCGGGTCTTCTCCTCGCCGGCGATCAGGGGCGTCCCGGTGAAGCCGAGGAACGCGGCGTTGGGCAAGGCCGAGCGCATGTTGAGGGCCAGGGTGTCGTACTGGGTGCGGTGGGCCTCATCGGTGATGACGATGATGTCCCGCCGGTCCGACAGCTTGGGATAGGGCGCGCCGCCCTGCGTGCCGAACTTGTGGATCAGGGTGAAGACGTAGCGGTGATCCTCGGTCAGCAGCTGCCGGAGGTGCTCGCCGCTGGTCGCGTGGGCTTCGACCTCGGTCACGGCGCCGGTCGCGGCAAAGGTCTTGTAGATCTGGCCGTCCAACTCCTGGCGATCGGTGACGATCACGAAGGTCCAGTTGCCCGGCCGGGTGCGCAGGATCTTCTGGCTGAAGAACACCATGGACAGGCTCTTGCCGGCGCCCTGCGTATGCCAGAAGACGCCGAGCCGCCCGGCCTCGCCGTCCGGTCGCTCGCTGACCCGGGCAACCTCGGCGATCGCCTTGTTGACGCCGAGGTACTGGTGATTGCGGGCCATCTTCTTGATCAGGCCGCCCTTCGCCTCCTCGAACACGGTGAAGTTCTCGATCATGTCGAGCAGCCGTTCCGGCGTGCAAACGCCCCGGATGGCCGTGTCCAACGACACGACACCGGCCTCGCCTTCGTCGTCGATCCGCTTCCACTCGAAGAAGTACTCCCAGGGCGCAAAGGTGCTGCCGATCACCGTCTCGGAGCCGTTGGAGAGCACGACGAAGGCGTTGAAGTGGAACAGCTGCGGGATGGCGGAGCGGTAGTCTGTGAGGTTGTCGTCGTAGGCCGTGCGGAGCGCCTTGTGGGTGGCCTTGAACTCCAGCAGCAACAGCGGGATGCCGTTGACGAAGCCGACCAGGTCGCAGCGGCGCTGATACATCTCGCCCCGAACCCAGACCTGCGAGGCGAGGAAGAAGTCGTTCGTCTCCGGCCGTCGCCAGTCGATCAGCCGCACGGTCTCGACGGTGATCCGGCCCCGATCGTCCGGGACCTCCACCTTCACCCCCTCCTTGAGCAGGCGATAGACGTCCTGGTTGGCGTTGGCCTCGACCATCTTCGAGCGGTCGCGCGTCAGCGCCTCGATGGCCTGCTCGAAGGCGGTCTCGGGCACGTTCGGGTTGAGGCGGGAGAGGGCGGCGCGGAGCCGGCGCGCCAGGACGACCTCGGTCTCGGATTGTCGTCCTTCGCCGGAGGCGCCGCTGGCCCACTCGCCCAAGAGGGTCGCCGTCTCCCAACCCAGCGCACCGAAAAGCAGCACGGCCGGCTGCTCGACCAGCGCATCCTCGGAGAAGCCGCGGAAGGGAGAGCGAGGTGTCACGCTGACGAGGTTTCCTCCGGCTCGCCGCCCCTCTGCGACTCGGCCAGCATGTCGAGGTCGAGGCGTTTGATCCTGGGCGCGAAGCAGCGACGGAAGCGATCCGATCGGTCCAGGTACCAGCGGAAGAAGTCGGGCCACTGCTCCTTGTTCATCGGGTCGACCCCGCGCCACCGGCTGGCGATCCGGGAGGCTTTGCGCCCGTCCAGTCGTTCCCATTCGAGCGTGTCGCCGAACTCGGCCTCGATCACATCTTTCTGCGCCTCCAGGTGATCGAAGACCAGCTTGTCTTCGTCGTTGTGGCAGTAGACCTCGACACCGATCCATCGGTCCCGCACGCCGGCGAGGAACGTCAGGCTGTAGCCGGTCCTGCCCAGGCTCAAGGTCCACCAGTGATCCTTCGGCGGCCGGGCGGAGATGCTGGGGTCGTGCTCGTAGAGCCGCTTCGCAAAGGCGGTCCAGTACTCCAGGTAGCGCTGCTGCCGGTCGTCCAGGGCCGTTTCGGTGAGTTGTCGGGCGCGGCTGCTGACGTGGCGGCTCCACTCGTTCGGTTTCGCGACTACGTTGAAGTGCGGCGCGGCCGGCGACGAGCCGATGCGGAACAGTTCGAGTTCCACGGCGAAGAAGGCATAGCTGCTTGGCGTGTTGGCGTTCAGCCAATCGACGGCGGCGCGATGCTCCTCCCGGATGCGGGTGGCGATCCAGACCACCTTCGCCGGACCGTCCAGGCCGGCGAGGTAGGTGAGAATCTGGCCCAGGTGCATGTGATCGGTCTGATCGAGCTGGTTTTCGATGAGGATGTAGCCGTCCCGGTCCTTGGCGACGATGTCGGCGGAGAAGTCGCCGATCGCCCGTTCCGTCGCCTCGACCTCAACATCGACGAGATGCAAGGTGTCGGCGAGGACGGCGATGTTCTTTGGCTGCGCGAGCCATGGGGTAAAATCGCCGGCCTCGTTGGCCCAGGCATCGCGCGGATTGATGCGGACCAGATGGTCCAGGGCAAGCGTGCTCATGCGGCGACGACCGCCTCGTCCGGCGCCGGCGCTTGCGAGACGTCGATCTCGCCCGAGACCAGCTTGGGCAACAGGAGGTCGCGCTGGGCGCGGAGGTTGGCGTTCTTGCACTGGAGCACCAGGACTTGCTCCATCATCGGCGCCACGGTCATCTCGAACCGCTGGGTACAGCCACGCGGAGGGACAATGAGCTGGATCGTCTTGAAGGTTCCCTTGGTTATCTCTTTAAAGGTTGCTCCAGTGCCGAGGCTAATAAAATTATCGACATTCTCGTGAAGCCAATGAAAGAGAAAAAACAAAGGGAAATCTTTGTTCGGCAAGCATGTGATGAATCCTTGATTGGTGCATGCATCTGTTGTATTGATAGCTATCGTGCCGATTGTTGCGCGACTGGTCATCATGACAGATCGGGGTGAAAATAGGCGCGCAGAGCTTCTTCGCAGACCGAGTTCAGTGATCCGAGTGCTTGAGCCGACCATGAATGACGTCCCAGCTCTCGTGAGGTCTGTCGGAGCATACCAGTTGATTTCACCACCTTCCCAGTAAGCAGGTTCATTTTTCGATGGCGTTCCACCCCCCACAACCTCAAAGGTGCTACCAGCGGTCTTTACCTCCCACCCATGTGGTACCTTGCCGAGGTCCGTTTCTTGGAAGCGAGCCTCATCGTGTCCCGGGAAGCGGAAGTGGACGAACCACTCCTCGTAGAGGCGCCGGGCCATCTCCTCCAGGATCGCGATGCGCCGCGCGTTGTTCTCGATCAGATCGTCATACGCCGACAGGATCGCCGCAATGCGCCTCTGGAGATGGGGATCGGGAGCAAGTACGGGAAGCTGGTGTAGGTGGTTTCTGTTCACGCCTGGCACTGCCCCCGCAGCATTGCGCGTCCCAAGGTCCAGCGCTTTCAACAAGTACGTGATGAAGCGCGGCTCATTTCCTTTAAAATCTTGAACATATAAACTGGTATTGAGTGGCCAAAAGTCAGTAGGAACATAAAATACTTCGCCAAGCGTTCCATAGCGTCCTGTAACGACGCCTGGCCCCCGGACCTTTGCTTCGACGTGCGTTCCGCTTATACCGCTCGATGAGACTATCGGATACTCGCCATCCAGACGTTGATGTGTGGGAAGATCATAACCTCTCTTGAGTTCGATTAGATCGCCCAGCAGGCACCTGCGCCAATCGACACCCATCACGCGGACGCCTCCAGCACCTGCGCCACGTTCCGCGCGATCCGTTCCTCCAGCTCCCGCGCCTCGGCGTTGAGCACCTCCAGCTCCTCGTTCAGCGCCTCCAGGCGCTCGGCGAAGTCGACATCCTCGCCGTCGCGGGCCGCGGGGCCGACGTAGCGGCCGGGGTTGAGGGACCAGCCCTGGGCCGCGATCCCCGCCCGCGTGACGACCTTGCACAGGCCGGGCACGTCCGCGTAGCCGTCGGCGAGGCCTTTCTCGGCGAGCAGGTCGTAGCTGCCCTGGATCAGCTCCGGCTCTTCCCCCCGGTGCAGGCGGACGATGTTGGACAGGAACTCGATCTGCTGCGGCGTGAAGTCGCGGTGCGCCCGATCGAGCTGGCGGAACGTGTGCCGGGCGTCGAGGAACAGCACCGTGTCGGCACCCTTGCCCCTGGCCTTCCCCCGGTCGAGGAACCACAGCGTGCACGGCAGCGTCACCGTGTAGAAGAAGTTCGAGCCGACCGAGACGATCACGTCGACGGCGCCGCCCTCGATCAGCCGCTGGCGGATCAGCTGCTCGCTGCCGCGTGCGTCGCCCGCCGAGTTGGCCATGACGAAGCCGGCGCGCCCGCTCTCGTTCAGAGCCGAATAGAACAGCTGAATCCACAGGTAGTTGGCGTTGTCCGGCTTCGGCAGGCCGAAGGGGAAGCGGACGTCGCGCTCCAGCCGCTCCTTGTCGACGCCCGAGACGTTGAACGGCGGATTGGCCATGACGAAGTCGAACCGGCCGCCCCGGCGGTCCACCGCGTTGAGCGGATCATCGTAGTAGGAGTTGGCGATCCGCACGTCGCCGGACAGCCCGTGCACGGCCAGGTTCATCTTGTTGAGGTTGACGGTGGTCTCGTCCTTCTCGATGCCGAAGATCGACAACTCCTGCATCGCCGCCCGCTGGTGGCGTTTCACGAACTCCGCGGAGTGAACGAACATGCCGCCCGAGCCGCACGCCGGGTCGTAGATGCGGCCGTGGAACGGCTCGATGATCTCGACGATCAGCTTGACGATGGACTCGGGGGTGTAGAAGACGCCGCCCTTCTGTCCCTCCCTAAGGGCGAACTCGCCGAGGAAGTATTCGTAGACCTTGCCGAACGCGTCCCCCGACAGGTCCACCGGGCCGAGCAGCCGGAGCAGCTCGACGAGCACCCGGTTCTCAAGCCGCGTGTAGGTGGTCGGCAGCGCGCCCTTGAGGTCGGCGTTCTCCTCCTCGATGGCCCGCATCGCCTCGTTGATGGCCTTGCCGATGTTGTCTCCCTCGGTCAGCGACTGGAGGTGTGAGAAGCGCGCCTCCGGCCGGAGGAAGATGACGCCCTCGGCCTCGTAGTCCGCCTTGCCGATCTTCCGCCGCCCGCCCGAGCCGACCGGCCCGACCTTGGCCTCGACCTCGGCGAACCGCTTCTCGGCGTAGCGCAGGAAGATGAGGCCGAGCACCGGCAGCGAGAACTCCGACGGCCGCAGCCCGGTGTTCGCCCAAAGCTGATCCGCCGCCGCCCACAGCCGCTTCGCAACCTCAC
>REEP01000085.1 GCA_007695045.1 Rhodospirillales bacterium | reverse complement strand
GGGCGATGCCTGGGACACCGCCTATGCCGCCCTCTACCTCGCCTCCGACGAGGCCAGATACGTCACCGGCATCGCCCTCGACATCGACGGCGGCCTCAGCCTGCGGTTCGCGTAAGCGGGGCCCTGACCGGGAACCGGGGCGGGCTGTGGCGACAAGCTTGTCGCGGTTGTATTGCGCTCGTATTTCGTGAACAATCCCGAGCAATCGCGGAACGGCCCCGCCGCCGCCGGGCGCATACCGGCGGCAGCAGGGCGAGATCACCGGTTCAGGCAGGGGCGATCAGGGGACCATCATGCAACTCGACCTCGCAGCACTTCAGGAAGTCGTCTCCAGCGCGGCGGCGATACGGCGGCGGCAGTTCCTTCAGCCGGTGGGCGGAAAGGGCGACAAGATTTTTCCGCCGACCTACCCGGGGGAAGGGCGGAACGCGCCGCCCCGCCATGTCTATGAGCGCCGGCGCCTGGGCGACCGGGAAGCATGGTGTGTCCTAGTGGACAGCGTCCAGTCCCAGGCCAACCGGCTGGAAGAATGCCTGCTGCAGGCCATCGGCGAAGGTCTACCCATCCCTTACGTGGTCGTAGACTTTGGCAGTACCGGACTCGACGGCATCAGCCGGATAACGTCACTGGACGCTCCGCACCGGGTCTATGATGCGATCCTTCGCGACAGCCTGCTCGACGGAGAGGAATTCATGAAGAGTGACGTCGGCCAAGCCCTGGCCAAGGCCAAGGCGGAGGATGCCTCGGCGCTGCTGGAGATCTCGCCCACCGCGCTCCTGTTCGGTGCGTGGCATTCCACCGGCGAAGGCGGTGGACTCGGTGCCAAGTTCGCGCGCTGCCTCACGTCCGAAATCGTCGGCGTCGACGTGCCGGTGGACGAGGTATTGGCGAACCCCCGCACCGGCGAGACCGAGTTCCGGACCGCCGGACGGCGGCCGGGCAGCCGCATCGATCCTCTGGGCATCCTTCGCAAAGTTGAGGTTTATAAAGGTCCAAACGGTTGGAGTACCGACGAGGCCGCCGTCGGAAAAAAAGCGAAAAAGGTCCGGCCGTCCGAGATCAATCATGGCAATATCGCGCCATCCATCCAGCCCCTCGGCGTCACCTGCGACCACATCGAACATACCTTTGTGCTGAGCTTTGCCGGTCTCCGCAGACTGCGCTTCGGCGGCGGCGACAAGAACTCGGCCGGCCGCAGCCTGCTCGCGGCTCTGGGGCTTGTGGCCCTGACCGACCAGGATGCGCGTGGCTATGCGCTCCGGTCGCGGTGTGACCTGGTCTGCGATGGCCGCGCCCCTTTGGAACTGGTGAACGCCGATGGCGGGTCGGAGACCATCGGCCTGACCCGCGACGGAGCCCACGCGCTTTTCCGGGAAGCCCACAGCTCTGCGCAAGCGGCCGGCTTCTCCTTCTCTGCCGAACCGCTTCGCCTGACGCCCCAGGACAAGCTGGTGGAGATCGTCCGCCGGAGCCAGGAACTCGCCTTGCAAGGCGAAGGCGGCGAGGATGAGGAGGCGGAACGCAGCGCATGACCCTCGTCCTCGAGGTCGAATACCTGTCAGGCGTCGCGTTTGCCGCCATCGGGCCCGATAGCGACATACCCGACTGGCCGCCGCAGCCCGATCGGGTGTTCTCGGCGCTGGTCGCTACCTGGGCTGCGCGGGGCGCGTGTGATCGAGAGGCGGAAGCGCTCCGATGGCTGGAAAGCCAGGCGGTGCCGCAAGTGCTGGCCCCCACTTCTCACTCTCGGACGGGCGCAACCGTGTTTGTTCCGCCAAACGATCCAAGGAGCGACAAGCAGAAGCATGCCAAAGGCGTGCTGCCAGCCCTGCGCAGTCGACAGCCTCGCCGGTTCCCCGCCACGCGCCCACATGAGCCGAGTGTTCGACTACTTTGGTCTGACGTCCAGCCGACCGACGAGATGTTCGCGGCCTTACAGAGGCTTGCCCGCGATACGGCCTACGTCGGGCATTCGGCGAGCCTCACTCGCTGCCGCTTCCTCATCGATCCCGAGGTCCGCGACCGGGGCAAGGCCAATCTACCCAAGCGGCGCGTCTATCCCGGGCGCTTTGACGAACTCCGCCAAGCCTACGATGCCATGCCGCGACGTCGGCCGCTGCCCGGTGCGCCGGTGGCGCCGCCGGCGCCGGCCGACCCGGAACAAGCCAACCTGTTTGGCGGCCGCTGGCTCCTTCTCGAGCACGTCTCGGGCGAGATGCCGGATGTCCGTGCATGCGCGCTCGTGACCAAGACTTTGCGGGATGCGCTGCTGTCCGGCTACCGCCGCCTCAGCCTCGGTGACCGGATCCCGGTGGTTGTCAGCGGTCATACCGCGGACGGAAGCCCGGCCCGCGCCCCGCATGTCGCCGTCATACCCCTCCCGTTCGTAGGCTTCCCCTACGCGGACGGTCACGTGATGGGTTTCGCACTGGTCCCGCCCCGAGACAGCGGCATCCTGGAGGACGAGGACCTTCGTAAGGTCTTGCGATTGCTCGCGCCGATCGACGAGGAAAGGGGGCGGCGGGTCCTGAGACTCAAGCCGAAGGCAGGGACGCCCCGCGACGGCACGTTTCACGTCGACCTGTCCCCGACCTTCGAGCCCCCCGCGGGCAAGCGCTCACTGGATCCGGCGCTGTACCTCCGCCCGGCACGGGCTTTCGCCTCGGTGACCCCCATCGCCCTCGACCGCCACCTGAAGTCGGATGGCGGCGCCCGGCAGGGGGAGATGGCGTCCCAGATCGCTGCGGCCTGCCGCAACAGCGGCCTGCCGGAACCGGAGGTGATCGTGCCGGACAAGCATGCCGCGTTCGAGGGCGCGCCATCGGCCTATCCCTCCGGCAACTCGCCGGCGTGGACGCGCTGGCGCCTGCCGTCGTCTCTGGCAAGCCGTCAGCTCACCCATGCGGTAATCCGATTTTCGGTGCCCCTCGCCGGGCCTGTCATGCTGGGGGCCGGGCGCTTCGTCGGGCTTGGGCTGTGCCGCCCACTGGATGGAGCGGGCGGGTGACCCTCTCGCCGGACGATTTCCGGGCCTTCTTCCAGGAGGTTCATGGCCACCAACCATTCCCGTGGCAGGAGAGGTTGCTGCGGCGGGTTGCCGAGGAAGGCGCGTGGCCGGGCGTGCTGGACCTGCCGACCGGGTCCGGCAAGACCGCGGCCATCGACATTGCCGTGTTTCACTTGGCGCTGGAATCCGGCCGCGGGGAAAGTCGGCAAGCGGCCGTCCGCATCGCCCTGGTGGTGGATCGCCGGCTGGTGGTGGATGATGCATTCACCCGTGCCGAGGCCATCGCCCATGCTCTTTCCCAACCCCGAGGACCAGTCTCGGCACGCGTCGCGGAACATCTGCAGACTCTCGCGGGCGACGGCCCGCCTCTGGTTGCGCGCCGCCTGCGCGGTGGTATCCCGCGTGACCACGACTGGGCGCGCTCACCGGCGCAACCGACGGTTCTGTGTTCCACCGTCGACCAGGTGGGATCCCGCCTGCTGTTCCGTGGCTACGGCATTTCGGATTCCATGAAGCCGGTCCATGCCGGGCTGATCGGATCGGACTGCCTGATCCTGCTGGACGAGGCCCACCTGGCGGAGCCGTTCCGCCAGACCCTGGCCTGGGTCCGCATCTACCAGGGGCGCAACTGGCGCGAGGTCGACAGCTCGGCGCCCTGGGGCGTAGCCCTGCTCACCGCAACGCCCGGCGCGCAGCCGCAAAGCGACTTCTCGCTGAGTGATGCCGACACGTCGCACCCGGTTCTGAAGAAGCGCCTGGAGGCCGGCAAACCCGCGCGACTGATCGAGCCGCCCAAGTCTCCGACAAACCAGCACAGTTCCGGAGACGAGGTGGAGCCGGCCGGAAGCCGGGGCGACATCGATGTCGCGGCCCGCGCCAGCCGAATCGTGGAACAGGTCAGGCGCGCCATGGACCACTTCAGGACGGCCGACCATGGTGCCACTTCCCCGGCCATCGCTGTGGTCGTCAACCGAGTCGCCCGGGCGCGGGCGGTGTTCGCACGGGTGAGAGCCGATTTCGCGGACGAGATCGTGAGCGGCACGATGGCCGAGCCGGTTCTGATGATCGGGCCGGCCCGGCCGGTGGACCGCGACGCGCTGGCTGATGCACTCCAGCCGATCCGGACCCGCACCTGGAAGGACAACGGACAGCGTCCGCTCGAACGCCCGCTCATCGTGGTCGCGACACAATGCATCGAGGCGGGCGTTGACATCGACCTCGACGCGTTGATCACCGAGGCAGCGCCGCTGGACGCCTTGCGCCAGCGTTTCGGGCGCCTCAACCGGGCCGGCCGCGACATCGTCCCCTACGCGGCCATCATCGCCGAGCGGTCCGACATCGCCGCGCGCCATGACGATCCGGTCTATGGCGACCGGATCAAGCCGGCGTGGGACCGCCTGTTGAAAGCGGCCTCGATGCAACGGCGGGAGCGCATGGTCGATTTCGGCATCAACGCCTTCGACGTGCCCATAGACGCGGAAGCGCTTTCGCCCAAGGCGGACGCCCCCGTGCTCATGCCCGCCCACCTTGACCTTTTGAGCCAGACCGCACCGATCCCGGCGGCTGATCCGGACGTGGCGCTCTATCTGCACGGGCCCGCTCGGGAGCCCGATTCCGTCACCGTCCTGTGGCGTGCCGATATCGACCCCGAGGTCCATGACAGCGAGAACATCCGCCGGTTGCTCATGGTGGTGTCGCCTCGGTCCCTGGAGGCCATCGAGTTGCCGCTGTGGGCGGTGCGGCGTTGGCTGATGGCGATCGGCAGCACGACCAAGGACGGCGACGCCGAGGTGGCCCTGGCCGACGCCCCGGCGGCGGCACCACGGGATGAGCCTCGGGGTCAGGGTCGACCACGGCAGGTGTTCCGGTGGCGGGGCGATGATGAACGCTCCCGCTGGATCGATCTCGCCGCGTTGCGGCCCGGCGATACCGTCGTGGTGCCAGCGGCTTACGGCGGCGTCGACGCGTACGGCTGGAACCCGGGGTCCGAGAATGCAGCCTCGGACGTCGCCCGGCGGGCCGCTGAACCGTTCGCCGGCCGGCGGTTCGCCGTGCGGGTGGCGCCGGGTGTGCTGGGCGAAGCGGTGCGTGACGAGGCGCTGGCCGATGCCCTGGCGGCTGCTGCGTCGCAGCGCTGGCAGGACCTGCGGGCGGTGCTGCTGGCGCTTGAGCTTCCTGTCGAGATCCGGGCTGACCTCCACGCGCTTGATCATGCCAAGGGGGGCAAGGTTGTCGCCCACACGGATCTCTACGGTGACCACGACGAAGGCGGGCCGCGGGGCATCGTGTTCGTGGCGCGTTTCGGGCTCAAGGGCGGGAGCGAGGACGAGACCGGCCGTGGCAATGCCACCGAGGACGATGCGGCGGGGTCAACACCCGGCTTCCGGCTGACCCTTGCCGAGCACAGCGGGGATGTGCAGGCCAAGGCCGATGGGTTCGCCCGCGCCGCTGGGCTTGCGGCGGCACGGGTCGTCGACCTCGGGCTTGCCGGCTATCTGCACGATGCGGGCAAGGCGGATGCGCGCTTCCAGGCTTGGCTGCAGTATGGCGACCCGCTCGGGCCGGACCCGGACGATCCGGGGCAGGTCCTCGCCAAGTCCGACCGGCCGTTGCCGCGCTCTGCGCGCGGCGCGTCCGGGCTACCGGATAACTGGCGGCACGAAGCCCTGTCCGTGCGGTTGGCGCCCCACATTGGCCGGTTTGCCGAGGCCAAAGACCCGGAGCTGGTGCTCTGGCTGTTGGGCACGCATCACGGGCACGGACGACCGTTCTTTCCCCACCGGGATCCCGATGATGCGGGCACGCGCGGGCTGCCGGAGGTTCTGGGTCTGCCCGCGGAATCGCCGCCGGGCCCTGGTCCGCAGTCCCTCGCCTTCGACTGGAACGGGCTGGACTGGGCGGCTCTGTTCGCCCGCCTCAAGGCGCGTTATGGCCCCTGGGAGCTTGCCCGCATGGAGGCAATCCTGCGCCTGGCGGACCACCGCGCGTCGGAAGACCGCGCCAGCCGGGAGGCGACCTGATGAGCCCTGCATCCCGTCACCGGCTGGAGGGGCTGGAGCCCGACAACCTGCTCGCTTTCCTGGCACTGCTCGGGCTGTTGCGCGCACTGGAGCTGTCCCGTCCGGAGTGGCACCCCCGGGCCTACTGGGATGTGGCGCGCGGGCCCCTCCGCCCGGTTCTGACCACGCGACAAGTAACGACACCGGCGCAAGTGGCCGAATCCGCGGCGACAGGCCTCGAAATCGCTGCCCAGAGCCATGATTTTGACGGACGCAAGGATCTGAACTATTCGCCGGAAGAAAGCCGAAATTTGCTGGCCAAAGCCGCGGAGACTGCATCGCTGACACGTCGATATCGTGCCGACCTCGTGGCAGCCTTGATGAGCGATGCCGCGACCAAGGATGAAAAGAATGTGGCGGTCACGCCCACGCCGCTGTGCCTGTTGTTCGGCCAAGGTCATCAGCATTTCCTTGACCGCTTGGCCTCGGTGCCGCGGCAGGTGGCGCCACCACCGCGCGGCAAGGGGAAACACGCTGTCAATCTGTCCGCCTCCGAATGCTTGGCCGAAGCGCTCTTCCAGCCCTGGCACCGCAACGACCCTACCTTCTCTTTTCGTTGGGACTCGGCAGAGGATGTTCGCTACGCCCTGATGGCTGGTGATCCGACCGATTCAGCCTTCAAGGCTGGCACTCAGCACGGCGCCAACCGCTTGGCCGCGCTCGGTCTGGCAGAGATCATTCTTGTTCCGGAAATCCGTGCGGGGCGGGTACGTCCGAGCGTTGTTGGGGGAGTGTCCACACCCAAAGGATTCTCCATTGCTTGGCCGATCTGGCAGGAAGCTGCGACGCTTTCGGCCGTCCGCGCCCTCTTGTCCCATCCCGACTTGCGGAAGGAAGGCGCACTCCTGCACTTCGGCTTCGATCACGTCATGGTTGCCGAACGCATCTCCGTCGGCAAGTTCATGAATTTTACCCGTGGACGGCCCCTGTCCGCATGGCACGAAGCCGTGCAGAGCTGATCCACGGATTGCGGATCCGAGCACAGCCCCCGTCCACCCGCTGACCTGTGACCCCGGTCACCGACCTTAGCCTGCCGCTTGTGGCATGATTCCCGTATGGCGGGAATTCAGTGCCCGTCGCCGTGACGCTGCGATAACCGGGCAGGCCCCACGCCCATGCCGCCAACGGACCAACCCGAGCTGCCCCTGCCGGCGCCGCCGCTGCCGCCGGACATGCCGCCGTTGCCGGCGCGCATGGTCAACGAGTACCAGTACTGCCC
>REEP01000066.1 GCA_007695045.1 Rhodospirillales bacterium | reverse complement strand
ATCCCGGCTGGTGAGTTGGTGGGCCGCTTCGGCCTCGGCCAGCGCCGCTTCCGCCGCCTCGACCGAAGCGCGATAGGGTGCCTGTTCAATGACGAAGAGAAGAGCATCAGCGTCGACATCATCGCCTTCAACGAACGGGCGGTCGATCAGAAACCCTTCCACTCGTGCCCGGAAGTCGACGCTGTCAACGGCCCGGGTTTGGCCGACGAACGTGAACTCCGGGCTGATCGATGCTTCCTCCACCGGGGCCACCGTTACCGAAGGCGGCGGCGGTTCCGGCGCTTCGCCGGCGCGCTCGACATCGTCACAGGCCGTAGCCGGAACGAGCAGCATCAAAAAAAGCAAACGGCAGGCCAAAGGTGCCGGGCACGTGTCTCCGGATCGGCGTCTGTGCATGCGGGCGTGCACTCTCGGTCGTATCGCTTGAACCCCTGCCTGCCGCCCCGCCCAGATCAGAGGGCGAGACTACCTCCGGAACGCCTGGCAAGGCAAGGAACGGCGGCAGCCTCGGTTCCCGATCAGGACGGTTTGCTGACGCACACACCTTGCCTAGTGCATCAGTGAAGCGGCCACCGGTGCAGATCGGGCACGGTTCCGACGCGGCCGTTGGGTTGGCTGAGCAGCCAGCAGACACTCGCTGCTGCCGCCGCGGGCAAGCTGTTCAGCCCGCCCGAGGTCGCCAATGAAACCCTTGTAATCCATGTCATACAGCAGGACATGATGGGTCAGCCGGTCGGTCAACTCGGCCAGCAGCCGGGCCGACGCCCGCCGGTCGGCGCGGCCGCCGAAACGTTTGCGCAAGCGCTCCAGATCCGCGATGAACCCCCGATGTTCGTTGCGGTGAACCTCCAGTCCCGGATAGCCGAAGGCTTCCAGCACCCGCTCTTCTCGTGCGAAATGAAACGGGGCATAGAGAGCGAGAGTGTCCAGAGTGGCTCCCACCATGGTCCGGGCCTCCTCGCCATCGTCAATACCCTGGAGAAGGCTGATCACCCTCACCAGACAGCGACGATCGGCGTCAAGCGCCGGAATGCCGACGCTCAGGCCCGCCGACCAGCGAACGGCCACGTCCCTCGGGTTTGACACGCTCATCGAATTGCCCCCAAACGGGTTATTGTCAGCACCCTAGCACACGCGAATGCCGGGCACCCAGAGAAAATCTTCTACTAAAAAGATTATTTTGGGTCCGAAAACCCCTACAGAGCGATCACGCTCCCGTTATGCGAGTTTCAATCAGGAGGACTGACGTGCAGCGTGCTTGGCAGCCGCCAGCGCCAGACGGTCGGCGCGCTCGTTTTCGGCATGACCGGCATGCCCACGGACCCAGTGCCACTCGACCCTGTGGCGGGCGGCAGCAGCGTCGAGCCGCCGCCACAGATCGGCATTCTTCACCGGTTTTCGTTCAGCGGTGCGCCAGCCGTTTCGCTTCCAGCCTTGGATCCAGCGGGTGATGCCGTCACGGAGGTAAGTGCTGTCAGTGTACAGGTCGACGGCCACCGGACGCTTCAACGTCTCCAGTGCCTCGATCGCCGCTGTCATTTCCATCCGGTTGTTGGTGGTGGCCGAATCGGAACCCGACATCTCGCGCTCCGCCCCGCGCCAGCGCAGCACCGCCCCCCAACCGCCGGGCCCCGGATTGCCGAGGCAGGCGCCATCGGTGAAGATGGCCACCCGGTCGTCGGATCGCACTGCGTGCGGCGGCACAGCAGCGGGCGGCAGTGGCGGTTCAGGGCCGGCCAAGCCCGTAGCCCTCAGGGCCGCGGATGCGCCGGTGAAACCGCAGCTTCTGGAGGTATTCGGCGGGGTTCTTGGGCGAAACCAGCGCGTTCCTCGGGGTATTCAGCCAATCGTATAAACGGGTCAGCAGAAACCGCATCGCCGCGCCTCGGGCGAGCAAGGGCAGCGCTGCCAGTTCCGATGCCGTGAGCGGGCGGCGGGCGTGATAGGCCGTCAGCAGCCGCCGCGCCTTGGTGATATTGAAGCTCCCGTCCGGTTCGAAGCACCACGCATTCAGACAAATGGCGAGGTCATAGGCCAGAAAGTCACGGCAGGCGAAATAGAAATCAATCACGCCGCTGAGCCGGTCGCGCTCGAAGAACACATTGTCGGGGAACAGGTCGGCATGGATGATGCCGGCCGGCAACTGCTGCGGCCATGCCGTCTCCAGGGCAGCCAGCTCGGCCGTAAGTTCCTCTGCCAGATCATCTGCAAGATCGGCGGCGAAGCGGTCGCCGTGGGACACGCAGGCTTCAAGCAACGCCCGCCAGCCCTGCACCGACAAGTCGTTGGAACGGCCACACGGAAAATCCAGGCCGGCCAAGTGCAGGGCCGCCAACGCCTCCCCCACCCCCGAGCAGTGGTGCGGCGTGGGTCGCTTGGGCCAGAGGCCACGCAGGAACGTCACAATCGCCGCCGGCCGGCCCGCGAGCATGCGGAGCGCCGTTCCATCCTGGGCCCGCACCGGTACCGGACACGGCACACCGGCGGCGGCCAGATGCTCCATCAGACCGAGGAAGAATGGCAGGTCTTCAGGGCGAACGCGGCGCTCATACAGGGTGAGGATAAAAGTGCCGCGATCGGTGGCGAGCAGGAAATTGGAATTCTCCACGCCCTCGGCGATGCCTTTGCACGCGACCACGGCTCCAATGGCGTAATCGGCCACGAAGGCAGCCACCTCCTCGTCAGTCACTTCCGTATAAACCGCCATTCCTCGTTCTCACGTTATCAGCGCATCGCCGACCGGACATGCCACTTCGCGAAACCATAATCCCCTGCGGCGCCGTTGACGAGAGTGCCCCCGCAGTGGGAACGATCCCCCGCCGCGGGGAGGTGATCCAGGTCCCGGCGCGCTTGTACCGGGACAGGGCCTTCCTCTACAGTGCCACCGTGCTCGAAGATCGGAGAACAGGAGACAACGATGCCGGATGCCGTGATCGCCCAGCGGGCGCCATTCGCCATGGCGGTGGAGGCTGGCCGCAAATATGCTTGGTGCGCCTGCGGGCGCAGTTCAAACCAACCGCTGTGCGACGGCAGTCACAAGGAGACCGATATGTCTCCCGTCATTACCAAGGCAGAGCGGACGGAGACAGTATATTTTTGCGGATGCAAGCAGACCGCTGTGCAGCCGTTCTGCGATGGCACGCACAAGCAACTGTGAACTCCGCCACGACACACGAAAGGAAGCGACACTACCGCAGGCCTGGCTGGGCTGCGATCCTGATGGGCGTCCTTTTGGTCAGCGGTTGCGGCAGCAGCCAGGCACCGGACCTTGCGGCCCGATGTCCGCGGGTGAGCCTGCTTGCCGATGCCGCGACCCTGACCCAGTTTGCCCCCGGGCCCGGCCGAGATCTGACCGACGTGGATTATCAGGCGGAATTTACAGACGTGCAGGCAGACTGCCAGGTCATGGGAGGCCGCGGCAACGGACAAATTGTCGTGGTCACGGTCGCTCCGGTTATGACCGTGGTGCGCGGCCCAGCCAATAATGACCGGCAGGCCGACTTCAGCTACCTCGTCAGCGTTATTGGACTCGACCAATCCATTTTGAACGTTCAGAGATTTCCGATTGCGGTGAGCTTTCCCGGCAACCTGACCCGGCTAAGCGTCATCGACAACGATCCCCCTGTCACTGTTCGTATTCCTTTGACTGAAGGCACTACCGGCCGTCAGTACGACATTCTGGTCGGCTTTCAACTTACCCCGGATGAACTGGAGTACAACCGCAGGCGGGACGGTCAGACGCGATAGCTGGCGCATCAACCCGGCCGGCCGAAATTTCAAGCGCGGTGGCCTGATCACCGTGCGGGGTGTCGAGCCGGTTGTTGCAGCCATGCCATATCAACCGTCTCACCACCAACATCATGCGATCGAAGGAGATTTGCTTGACTGAAGCAGCCGCCACCCAGGCATTGAAGCGGACGCCGCTGTACGACCTGCACCGCAAGCTCGGCGCAAAGCTGGTCCCTTTCGCCGGCTATGAAATGCCGCTCCAATACGACGGCATCCTGGCCGAGCATCGCCACTGCCGCAACCAGGCCGTCCTGTTTGACGTGTCGCACATGGGTATGGCGCTGCTGCGCGGCGACGATGTGGCGGGGGCGCTCGAGACCCTGGTGGTCGGCGACATCCGCAGTCTGGGCGCGGGACGGCTTCGCTACACCCTGATGACCAATGAGAGCGGCGGCATTGTCGACGACCTGATGGTGATCAACGGGGGATATTATGTGGTCCTGGTGGTCAATGCAGCGCGCAAGGACCACGACTTCGCGCTCATCCGTGAACGCATCGGCGACCGTATCGACATCGATGTCTGGTCGGACCGCGCTCTGTTGGCGCTGCAGGGCCCGGCGGCCGCGTCGGTGCTTGCGCGCTTCGTCCCGGCCAGCCGGCACATGTTATTCATGACCATGGAGGCCCTGAAGGTTGGCGATATCCGCTGCGGCATCACCAGGTCGGGATATACCGGAGAGGACGGCTTCGAAATCGCCGTTGCCGGCGAGCACGCCGCCGAGTTGGCAGACATGATCCTGGGCGAACCCGAGGTGATGCCGGCTGGCCTTGGTGCGCGCGATACATTGAGATTGGAGGCCGGCTTGTGCCTTTACGGCCAGGATTTGGACGAGACGACGACACCAGTGGAAGCCGGGCTCGGCTGGACCATTGGACGGCGGAGGCGGGAAGAGGGTGGTTTTCCGGGTGACGAAATCATTCTCCGCCAGATGGCTGAGGGTCCGAAGCGCAAACGCGTCGGTATCGTGTTGCAGGGAAAGGTTCCGGCCCGGGCCGGGGCCACGATCACCGATCGGTGGGGGAAGGACCTCGGACGGATTACAAGCGGCGGTTTCGGACCTACCGTGGAGGCACCCATCGCCATGGGGTATGTGAACCCGGATCATGCCAATGAAAATGCCCTGGTGAGTGCGGTGGTGCGTGGGCAGTCGTTGCCGGGCCGGGTCGTGTCGTTGCCGTTCGTGCCGCATCGCTATGCCACATGATACAAGCAACCCGCATGATTTCCAGCACGCAGGGGGAGCCGAACATGACATCAATGCGTTACACCCGTGAACATGAGTGGATTCGGGTCGACGGAGAGATCGGCACCGTCGGCATTACCGATTACGCCCAGGAGCAATTGGGCGACGTCGTATTCGTTGAACTTCCCGAGGTTGGACGCCAAGTCGTTAAAGGGGACGAAGTGGCTGTCGTTGAGTCGGTCAAGGCAGCCAGCGAAGTCTATGCGCCGGTCAGCGGCGACGTGACCGAGACCAATGAGAAACTCGCCGAGGAGCCGGCCACGGTGAACAGCGCCCCGACCGCGGAGGGCTGGTTCTTCAAGATGCGGATCACCGCTTCGGCGGAACTCGACGATTTGATGGATACCGCCACCTACAAGGATTACGTGGACAGCTTGGACTGATGCGCTATTTGCCCCTGACCGAAGCCGATCGCCGCACCATGTTGGCGGCCATCGGTTCCGAGACCGTCGACGCTCTGTTTTGCGACGTGCCGTCCGCCGCCCGTCTGCCGGGTCCGGTGCCGGGCCTGCCGAACCATGCTGACGAACTGACGGTAGAGCGGGCCTTCCAGGCGTGGGCCGCCCGCAACCTGAGCCCGGCCAACGCGCCCTGCTTCCTTGGTGCCGGCGCCTACCGGCATCATATCCCGGCAAGCGTCGACCACCTGATCCAGCGGGGAGAGTTTCTCACTGCGTACACACCATACCAGCCGGAAGTGGCGCAAGGGACGCTGCAATACCTGTTCGAGTTCCAGACCCAGGTGGCCCTGGCGACCGGCATGGAGGTGGCCAACGCCTCCCTTTACGATGGCGCCACTGCCACGGCGGAAGCGGTGCTGATGGCGGCACGTATCACCCGTCGGTCCCGGATCGTGCTATCGGGCGGGCTGCACCCGCATGCCCGGGAGGTGACCGCCACCAACGCCCGCTTCATGAACCTGGACTTGGTGCAGTTGCCGCCGGACTGGGATGGGGGCGAGACTGCGTCCGACGCAGTCAATTCCGCGACCGCGTGTGTCGTGGTGCAGAATCCCGACGTGTTTGGTCGTGTTCGTGACTTGGCACCGCTGGCCGCGACCTGCCACGCGGCGGGAGCGCTGCTGGTGGTGGTCGTCAATGAGGTCGTCTCCCTCGGCATGCTGCGGCCGCCGGGAGACATGGGGGCCGACATCGTCGCCGCGGAGGGCCAGTCCCTCGGTAACGCGACCGGTTTCGGCGGCCCCACGGTGGGCCTGTTCGCCACCCGGGAAAAGTTCGTGCGACAGATGCCGGGCCGCCTGGTGGGTGAGACAGTGGATGCCGACGGCCGCCGCGGCTTCGTGCTCACGCTGTCCACCCGGGAACAGCACATCCGCCGCGAGAAGGCGACCAGCAATATCTGCACCAACAGCGGGCTGTGTGCGCTCGCATTTACGATTCACCTGACATTGTTGGGTGAAGCGGGGTTTGCGCGGCTGGCCAAGCTCAACCACGTCGCCGCGGTATCTCTCGCCGACCGGCTTGCCGCCATACCGGCGGTCACGGTGATGGACGGCCCGTTTTTCAACGAGTTCACCGTGCACCTTCCCAAGCCGGCTGTGGCCGTGGTGGAAGCGCTGGCGGGGCGGGGGATCCTGGCCGGCGTGCCGGCAGCCCGGCTGTTCCCCGAGGCCGATCATGCAGCCGAGGCAGATGCACGGTTGCTGGTGGCAGCCACCGAAACCAACAGCGAGGACGATATGGATCGCTTCGCCACGGCACTTGAAGAGGAGTTACGGTGACTCAGGAGGGATCAACGACGAGCGGCCACCGCGGACTCGACGCCGAGGAGCCGCTGAGCTTCGAGCAGGGATCGCCGGACAAGACCGGCGTCGACCTGCCAGAACCGGCCGCAGGCGTCGACCGCCTGGGCGGCCTCACCCGCACTCGGCCGATCGGACTGCCGGGTCTGGCCGAGCCCGAAGTGGTGCGCCACTACCTGCGCCTCTCGCGGCAGAACTTCTGCATCGACGGCGGCTTCTATCCGCTCGGCTCGTGCACCATGAAGCACAATCCCCGGCTTAACGAAAAGCTCGCTCGGCTACCCGGGATCGGTGACCTGCACCCGCTGCAGCCCGTCAGCACGGTGCAGGGCGCCCTCGCCCTGATCGACGCCTGTGCCGGCTGGCTGAAGGCACTGACCGGGCTTCCAGCCGTGGCGATGTCCCCCGGCGCCGGCGCGCACGGCGAACTCACCGGCTTGATGACTATCCGCGCCGCGCTTGAAGACCGTGGCGACGCGCGCGCCCGGGTGCTGGTGCCGGAATCGGCGCACGGGACGAATCCGGCCAGCGCCCGCTTCTGCGGCTACCGGGTGGAGGCCATCCCGGCGGACCGGCGCGGCCGGGTGGACGTGGCCGCGATGAAGCAGAAGCTTGGCCCCGATGTGGCCGCCATCATGCTGACGAACCCCAATACGTGCGGACTGTTCGAGAACGACATCCTGGAGATTGCCGAGGCGGTGCACGACGCCGGTGCGTTCTTCTACTGCGACGGCGCTAACTTCAACGCCATCGTTGGCCGGGTGCGGCCGGGCGATCTCGGCATCGACTGTATGCACATCAACCTGCACAAGACCTTCTCGACCCCGCACGGCGGCGGCGGGCCGGGGGCCGGGCCGGTGGTGCTGTCGGCGGCACTGGCGCCGTTCGCGCCGGTGCCTTCGGTGGTGCACGGGGAGGACGGCACGTTCAGGATCATCGAGCATCCGTGCCAGTCCGACGCCAAGCCGTTCGGCCGGGTCAAGGGCTTCCATGGGCAGTTTGGCATGTTCGTGCGCGCCTTGGCTTACATGATGAGCATGGGGGCCGATGGCCTGCATCAGGCTTCGGCAGATGCGGTGTTGAACGCGAATTACCTGATGGCGCGCCTGGATGGTACCCTGCACCCAGCGTTTCCCGGCCCTTGCATGCACGAAGCGCTGTTTGATGAGGACACCCTGAAAGACACGGGTGTGACCACCCTCGACCTTGCCAAGGCCCTGATCGACGAAGGCTTCCACCCGATGACCGTGTATTTTCCCCTCGTGGTGCACGGAGCGATGCTGGTGGAGCCCACGGAGACCGAGAGCAAACAGACCCTGGACGCGTTCATTGCCAGCCTGAAGAGCTTGGTGGCAAGGGCCCACGGCGGCGACGCCCGGTTCTTCGAGGAGGCGCCGCGGCTGGCGCCGCGCCGACGGCTGGACGAAACCCGGGCGGCCCGGCAGCCGGTGTTGCGGTGGCGACCGCCGGCGCCCGAGATAGCGGCCGAATAGAGGGACGCTCCCGCGGCCGGCGCGAGCCGCCGACTATTCGGGCCGACTATTCGGGGAAGAATTCAGGCAGTTCGTCCAGAATGGCCCGCATCCGCGCCGTCGTGCCCTCCCGCCAGCGGAACCAGTAGTATCCGAACGTGATCCAGTGCAGCGGCCCGGCTTCCGGGGTCCCGATCTTCTCGAGCGTATCGTCGATGACAAAGCGGAAGATCGCGTTGGCGGTACGCTCGGGCTTTTCCCGGGCGAGGGTGAGCTTCATGTCATCCACATGCCGGGATTGCGGTAGATCTTCGCTCACCAGCAGGTCCAATATCTCATCGAGGACGATGTCCACCACGGCATCGAACCAGCCGTTGCGATGCAGGAAGTCGTAATAGGCATGCATCTCCTCGGACACCGCCAGCACATGTGAACGAAGATCCTGTGACCACAGGGCTTCCGATGCTTTCATCGCCATCCTCCTGCATCGATCGTGGCGGAACCCATTGTCGGATGGGACCGGCGAATTCAGGCCGGCATGACCATGGATGCTTGTGGGTCGACCTTGCCGAATACGTAACCCACCATCTCCAGCAACTCCGCCTCGACCATTTCCGGGGTCACGCCTTCCAGCGGATGGATGTCGTGGGGACGGACATAGTGGGTATGCTCGGACCCACAGTCGGTGACCTGCGCTAATACCTTACGGCAGTCGGTGTGCATCTGGAATGCGATGCGAAAGCCGTCTGAAGCGTTGTCTCCGAAGCGACGCGGCCGGATCTCCATAACGGTCTCCGCATGCTGCGCAAAACCGCCGGGAGACACCGACATCTCCCGTCCGAATACCCGAGTCTCATGGCCGTGTGCTTGCAGCACCTCGGCGAAGGCCTGCATCATCGGCTCCACAACAGTCATACTCAGGTCGCGAAAGCGCGCGTTCATAAGCTCAACGTCGCTGGGTCCGCCCTCATTTTTGCTGATGGTGTGGTCATAGTGAGCCAGCATCTGCTCCAACATGGTGCGGGTTGTGGATTGCATTGTTCGTGTCCTTTCCTTCCCTGGTGGCATCCCCGGGCGGTGACGGGAACGCCGTCGCATCAGCAGTGTAACACCGCCAAGCCTCAATCATCATACGAAATATCACGTATTGATTTTCTACCGACAGCCGACACATCCTGGGTGCGAGTTGATCCACCGACCATCACCATGGGCTTTGCCGGATCGGAAAAACCCTTCGCTACGCTGGAGTCAGAAGTCATGTTCGTCACCCAGGTCATGAAACGCGACGTGTACACCGCCCATCCGTGGGACACGCTTGCCAGCATCCGGAGCGTGATGCGCCAGCACAGCATCGGGTTTGTGCCGGTGGTGGAAGACGGGGTTGTCGTCGGCGTTCTGACCGATCGCGACCTTCTCCTGCGCGGGCACCAAGCGGAACTGGACTCGGAAGTTCGCCGCGTCGCCGATGTCATGACGAGGGCGGTGGTGGCTTGCCACGACAACGACGAATTACCAGCAGTGCTCAACCGGATGGCGAAGGCCCACGTGCGACGCTTGCCGGTACTGACCCATTCCCGGGAGGCACGCCTGGTGGGTATCGTGTCCATTGATGACCTCGCGGGTCTGGTCGAGGACTGCAATCTCGTGTATCGCATCTTGAAAACCCGGCCGGCGGCGGACAGTTCCGCCGAACCGGCGCCCATCCCGGAAGGCACAGTGCTGCACTGAAGCCAACGGCCGGCGCAACCTTCGCTAAGCTTCTGCAGAGCAGGGGAGCGGCGCGCCCGCGACCGTGGCGGCGATGCTCATCCGCGTGAGTTCGGCGATGCCGCGGGCGCCCGTCTTGCGCATCACGCGGGCACGAAAAATCTCCACCGTCCGGGGACTAATGCCCAGATCCTGCGCAATCACCTTGTTCGGCTTGTCGTCCAACAGACCGTTGAGCACCTGACGCTCCCGCTCAGACAAGGTCGCCAAGAGCGCTCGCGATACGGCCGACAGTGCCACCAAATCCTGCAGGCTACACTGATGCCCGCTATGGCCGCATTCGGGCGTGCCACCGCAGCGGCGGCCAAGGGCATCAATCTGTGGGAGATCGGCGGACTCGATGTCGGCGACAGCCCTGCCGTTAACACTCGTGCGCATTCAGCAGCGCTTTCACGCCGATGCGGTTTGACGGCTGCCGGCCTCACGCTTCAGGACGGACACCACCTGTCCCAGCATCTGGCGCTGCCAGTCCGGCAGATCGCCCCCCGCCTCCATCCGCAGCATCTGCAGCTTGATGATGGCGTCATCGATGGTCTCCGGCGGAAAGGTCACGAGTTTGCGCTCGATGGCGGCGATCCGGGCGAAGAGCTGGGCCGCCTCGTCATCTCCGCAGGGTCCGGCGGACAGCTTCTGCAAGTCCTCGTGCAGACGGGTCAACTGGGCATAGAGGTCCGTGAGCATGGTTAACCATCCCTTCCCTCATGGCGTCATAGCCGAGTGGCCCGCACCTTCGGGCCTATTTCGGACATCCAACCCTCGGCTTTTCTTAATGAAAATTGGATCGCGCTCGCCTCGGACGCGGGGCTGCCGATCATTCGAAAACCGAAACAAACATAGCTGATTTTCGCGTCTCGCGCACCAACATACGTCAATGATCGGGAGGGGGTGAGCGTGCGTCAGGGTCGGAGACGCCGGCCATCAATGCAGACAGATCACCGGAAAGGTGTACGGCACCGCGGAAGCCGGCGATCGCTCGGGCAGCAGAAACAGCATCGGCGGAGCGGTCTCGAAAGCGATGTCGTGCTCGTCGAGAAACGCCATGATGGTGGTGGCATCAACGGCCAAGGCGCTGGTGCTCTCGTGGACCAAGCGGGCCACGATCATCCCGAGCAGGAGGCCGTGCGAGTCGATCACCGGGCTGCCGCTGTTGCCGCCCACGATCGGCTGTTCCGCGGTCACAGCCAGAGCACCGAAGGACCCGAAACGCATGGCGGTGGCGTGGCCGGCAACAATGCCGCGGGAGGCGAGGCCACCGCAACTACGGTACCGGGTAATGGTGATGCGTTCCCTGACCGGGAATGGCCGGCGCGGCAGCAGCAATGCCGCCGCAAGGGACGGACGCTCGGTCCGGAGCACCGCCAAGTCGCGGCTACCGGACCGCGCCACCACGGTCGCCGGCAACACCCCCGCGGGCGTTTCCACCGCAGGGCGCCGGCAGTTGCCGAGGACGTGGTCCGCGGTGACGAAATCTCCGTCGCGGCTGACGAAGAAGCCAGTGCCTTGACTGATGGGTGCGTGCGCCAAGAGCGGCGTCGCCGCCCGTCCCCAATCCAGCCCGAGAGGTTCAAGGACAGGCTCCAGGCGCGCCAGCAGACCAAGGATCAAACCGATGACGAGCCTGGCCGCGGCGCACCCCATGGCTCAGCCGGCCACGTCCTTGCAGCAGCCGCCCGCGCGCCGGTATCGCTTACTCGGCCTCGGCGGCCATGTCCGACGGGTCCTCCCGCTCCGCGTGGGCCCGGGCGGCGGCATCCGCCGGCGGGGCATCCCCTTGAAAGGCGACATCGAGCGGGGTTCCGGTCGCATAGGCATAAAGCACCAGATCGTTGAGCAGTTCGGCCTCACGGTCGGCCCGCCCCTTGGTGCGGCGGATGGAGACCAGCCGGCTCAGCGCCTGGACGTTGAAGCCTTCGTTCTTGGCCTCGACCTTGACTGATTTCAAATCCTCTTTCAGGCCATCGATGTCGTCCATGAGACGTTCGATCCGTTCAGCATAGGTTAGCAGCTTCTTGCCGGCTTCGGTGTTGCGACCAATCATCACGTTCTCCTCGGTTGCACTGAGCCCCTGTTGGGCCGCGTGGTGTGTCAGATAACGGTCTCGCCGCCAAGGGCGGCCTTCCGCGAAGATCCAGGATCCTCGGTGAGCAGCGCAGCTGACAAGCCGACCGGCTTTGGTCAGCTGCCGTGCGATGGTTCGTGGCGAGACCCTGCGCCATCCAAGCGTGTCCGCATCCCGGGCTCCCGCTCGGAGGGCCGTCGCACTGCCGGGTTGTATTTGAGGCAGTTGGGCACGCATGCACACTCGAACGCGATGCGCATGGGGGCGATGCGGCCCTCGTTCTTGAGCGCGAACAGGCGCGGCACCACCCGGTCGCGCAGGGACTCGGGATCGATGGTATTGACGTGGATTCGTGTGCCCCCTTCGAACCCCGCCGGCGTGGAGATCCGCCACTTGATCAACACGCGCCACGGCATCGGCACGTCCACATCGGGCGGCTTGTAGTACCATTCCTCGTTGCAGGGGACGTCGGCTCCACTGGCGGCATGGCAGGCGTGGATCAGGTCGGACATGCCGCGCAGGGCGTCAGAGGTATGCGTCCAGGGCTCGCTGCGATCGCTCTTGGAGTACACTTCCAAGCAGGGGAACCGATGGCCGAAGCCGGCGAAGGCGATCGCGTGCTCGTTCTCGGCAAACACCAGGTTGCGATACGCGGCGAAATTCACGGCCGCTTCGTTATAGATGTTCGGGTTGGCACGGGCGTGGCGGACCTCCATTTCATTCTGGACGCCGCGCTCGTCGATGGCGACCAATTGCTTATGCAGATGGTCGAATGACGCCCCCGCCGGCTTCAGCCAGTTCTGGAACACGGCTACGTAGCGGACGTAGCGATTGGCCCGATAGATCTCGCGTACCGCGTCGATGGTGAACCGCATGTACTGAAAATGCTCTTCCGGAGACAGGGTGCCGGAGGAGGCGAGTTGGTCGTCGAATTCGGCACCGTCCACATGATGGCGACGGGCAACGATCAGTTCGTGGCCGCCGCCGAAGAAGGCATCGCCGATGGCCAGGCGGTCCGCTTCCGACAGGCGCTCGATCGCCATAGAGGCCATGCCGAACGCCTTGAGGCGCTGTGCCACGACATCGAGCACATGACGGCGACCCTCGGGTTTGGCGAGGTAGTCGCGCCGCCACGTGGCGACCGCGTCCGGCAGCCGGTAGCCGAAGTTGCGCCGCCAGTAGTCCAGGGACACGATCTCGAACAGGTTCGGGATACGTCGAAACTCGGCCACCGTGTCGAACAGCGCCGACGCCGGGAGGTGGCGGCAGGTGACGTGTTCTCCGGTAGCGTCGCGCACCAGGCGCGCCTTCTCCGGCGGTGTTTCCAGGTAGCGGGTGGCGCAGAATGCACAGTGAGCGTCCACACGGTCGGGGTCGAGGCGAACGGGTTCCCGGTCACCGACGCCGAGGGGGCGGTTGGCGCGGCCCGGCACTGTCCACACCTCGGTCCCGGTGAAGGGGTTGACCTGCTTGATGGTGCCGTCGGCCATCCGCATCAGGTAGTTGGACTCGGGCACAATCTCTGGGAGCATTCTCCGATGGCTCCTTGCCGTGAGCTGCATTCTGACCAGACACAAACGTCGCCGTGGCAACCATACCGGAGCGTTATCAGCCGGCAGCCCGAGATGATCGCGATCCAGCAAATCATATCACGCTGAGGACCACAGGCTGAAAGCGACCACACCCGGCGTCGAAACGGAATGCCGCCGTCGTGCCGGCAACCCCGTCCCGGACCGCGATGATCACCCAGACCAGGTCCGGTTCGTACGCCATCGCGGCATCCGTGGGCGACGGCGACGCCGGCCGATCCGGGTGGGAGTGGTAGTGGCCGACGATCGCCTCGGCTCCCCCGCCACCACGAAGGTCGCGCATCAGGTTGAACCGTACCTGCGGGTCCACCTCGAAACGGTCGCCGCGCGACAACGGCGCCACATTGGTCGCGGCCTCGGCGCGGCTGATCACAATGTCCCCGGTCACACGGCGCGTACCGACAAGAAGGCCGCAGCACTCTTCCGGATAGGTTCGTTCCGCATGCCGGGCGATGGCGGCCAAAATGGACCGGGACAGAACGATCACGGCTACGGCTGTTCCGGCGCCGCCCGTTCCCAGGTGACGGTGCGCAGGTGCCGGCCGCTGTCGGCGTCGATCACCAGGATCCGCCTGCATCCCTCATGGGGGCCGTCCAGGCGCAGGAACAGCCGATCCTCCTCAGCTGCCATTTCGAATACCCCGCATCCCTCGGGCACATCGATTTGGGCCTCCGGCGGCCCGGAAGGGCCGTCGGCTGTGGTTACCCGGAAGTCGGGGTCGGTGAGCTTGGTATAGAATCCATAGACGAGCAGACCGAAGCTGATCACGATCAGAACGCCGAGTCCGATGACGACCGCCTTGATGGCCTGCATGGAAAACCTGCCACAGTTGTGCTGCCCAGAACGATGACGCCTCCTTTAACCGTCGTCATTGCCGAGGACAAGGCCGGCTTGCGGCTGGACCGGGTGCTGGCCGATGCCCTCCCGTCGGTTTCCCGGTCCAGGCTGAAGGCCTTGATCGAGTCCGGCCGGGTCCAGGACACATCGGGCGATGCGGTTCGCGCGCCGTCGACGCGCGTACGCACGGGCGAAATTTATGCAGTTGACCTGCCGCCGCCGCCGGACGTGCGCCCGGCCGGTCAGGACATCCCCCTCGAGGTGGTCTTCGAAGACGACCACATCATTATAGTGGACAAGCCGGCCGGCTTGGTGGTTCACCCGGGGGCCGGCAATCCCGAACGCACCCTGGTCAACGCCCTGATCAATCATACTGGGGGGCGGCTTTCCAGCGTCGGAGCGCCGCTCAGGCCCGGCATCGTCCACCGCCTGGACAAGAATACGAGCGGTCTCATCGTTGCCGCCAAGACCGATGCCGCGCATCAAGGCCTGATCCGGCAATTCGCCGCCCATGCCATCGAGCGCGCCTACTTCGCACTTGTGTGGGGTGTCCCCTCGCCTGCTGCCGGGCGCATCACCGGTGCCATCGGCCGGGACCGTCTACACCGGACCCGCATGGCCGTGGTGCCGACCGCAGGCAAGCCGGCTGCCACCGACTACCGGGTGCTCCAGGTGATGGGTGGCGGGGTGGCGGCGCTTCTGGAATGTCGCCCGATCACCGGGCGCACCCACCAGATCCGGGTGCATCTGGCCAGCATCGGCCACGCCCTGATCGGCGATCCGGTTTACGGCCGGCGCAAGCCATGGCCGCGTGAGTTGCCGGAGGCGGCAGTGGGCACGCTCCGCTCGTTTCGTCGGCAGGCACTTCACGCCTTCTTGATTGGGTGTCAGCACCCTGTGACGGGCAAATCGTGCCGCTTCCAGGTACCATTGGATCCTGAGATCAGGGCGTTGGTCGGCTGTTTACAGGCGATCCAAATCGCCCCCTATACCGCAGTGCCACGCTAGGTTATTATCGGCGGAGCGTTGAGCGGGCGGAGAGCCCACGGCCGGCACTGATCGCCGGTTCGAGCCAACCCCGAACAGACGGGGGAGATGCGATGTCCTACATGAGTTTCGATCATGACGTCAGTCCCGAACGGAACCTGAGCCTTTACCTGCAGCGAATCCGGGCCTACCCGATGCTGAGCCCCGAGGAGGAGTTGGCCCTGGCCCGGCGGTGGGTCGACCACCAGGACATGGCCGCCGCTCACCGGCTGGTCACCAGCCATCTGCGCCTGGTCGCCAAGATCGCCATGGGTTATCGCGGCTATGGCCTGCCGTTGGGCGAACTGATCTCGGAGGGCAACGTGGGCATGATGCAGGCGGTGCGCCGGTTCGATCCCGACCGCGGCTTTCGCTTGGCCACCTACGCGATGTGGTGGATCCGTGCCTCGATCCAGGAATACATCCTGCATTCGTGGTCGCTGGTGAAGATCGGCACGACGGCCGCGCAGAAGAAGCTTTTCTTCAACCTGCGCAAGCTGAAAGGACAGATGCAGGCGATCGAGGACGGCGACCTGTTACCCGAACATGTCACCAGGATCGCCGATCGGCTGAACGTCAGCGATTCCGATGTCATCAACATGAACCGGCGAATTTCCAGTCAGGACATGTCGCTCAATGCACCCTTGCGCGAAGAAGGCGAAGGAGAGTGGCAGGACTGGCTGGTAGATGGGGAGCCGGACCAGGAGTCACGGCTGGCCGACGCCGAGGAGATGAACTCCCGGCGCAGCCTGCTGGACGGTGCCCTGCGGACCCTGACCCCGCGGGAACGCGAAATCATCGCCGAACGCCGGCTGAGCGAGACCCCGTCGACACTGGAACACCTGAGCCAGCGGTACGGCATTTCCCGCGAACGGGTACGCCAGATCGAGGTGCGGGCGTTCGAGAAGTTGCAGAAGTCGGTTCGCAACGCGGCCTTCGATCAGCAACTGGCATCCTGAAGGCTCCGGGCGGTCAAACGCCGGCCGGGGTCGGTTCGCGCCGGGGGGGTGGACGCCCCAGCTCCTCCCCCCACTCCTCCATCAAGTCCTTTTGCCGAGCACGCAGCGCCGCCACTTCGCTGCGGGAACGCACGCGCCAGAGGGCGACCACCAGCGGCGGCATCGCCAGATACACCACCCAGCCCAGAGCGGCCGCTCCGTACATCAGCACCAGGTTGATCAGGTCGGTCGCCACGGCGGCGGCATCGTGAACGGCGTTGCCGCTCATCCACAAACGCAGGACGAACGGAAACACACCGATGAAGTTGATGCTGCCGATGGTCACCACGGCGTGGTGACCGGGGGTACGACTGGCTATGGCGGCCACGAGGGTGGGCAGCATTCCCACCAGCAAGACCACCAAGGTCGCCGGCGTGAAGGCGGTGACCAGGACCAGCACAACCGCCGCCAGCATCGGCCGTCGGAAACGTCGACGCTGATGACCTTGGGGGGGCTGCGACTGCGCTTGCGACGGTCTCAGACGAGCCCGGCTCGGCCAATCGGTCATGGCGTTACAGCAGGTGGCTCATCAGGATCAGGCAGACCGCCACCGCCGAGGCCAGAATCGACGCGGTGGCAGCGGCCGATCGGCCGGCCTCCTGGATCCGAGCGATTTGCCGGGGATCATCGGACTCCAGCGTGCGGATACGCGTCGAAGCCGCTTCGAACGCAGCGGAGGCCGCCATGAATCCGCTCATGTCCGACATGCGCCGGTCCTGATCGTTCACGATATCGCTGAGTTCGGTCAGCAAACCGTTGGGCGCCACCGCCTTGATGCGCTTCTCCACCTCGCGGCGGGTCCGGCGATGATGGAACTCGTCGATCACCGGTGGCAGCAGGCGCGCCATCCATGCCGACAGCCTGGGAACCGCAAGCCCACCGCAAGCGCGCTGACCCTGCGCCAGCAGCCCCAAGGTGCCCAACACCACTTTGGCCCGGGAAGCGTCGCCGATGGCCGCCAGCAGCGCTTCCGTACCACCCTCGCTACGCGACGCGATGAAAGCCGCGATATGCCGATCCATCGGCAGATCTGCCTCGCCGGCCGTGCCGGCTGCCCGGTCCAGAGCGATCAACAATCTTTCCAGGGTCAGGACATAGCTTCCCCGCACCAGCGGGCTTTGGCATGGAATGCCCGGGTTGGTCTCATACAGGCAGCGCTCCAGCCCGTAGCCAATCGTCTGCTTGCCGATAAGGAAATGCAGTCGCGGAATCTGCCGGTGAGCCGCGATCAGGCTCGTCCCATCCTTGCCCTGAGCCCACAACCAGAATCCCGGCAAATCCGATTGCAGCAGAGCCGCCGGCGTCTGCGCATCGCCGTCGCCGAGCCAGCGCTGGGCGAGAAGCGGGCCAATGCCGTCCGGCATCACGTTCAAGCCCTGGAAGCAGATCGGTGCGCGGGGATCGAGCAGCATCGCGACCCGGGAGACCAGCACCTGTTCGGCGTTGGCATTGCCGCGGGCCGCCTTGGTGGCGACGTGAACCTGATCGGCGACCCGGTTGGCCAGGTCCTCATCGCGCACCCGCTGGCGTAGCCACAACTCCAGATGACCGGCGCGTATCACCCCACCCGCGCGGACCACGTCCTTGGAGAACGCTCGCGCCAAGGTCCTGAAAGAAAAATGCTCCTTGCGGCCGAACGCGAATGGCGCCGCGGGCCGGGCACCGGCAGTGCGGCGCGGCAGGCTGGTACGACCGCCGGAGATCCACGCCTGCAACTCGTCGAGACTCCAGCGCGCCAACGGTTCGTCGCAAAGCATGCCGCGGAGCGGTTCGAGCATGGCGAGCGGCACGCGCTGACGTTCGCATAACACGCTGTAGCTGCCGCGCTCCAGCTTGGCCATGATGATGTCATCATCGTCGGTGTCCGCGATGGGATCGTATCCCAGTAACAGGGACACCAGGGCCACGCCGAGGGCGTACACGTCATCGGCGCTGCCGCCTTCGCCGCGACCGGCAGGCGAGGCGATCGCCCGTTCCACAGGCTCGGACGCTATCGGCTGGGCCATCCCGGGAGGCCCTGCCACACAATCGCCCAATACCAACTCGGACCGGCCTTCATCCAGGAAGTACAGGTTGCCGAGGCGAATGTTGCGGTGGCTGACGCTGCTTGAATCCAGCCCCCGCAACGCGCGGACGATTGGGGTGGCGATCCGGCGGATAATATCGTTCTCTGCGATGCTGCGTCCGTCCCGGCCGTAGACGGCGCCGACCGCGCCGCCTTCGGGCCGGACGTAGACGAGGACGGGCACCCGTTCGCCAGCCCACGACACCAGGCCGTGATCCACCAGAGGCAGCAAACCGGACGGCAAACTGCCATTCAGGCGCTCCAGCACATGGGCCCGGAACGGCAGCACCGGAGAGCACACCAAGGCGAACAGGGCACGACCGGCCTGGAGACGATCGGTGACGGCATACGCCCGGGACGTGCCGTTATCGAATGCCGGTAGCGGGGTCCTGGCATCGATCTCGAACCGTTGGTGCAGAACGGGCGCCTGTCCGGAGGCCGCGTCGGTCATGTGATCCGCCACGGCGGCGGCATCGGTTGCTGTCGGCGCCACAGTGCCGGACTCGACGGAATCGGCCATGAACGCACACCTCGGGTCGAACGATTGCGAAGGCCAGGGTAGTCGGGTGGCCCTGCCAAAACCTTAAAAGGCGCTCTTGTTGACCGGTCGGATGCGATGGCATGGTCGAAGCGTTAACTTGATGTTCGGGGTTTTGTTGTCTTACTATCCAAAAGGGGTATGGCGGTCCGCGGCGCAGACAACCGGGCCGTACTCCACGACATAATGCTCAACCTTGAGGTGTCGTTCCGCACCCGTGACGGAAGGATAGGGGCTGATGACGCGCACCAGGGTTCTGGTCGTGGACGACGAACCCCACGTGCTGGCGGGTTTTCACCGCGGCCTGCGTCATCACTTCGACATCGTCACCGCCGCCAGCGGCCCGGAAGGTCTCGACCTTCTGGAACGCCAGGGCCCCTTCGCCGTGGTCGTCAGCGACATGCAGATGCCGGGCATGGACGGGGTCGCTTTCCTCAACCAGGTCCGCACGCGCGCGCCGGAGATCATGCGCATCATGCTGACCGGGCAGGGCGACCTGCAGACGGCCATGGCCGCGGTCAATCACGGCCAGGTCTTCCGGTTTTTGACCAAGCCATGCGCGCAGCCGAATCTGGTGGCCGCGATTTCCGACGCGGCGGCGGAGTACTGCCGTCACGCCCTGGTGCGCCGTGAACTGGTCCGGCTGGAAGCGGAACGCCGGCATATCTCGTTGGTGATCGATACCCTCGCGGAAGCGGTAATCGGCCTCGATAGCGTCGGCTGCATCGTGTCGTGCAACCAAGCTGTGGAACGGCTGTTCGGGCTGGGGCAGACAGAGTTGGCAGGCCAGTGCCTCAGTCGGCTGATCCCGGACCTCGATCCGCGACAGCTCCATGTCCCTGCCTCGGATGGAAAGGTTGCTGCCCTTGAGACCGAAGGCTGCCACCGTGACGGCCGGCGCTTCCCGGTGGAACTGGTTTTGGGGGCCGACCATGAACGCGAAGACCGGGCCGGCACAGCCATCGTTCGTGACATCAGTGCGGAGCGGCGCGCCGAAGAGGCCCTGCACCGCAACAGCTCGCACGACGCGTTGACGGGAGTGGCGAATGGCCGGGTCATGCGCGGCCGGCTGCTCGATGCGTTGGCGCGGGACGGCGAACGGGGGCAGGCCACGGGCCTTGCCATCGTCGACTTGCGACAGGTGGGCGAGATCAACGAAGCGTTCGGACATGATGCCGGCGACGCCGTGCTGTCGGAAACGGCCGAGCGTTTGAAGCGCAACACCTCTCATCCGGACCAGGTCGCCCGGATCGGAAACACCGAGTTTGCCATCCTGCTGCCAGCGGTGGCCGGCGAGGACGCGCTGCGCGCGCTCCTGGGCGGACTGGTGGACGTGCTCGCCGCGCCGGTGCCGGTCGACGGACACAAAATTCCCTGCATCGCCAGCATTGGCGCCACCCTTAACACGGAAAGGCACGCACCAGCGGATCGGCTCTGGCAGGAAGCGACGCTGGCGGCCCGACGTGCCCGGGAAACACCACGCACCACCTTCTGCCTGTACCACGAGCGGCAGGATGGCGGCGTAGCGCGGCGCCGCGATCTGGAGCGGGCCCTGGCCTCGGCCCTGGACCAGGGGCAACTGTCCCTCGCCTACCAACCCCTGATCCACCTGCCGAGCGGGGAGATCGCCGGTTTTGAAGCCCTGATGCGGTGGACTCATCCCAGCCTGGGAACGATCCCGCCGGATATCTTCATCCCGCTGGCCGAGGCCAACGGCCTGATTATCCCGTTGGGCGAATGGGCCCTTGCCACGGCTGCGGCGCAGACTCTGTGCTGGCAGCACGAGGGCCTCGGCGAGTTCCGGGTGGCGGTCAACATCTCCGCACAGCAGATCGGCGGAGGCAAGTTGTTGGCGACGGTGCGGCAAGCCTTGGCGCGCTCCGGCCTGCCGCCACACGCACTGGAACTGGAAATTACGGAACGCACGGCGGTACAGGAAGGGGACGACGTCATAGCGGAACTGGTCCGGCTTGATGAGCTGGGGATCCGACTGGCGATCGACGACTTCGGGACCGGCTATTCCAGCCTGCGCTACTTGCGCCAACTTCCCGTGCATCGCCTCAAAATTGACCGCAGTTTCGTGCGCAATCTCCCCGACGACGGCGAAGACCGCGCGATCGTCGAAGCGGTCCTGGTGCTTGCGCGCTCGCTCAAGCTCGAAGTGATTGCCGAAGGGGTGGAAACGCCGGCGCAGGCACGCCTGCTCGCGGCGCTGGGATGTCGCGAGGCGCAAGGCTATCTGTTCACTCCGCCACTGCCGCCGGCGCAG
Source organism: Rhodospirillales bacterium (assembly GCA_007695045.1). Taxonomy (GTDB): domain Bacteria; phylum Pseudomonadota; class Alphaproteobacteria; order Rhodospirillales; family Defluviicoccaceae; genus REEP01. Next base: position 10,778 of record REEP01000066.1, on the reverse strand, counting down.
GTGCCCGGCTGGATCGCCGAGCACCGCCGGGCGTCAGCCACCGCCGAATCGTCGGGTTCCGCGAGCGCGTTCGACGCTCATGCCGCCGAACGCCACGATGACGGCTCCCCCCATGACCTTGACCGCCGCGAGGCCGGCGCGGCTCGTGCTCATGCCGGTGACCGCGGCACTTGACGGACCGGACGACGCCCCGAGCGTCAAGGCGGCGGGGGCGGCGCACCACGGGCTTAGCGGCTTGCCCGCGGCGATGCCGGCCGATAGCGACATGATCCGCAATGTGCGGGGCCGCTCCAGGCTCGCGATCGGCCTGATCGTTGTGAGCTTGGTGGCCCTGTTCGGGTTCGGGTTGGTGGCATTTGCCGGCTACGACCGCATGGTCGAGCACTGGTACAGCCAGGCCGAGATCAGCACCAGCAAGCCGCAAGCGCTGGATCGGCTGCAATCGGCACTCGGCTTCGGCGGACTCATCCATAGTTACGTCGAACTGGCACTGGATCAGGACCGGGACGCCGCGCTTCGTGCCGAAGCCAGCCTCCGGTCCGCACGTGCCGCCCTCCGCCAGTATCGCGCCGCCGGCGTGACTCTCGCCGAGGCCGAGGCCGTGGCCATCATCGGCGATGCCCTGGAGCGCTATGAGATCGCGGTGGCCATCCTCGCTGCGGCAGCCCGCACCGATCTGGCCCCCTTGCCGCTGTCGGCGGTGCCGACCGTCGACGGACAGGCCGCGATTCAGGCCCTCGCCGACCTGGTCCAGGCGACCGAAGCGACCGTCGGACAATCGATCACGGGGACAGCATCCCGATTGCGCGAGGTGGGCTTGCTCGCGGTGCCGGCGCTCCTGCTGGTGCCGGCCCTGGTCGTCGCCGCGATGGCGCTGGTGTGGTTCCAGCGGACACTGTTGCGCACCATCGTCAGCCAAGCGCGGACCGCCAGCGCCTTGCAGCAAAGCCGCTTGCATCTCACACGCGCACAGGCGATGGCGCGACTTGGCAGCTTCGACGTGTGTGCGATCACAGGAAGTGCCCAGTGGTCGGCGGAGGCGTTGCGTATCCTGGGCCTCACCGTTGAGGAGACGCGGCCTGGTACGAATGCGCTCCTGGGCGCGGTCCATCCCGGTGACCGGGCGCGCGTGGCGGCGGCGCTTCGGGGCGCGACGGACCGCGGAAGCGCATTCAGTATTGATTACCGGGTGCTGCGCCCGGATGGCAACGAGTGCATCGTGCATCACGAGGGAGAGCGGATCGAGGATGACGGCACCCGCTCTCCGCTGATCGTGTGCACGATCCAGGACGTGACCGAGCGGCACCATGCCGCGGCTGAACTCCACCTGCGGACCCGGGCGATGGAGGCTGCCAACACCGGGATTATCATCACCGGCCCGGTGGATCGGGACTGTCCCATCCTTTACGCCAACCCGGCGTTCGAGCGCCTGACCGGTTACGCGTTCCCGGACGTGGCGGGGAAGAACTGCCGGTTTCTGCAGGGTGACGATACCGATGACGCGGCGATCGAGTCCATGCGCGACGCCGTGCTCTCGGGCCGGCCGGTGACCGTGACCACCCGTAACTACCGCAAGGACGGCAGCCCCTTCTGGAACGAGATCACCATCGCGCCGGTGATCGACGACAACGGCACAGCCACCCACTTCATCGGCACCCTGTCGGACGTGAGCGTGCTGAAGCAGGCGCAGATCGACCTGCAGCAGCAGTTGGCGTTCAGCCGCACCCTGATCGATACCGTCCCCATCCCGATGTTCTTCAAGGATCTCGACGGTCGTTACCGGATCTGCAACCAGGCGTTTGCCAGGCTTGCCGGTCTGCCGACGAAAGACATCATCGGGCACACCGTCCATGACCTGTTGTTGCCCGAACTCGCTGACCAACAGCGCGCGGAAGACCTGACTCTGCTGCGCGGCGGCGGCGTGCGCACCTACGATCAGGTCATCCCCGAACAGTGCGGCAGGCGGCGCCACGAAACCGTGACCAAGGCGTTGTTCCTCAAGCCGGACGGAACCATCGGCGGGATCGTCGGGGCCATCCAGGACCTGACCGATCGAAACGAGGCGGAAAAACAATTCCGCATCCTGTCCCGCGCGGTTGAGCAGAGCCCGGCCACCGTGGTGATCACCGATGCCACCGGTGCCATTCAGTTCGTCAATGCCGCCTTCGTGGCCCTCACCGGCTACAGCGCGGAAGAAGCGGTCGGCCAGAACCCGCGCATCCTCAAATCCGGAGAGAACACGCCTGAGACTTACGTGACGCTGTGGCGCACCATCAGCGTGGGTGAAACCTGGCGAGGAGAGCTGCTCAATCGCAAGAAGAACGGCGAGCTTTTCTGGGAGTTCGCGACGATCGGGCCAATCATCGACAATGACGGCGCCATCACCCACTTCGTGGCCGTCAAGGAGGACATCACCGAGCGAAAACTGTTCGAGGCACGGCTGCGCGAGAGCGAACAGCGATTCAAGGATTTCGCGCTGGCCAGTTCCGACTGGTTCTATGAGATGGGGCCAGACCTCCGATTCATTTGGTTTTCCGACCCGGATGGAAAGCGGACGCCGCAGGGCGGGCCGGTTCGGCATATCATTGGCCGCACCCGCCGGGAGATCGCTTGCAACGTCGATGACGAGGCGTTCTGGGCGCCACACCAGGCTGACCTTGCCGCGCACCGGGCGTTCCGGGATTTCGTCTATCCGGTAACCGCCGCTGACGGCAGCGTGGCCCACATCCGGGTGAGCGGGGTGCCTGTGTTCGATGCCGACGGCGGCTTCCAAGGCTACCGCGGCACCGGCGCCAACATCACCACCCAAGTGCAAGCGGAGGCGGAGGCCACCCGAGCTCGCGAACTGCTGCAGGACGCGGTGGACAGCATTGCCGATGGCTTTGCCATCTACGATGCCGACGACCGCTTGGTGCTGTTCAACAGCCATTACGCCGATGCCATGAGCACGGTGCGGGATCTGCTGAAGCCGGGTGCCTGCTTTTCCGAACTCATGACTGCCCTGGTGCAACGCGGCGACGTTCGGCTGCCGGAGGGCGTGACCGCGGAAGCCTGGATCCAGGCGCGACTGTCGGAGCGCACGACGGACCGGGTTCAGAGTGCGTTCGAGACCGGCGACGGCCGCTGCGTCGAGGTGGACGAGTACCGCATCCGTGGCGGGGGACGCACGTTGATCCGCCGGGACGTCACCCGCGCGGTGCGCGACGCCGAACGCCGGCAAGCGCTGGAGCGAGAGTTGCAGCAGACCCACAAGATGGAAGCCATCGGCCAGCTGGCGGGTGGAATCGCACACGAAATCAATACGCCGATCCAATACATCGGCGACAACCTGAGCTTCATCGTGCAGTCGCTCACGGATCTGATGGCGGTGATCACCGCGCATCAGCAAGTCGCGGATGCCGCAGAGCGGGAGGGCCGGTTCGAGGCCGTGGTGGCGACCGCCCGGGCCGCCGCCGCCAGTGCCGACCTTGATTACCTGGCCAGCGAATTGCCGTCGGCCGCCCGGCAATCGCTGGAAGGGGTCGAACACGTGAGCCGCATTGTCCGCGCGATGAAGGAGTTCTCCTACCCAGGCACACGCGAGAAGGTGCTGGTGGACATCAACCACACCCTGGAGAACACGCTCACGGTCTCCCGCAATGAATGGAAGTATGTGGCAGAGGTGGAGCGCGCGCTGGATCCGACGCTGCCGCCCGTGCCGTGCCTGCCGGGGGATCTGTCTCAGGTGTTCCTCAATCTCATCGTCAATGCCGCCCACGCCATTGCCGCCAAGAACGGCAAGCCTGCGGCGCATGATGACAGCAAGGGCCGGATCACCATCGCCACCCGGCAAGACGGTGACTGGGTGGAGGTGCGCATCAGCGACACCGGGACCGGTGTGCCGGAGGCGATCCAGCGCCGGATCTTCGATCCGTTCTTCACAACCAAGGAAATCGGCAAGGGCACCGGCCAGGGCCTGACCATCGCGCGAGACATCGTGGTGATGAAGCACGAGGGCGTGTTGACGTTCGAGACCACGCCCGGCCATGGCACCACCTTCATTGTCCGCCTGCCCGTCAGAAACATCGGTCGGACGGCGCAGGAGGCGGCCTGATGCGCCCGCGCATCCTGTTCGTCGATGATGACGCGCGGATACAGCAAGGGCTCGCACGCTCGCTGCGCTGCATGCGCCAGGACTGGGACATGCTGTTTGCCGAGGGCTCCGAGGCGGCGATGGCAACGTTGGAACAGGCACCGTGTGACGTGGTCGTATCGGACATGCGCATGGCCGGCATGGACGGTGCCGATCTGCTCAAGTGGGTGCGGCAGCGTTCTCCGGATGCGGTGCGCATCATTCTGTCCGGTTACTCGGACAAGGAGGCGGTGTTTCGTACCCTCGGGCCGGCGCACCAGTATCTGGCCAAGCCGTGCGATCACCAGATCCTGATCCAGACCATCGGCCGAACCCTGGAACTGCGACGCCACATTGCATCCGACAAGGTGCGCGCCCTGGTCGCGGCGGTCGACACCCTGCCGACACCACCCGCGCACTTCGCGGAACTGGTCCACGAACTGGATGCACCGGGCAGCTCGGCCGCATCGGTCGCGGCAGTCATGGCGCGCGACGTGGCGATGGTGGCGCAAACCCTCAAGCTCACCAACTCCGCCTACTTCGGCCTGCCGGTCAAGGTTCAGTCTCTGACCCAGGCGGTGCGGCTTCTGGGCCTGGAGACCATCCGCAATCTCGTGCTGCTGGGGGGCTTTTTTCGGCATCGTGGCGGCAATGCCGAGACCTCGCAGCGCCTGAGCCTGCTGATCCGCCGATCCCTCGGCATCGGCGAATTGGCGGCCGCGATCGCCCGACTGGAAGGGCTCGACGACCGCACCGTGGCCCACGCCGAGGCGGCGGGCGTGTTGGCCCATGTGGGCAGCCTGGTGCTGATGGACCGATGGCCCGAGCGCGTTCGCGCCGCTGGCCGTCTGATGGAGCGGGACTCGATCGGAGCGTCCGAAGCGGAGATACAGGTGTTCGGCGCGTCACATGCGGACGTGGGTGCCTACCTGCTCGGGCTGTGGGGCTTCACCGATCCGATCGTCGAGGCGGTGGCCTATCACCACAGCCCCGGCCGATACGGCGGTGACAACGTCGGGCCGGTCGCCATCGTCCATGTGTCGGAGTTCCTCAGCGGTCAGCCGGAAGCGGGCGGCAATGGTCAGGACATTCCTGCCTCGGTGCTGGACCGGGACTACCTGGATCGGGTTGGGATCCTCGATCGGTTACCGGTCTGGGCCGCGCTTAAGCAGACCATGCCGGGCGAGAACGCCTGAGTGTGCGCCATCGCGCCCGTTGACATGACCCATGCGCATCAATTTACGAAGGGATCGCGCACAAGGATGGTGTCGTCCCGTTCCGGGCTGGTTGATAGCAGGTGCACCGGCGCCTGGATCAGTTCCTCGATGCGACGAATGTACTTGACCGCGCTGGCCGGGAGATCGGCCCAGGAACGGGCGCCGCGGGTGCTTTCCGACCAGCCCTGCAAGGTTTCGTAGACCGGTTCCACCCTGGCTTGCTGACTGGTGGAGGCGGGCAAGTGGTCGAGCGGCTGCCCATCCAGGCGATAGCCGACGCACACCTTCAGGCTGTCGACTCCGTCCAGCACGTCCAGCTTGGTGAGGGCGATGCCGCGGATGCCGTTAACGGTCACGGCCTGGCGCACCAGCACCGCATCGAACCAGCCGCAGCGGCGGGCCCGGCCGGTGACGGTGCCAAACTCCCGGCCTCGCTCACCGAGGCCGCGGCCGATGTCGTCCTCCAGTTCGGTCGGGAAGGGGCCGCTGCCAACCCGGGTGGTATAGGCTTTGGTGATGCCGAGGACATAATCCAGGGTACCCGGCCCCATGCCGGCGCCGGCCGCCGCCTGCCCGGCCACGGTGTTGGACGAGGTGACATAGGGGTAGGTACCGTGGTCGATGTCGAGCATGGTGCCCTGGGCGCCTTCGAACAGAATGCGTTTGCCGGCGCGACGGGCCTGATCCAGGGTCTTCCAGGTGGCGTCCGCGTAGGGCAGCACCAGGGGTGCCACCGCCGCAAGCTCGGCCAGCAGCGCATCACGGTCGACCGGCTCCAGGCCAAGGCCGCGCAGCAGGGCGTTGTGATGATGCAAAAGGGCTTCCAGCTTGGTCTCCACCACGGCGGGATCGGCCAGATCCCCCAGCCGGATGGCGCGCCTGGCCACTTTGTCCTCATAGGCAGGACCGATGCCGCGGCCGGTGGTGCCGATCTTCAGGCGGCCAAGCGCCAGTTCCCGTGCCTGATCGAGCCGCCGATGCAGGGACAGGATCAGCACCGCCCGGTCGGCGATGCGGAGATTGTGCGGCCCCACGTCCACGCCCTGGTCGCGGATGGTCTCGATCTCTTTCAGCAGGGCATGGGGATCGAGCACGACGCCGTTGCCGATCACCGACAGTTTGCCGGCGCGCACCACCCCCGACGGCAGCAGGCTCAGCTTGTAGGTGATGCCGTCCACCACCAGGGTATGTCCGGCGTTATGCCCACCCTGGAAGCGAACGACCACATCGGCGCGCTGGGACAGCCAGTCGACGATCTTGCCCTTGCCCTCGTCCCCCCATTGCGAGCCGATCACGACGACGTTGGCCATGGTTCATCCTTATCCCTGGTGTTGGTCAATTGGCATGGTGCCTGGTTCTCTCGGCGCCTTGGTATCCAAAGGTTGGACCGCATCCGCGACCACCACATGGCTGCAGGCGAGACGGCGCGCCTCCGCCACCGGATCGGCAGCCGCGGCCAGACCGGCAACGACAATCCAGCCGTCGCGGCGCAGTCGTGACGCCACCGCAGCGCCGGCTTCCACCGGAACGAACACCCGGGGGCACCCCGGCGACAGCGCCGGAAGCGCCGCCAGGAGAGCGTCGAGAAACAGGGTCACGCCGGTCCCCGGCTCACCCCCTGCGCCCGAACCGGCCCGGTAGCGACCACCCCGGCCGAGTTCGGCGGCGACGCCTGCCGCGAACAGCGCGAACGTGACGCCGCAATGGTACTCAAAGCCGCGGTTTTCCACCGGATCGATGCTGAGCCGGATCGCCCCGCAACCGACGGCCGCGGCGAGGGTTTCAACCGCGGTTACGACCGCGGCCAGGGCAGCCCGTTCCGCCGCTGCGGGCGGCGGCAAGTCGAGCCGCATGAGTGCCTCCAGCACATGCTCCGCCGGCCCGGCCAAGGTTACCAACCGCGCCAACAGAGCCGCCCGGTCCACGCCCAGCCGAGGGCGGATCAGGCTCGTCACCTCGCCCGCATCCTTGCGATCAAGGGCGGTCCTGAGGCGACGGCGTACAGCCGCGTCGAGCGGCACGTCGCCGATCAGGGTCGGGATCAGGGTCGGCATCCCGAGGTCCACGGTGACCGAACCAAGGCCCAGTTCGGCCAACGCTTCGACGGCCATCACGATCACTTCCGCATCCGCGTCGGGCGGGCCGGCACCGATCAGTTCCGCCCCTACCTGGCCAACCTGGCGGGCCGTGCGCGTTGCCGTCCCGCTCACATGCACCACCTGCCCGGCATAGGCGAGACGCAACGGTCGTGGCCGCCGGTCCAGCCGTTCGGTGGCGATCCGCGCCACCTGCATCGTCATGTCGGGACGGAGCGCCAGCATCCGCCGGGACACCGGATCCATCAGCCGGAAGGCCTGGGGCGCCAGGGCGGCACCGGCATCGGCGAGCAGGCTGTCCTCGAACTCGATCAACGGCGGCTTGACCGGCTCATACCCATAGCTGGCGAAGCGCTGCATCAGCTGATGAACGGAGGCGGCCTCGTGCTCGGCCTGGGGCGGCAGCACATCGACCATGCCGGCCGGCAGCAGCGTCTTTGGGACCATGACGGGCAACGACTTCCCTGGGCAGGAATGCGGGCGCAGCCGTGCGATCGACATAGCCGGTCGCACGGTCGGTTCCGAACTCGCGGTACTAGACGCTCCCGCCGGCGGCAGCAAAGAAAAACGCCGCCACCGCCGCCTGAACGCCTGCCTTCCTCGGCTATCGCCATCGCACCCGCGGGCGCCGAGCACGGCGTCTCCCGCGGTCAACGACGGCGAGAAAAACCATGGCGCGCCCCGTTCGTCGTGTGGGACGACTTCGGAGAGCTGATCGGGCTTCCGACGATCAGGACGCGCCTTTGCCCGGCTTCCGCCTAGGCTATGCGCGGGGCAGGGCCCGCCGTGGGCTCGGCTTCGATCTGCTGGTCCTCATCCGTGCTGTTGAGCCAGCGCGACAGAAAGCCGGCGACAACCGCCCCGATGATCGGCGCCAGCCAGAACAGCCACAACTGTGAGACCGCACCCGCGTCGGCGAAGAATGCCACGCCGGTGGATCGCGCCGGATTCACCGAGGTGTTGGTGACGGGAATGCTGATCAGGTGGATCAGGGTCAACCCCAGACCGATGGCAACGGGGGCAAAACCGGCCGGTGCAAGCTTGCTCGTGGCCCCGAGGATGATGACCAGGAAAAAGAAGGTCATGACCATCTCGGTCAATGCCGCCGATCTCAGGCCGTACCCGCCGGGCGAGCGTTCCCCGAAACCATTGCTGGCGAAACCGCTGGCCGCCGCGTCGAAGCCCGCCTGGCCGGTGGCGATCAGGTACAAGACGGTTCCGGCAACCAGACCGCCGATCACTTGCGCCAGGATGTAGGGAGGCAGATCCTTGGCGGGGAAGCGTCCCGCCGCCCACAAGCCGACACTGACCGCCGGATTGAAATGCCCGCCGGAGATATGACCAACGGCATAAGCCATGGTCAGAACCGTCAGTCCGAAAGCCAGGGACACGCCGAGCAAGCCGATGCCTAAAGGATTGCCATCGCCGCCGAACTGCGCCGCCAACACAGCGCTGCCGCAACCACCAAGGACCAACCAGAACGTACCGAAGAATTCTGCTCCGAGACGCTTGCTGATGTTCATTTCTACCTCTTAGAGATCAAATCAAGAACATAAATTTCGGGCGAGCCGTAAAGTGTTTCGCGCCACGGCGGACTATCTCCGTTGGCGATCTCCTTGTCATCACTTTTTGATCATACACCGGATGGTGGCGGCACGGCGGGGCCGACGGCCGGTCCCCGCCGCACCGGGCAGTGTTCACGACCGGGCAGTGCTCACGCCGCTTCGGAAACGTCCGGGTCGTAGGCGAGGTTGGGGGCGAGCCAGCGCTCCATCTCTTCCAGGGACACTCCCTTGCGCTTGGCGTAATCCACCACCTGGTCGCGGTGGATGCGGCCCAGGCCGAAGTAGCGGGCTTCGGGATGGCTGAAGTAGAGGCCGGAGACAGCGGCGGACGGCATCATCGCGAACGAGTCGGTCAACGCAATACCGGTGTTGGCTTCGGCCTGCAGCAGATCGAACAGCGTTTGCTTCTCGGTGTGGTCGGGGCAGGCCGGATACCCCGGTGCCGGGCGGATGCCGCGATACTTCTCCGCGATCAAGTCGGCATTGCTCAGATGCTCGTCCGGGGCATATCCCCAGAATTCCCTCCGCACCCGTTCGTGCAGGTGCTCGGCAAACGCCTCGGCGAGGCGGTCCGCCAGGGCCTTGGCCAGGATCGAATTGTAGTCGTCGTGCCGGGCCTCAAAGTCGCGAACCACATCGTCGAGGCCATGTCCGGTGGTGACGGCGAAGCCGCCGAGCCAGTCGGGGATACCGCTTTCCCGCGGTGCGATGAAATCGGCCAGAGCCAAGTTGGGCCGGTCGCGACGATCGCGGGCCATTTGTTGGCGGAGGGTATGGATGACGGCGCGCACCTCGGCGCGGCTCTCGTCGGCAAACACCGCGATGTCGTCCTCGCCGATGCTGTTGGCCGGCCACAGACCGACCACGCCGCGGGCCCTCAACCATTTGTCTTTCACCATCCGCTCCAGCATCGCCTCGGCATCGGCAAACAGGCTTCGCGCGGTCTCCCCCACCACCGGATCGTCGAGGATGTCCGGGAAGCGCCCGGCCAATTCCCACGCCTGGAAAAACGGGCCCCAGTCGATGCGGCCCACCAGGGTGGCCAGGTCATAGTCGTCCAGCACGGTCAGACCCGGCACCGCCGGCCGGGGCGGCCGGTAGCCGTCGAACGCCGGACGGGCCCGGTTGGCGCGAGCCTGCGCCAGCGGAAGGCGCTTCTTGTCGATCTGGCCGCGTGCATGGGCCTCCCGCATGCGGGCATAATCGGTCTTGATGCCGTCGGCAAAGCCGGCGCTCTCGGTGGCGGAAAGCAGTTTGCCGGCGACTCCCGCCGCCCGCGACGCATCCAGCACATGCACCACCGGGCCGGTGTATTGGGGAGCGATCTTGACGGCGGTGTGCACCTTGCTGGTGGTGGCGCCGCCGATCAGCAGCGGCAAGGCCAGGCCTTCGCGCTCCATCTCCTTGGCGACGAAAACCATCTCGTCCAGGCTCGGCGTGATCAGGCCGGACAAGCCGACGATGTCCACCTTCTCCTCCCGGGCGGCGGCAAGGATCCGGGCGCAGGGCACCATCACGCCGAGATCGATCACCTCGTAATTATTGCATTGGAGGACCACGCCAACGATGTTCTTGCCGATATCATGAACATCGCCCTTGACGGTGGCGAGCAGCACCCGGCCGTTGCCGGAACGCGCTTCCTCCGCCGCGGCCGGCTGGCCTGATTCAGCCGCCGCGGCCCGGGCTGCCGCCTTCTCCGCTTCCATATACGGCAGAAGGTAGCCCACCGCCTGCTTCATCACCCGGGCGCTCTTGACCACCTGGGGCAGGAACATCTTGCCCGCGCCGA
>REEP01000127.1 GCA_007695045.1 Rhodospirillales bacterium | reverse complement strand
TCACCCGGGCGCTCTTGACCACCTGGGGCAGGAACATCTTGCCCGCGCCGAACAGATCGCCGACCACGTTCATGCCGGCCATCAATGGACCTTCGATCACGTCCAACGGCCGGGCAGCCGCCTGGCGCGCTTCCTCCACATCCGGCTCCACGAAATCGGCAATGCCGTTGACAAGCGCGTGGGTCAGACGGGCCTGAACGTCCTTGTCCCGCCAAGCCAGGTCCACTTCGCGGACCTTGCCGGCCCCGCGATAGCGGTCGGCGATTTCCAGAAGGCGCTCGGTGGCATCGGAGCGGCGGTTCAGAATGACGTCTTCCACCCGCTCGCGAAGTTCTTCCGGGATCTCCTCGTACACGGCAATCTGGCCGGCGTTGACGATGCCCATGTCCATGCCGGCGCTAATGGCGTGGTAGAGGAACACCGAGTGCATCGCCTCCCGCACCACGGCGTTGCCGCGGAACGAGAACGAGACGTTGGAGACGCCGCCGGAGATGTGACAATGCGGCAGGCTTTCCTTGATGCGTCGGGTCGCCTCGAAGAATGCCTGCGCGTAATCGTCATGTTCGGCGATACCGGTGGCAACCGCGAAAATGTTCGGATCGAACACGATATCTTCCGGCGGGAAGCCGACACGGTCGACAAGAAGCCGGTAGGCACGCTCGCAAATCGCAACCTTGCGGTCGGCGGTGTCGGCCTGACCCTGCTCGTCAAACGCCATGACCACCACGGCGGCGCCGTACCGGCGCACCTTGACGGCCTGGTCCAGGAACGACTCCTCACCTTCCTTGAGGCTCACGGAGTTGACGATGCTCTTGCCCTGGACGCATCGGAGTCCGGCCTCGATCACCGACCATTTGGACGAGTCGATCATGATCGGCACCCGGGAAATGTCCGGCTCGGCCGCGATCAGATTCAGAAAACGGATCATGGCCGCTTCGGAATCCAGCATCGCCTCATCCATATTGACGTCGATGATCTGCGCGCCGTTCTCCACCTGCTCCCGCGCGACGTCGAGAGCGGCGGCATAATCGTCGGCCAGGATCAATTTGCGGAAGCGGGCGGACCCGGTGACGTTGGTGCGCTCGCCGATGTTGATGAAGGTACCGGTCATGCGTTCACTCATGCTGACACTCACGCTGCAAGCTCAAACCGTTCGAGGCCGGACAGCCGGAGCCGTCGCGGCATCTCCGGGATCACCCGGGGCGGAAGACCGGCCACCGCTTCCGCGATCGCCTGGATGTGCTGGGGCGTGGTGCCGCAGCAGCCGCCCACCAGATTGACCAGCCCGGCTTCGGCCCAGGCCCGCAGATGGCGGGCCGTGTCTTCCGGTTCTTCATCATAGGCGCCGAATTCATTGGGCAGACCCGCGTTGGGATAGGCCAGCACCCGGGTGTCCGCCACCCGGGCAAGATCGGCGATGAACGGGCGCATCTGCTCCGCGCCCAGGGCACAGTTGAGACCCACCGCGAACGGTAAGGCATGTTGGACCGAGATCCAGAACGCTTCCGGCGTCTGACCAGAGAGATTTCGCCCCGAAAGATCGGTGATGGTGCCGGAGATCAGCACCGGCAGGCGGAGCCCACGCGCCTCCAACACCTCCGCGATGGCATAAAGTGCCGCCTTGGCATTGAGGGTATCGAACACGGTTTCCACCAACAGCACGTCAACGCCGCCATCGATCAGGCCTTCCGTTGCCTCGCCATAGGCGATCCGGAGGTCTTCGAAGGTGATGGCGCGGAAACCCGGATCGTTCACATCCGGCGACAGCGAGGCGGTTCGGTTGGTGGGGCCGAGGCCGCCGGCGACGAACCGCGGCCGGGTCGGGTCCTTCGCCATCCAGGCATCGGCCGCCTCCCGTGCCACACGGGCCGCGGCGGTACTCATCTCCCGCGCCAGCCCCTGCATCCCATAATCGGCCAAAGAGATCCGATTGGCATTGAACGTGTTGGTGGAGGCGAAATCCGCGCCGGCAGCAAAATAGGCTTCGTGAATCTCGCGGATGGCATCCGGCCGGGTGAGGCTGAGAAGATCATTGTTGCCGCGAAGGTCGCTGGCCCAGTCGGCAAAACGGTCGCCGCGGTAATCCGCCTCATCGAAGCCGAGGCGCTGGATCATGGTGCCCATGGCCCCGTCCAGAAGCAGTATGCGCTCCGCGGAACATGCGCGCAGCGCTTCGATCCGCGTCTCTCGGGTGGTCCAGGTCATGGGCTCCTCATGTTCGGTTGTGTGAGTTCGTATCGGCCGGGGCCGGCGCCGTCCGATGCGACGGCCGTCAGTCGGCGGCAGCCTTGATCGCCGCATTGGTGGCGCTGGCGACGGACTGCGGTCGCACCCCCAGGATGTGGCAGATGGCGAAGGTCAGGTCGGCACGGTTGAGCGTGTAGAAATGGAACTGGTCGATGCCGCCCGCGTTGAGCGCGCGGCACTGTTCCGCCGCCACCGACGCCGCCACCAGCTTGCGGGTTTCGGGATCATCGTCCAGACCCGCAAACAAGTCCGCCATCCAGGGCGGAATCGCAGCACCGCATTGCCCGGCGAACTGGCGCACCCGGGCGAAATTGGTCACCGGCAGGATGCCCGGTACGATCGGCACGGTGATCCCGGCGGCCCGACAGCGCTCCAGGAAACGAAAGAACACATCCACATCGAAGAAAAACTGGGTGATGGCCCGGGTCGCACCGGCATCGATTTTCCGCTTCAGGTTATCCAGATCGGTCTGCGCGTTCGCGGCTTCCGGATGCACTTCGGGGTAGGCCGCCACGCTGATCTCGAAATCCGCAACCCGCTTCAGACCCGATACCAGGTCGCACGCATAGTCGTAGCCATCCGGCGTCGGCTGGTAACGGTCGGCCCCTTCCGGCGGATCGCCGCGGAGCGCCACGATGTGGCGGATACCGGCTTCCCAGTAGAGGCGGGCGATGGCATCGATCTCATCCCGGACGGCGCCCACACAGGTGAGGTGCGCGGCGGGTTCCAGCGCGGTCTCCTCGCGCAGCCGCACCACGGTGGCGTGGGTGCGCTCCCGTGTGGATCCGCCAGCCCCGTAGGTCACCGAAACATAAGCCGGGTGCAACGATGCCAGGCGTTCGACTGCCGCCCAGAGGGATTGCTCCATCGCCGCGGTCTTGGGTGGAAAGAACTCGAACGACACCCGCACGTCCTTCGGCAACGGCGACGATACCGGCACGAGGATGCGCTGGCGGCGCGGATCGGCAGGCCGTAGCACGGTCGGCATCGGCTTCTCCCCGCTTGTTGATCACGGAACCGGCGCGCGTTGCCGGCCCGGGGGCCGGCAGGAGTTTAACGGTTGCTGCACCGGTTAAGCCCTAGTGTCCGGGCGGTGGCCTTCGAGTGCGAGGCCGCCCCCGTTGTCACCGTCCTGGCCGTCATTGTCAATGCCGGGGTCAATGCCGGGGTCAATGCGGGGGTCAATGCGGGGCGCGCCAATGGGCTCAAGCCCGGGGTGAGGCTAAATGAGTTGCCGATAACGATGACAACGGAATTGCATATTTGCCACACTTTGCCGCCGGGATCAGGGGGTGCAAAAATGACGCGCATTTTCCTCAGAGGTGCTCCGGGCCAAAGCGATACTTCAGGCGGCGATGCCACGTTGGCCAGTGATTTCACGGAAAAACTGCCACGGAAAAAATGCGCCCGCCGTCCATGTGGTCTCTAGCGTGCCGAGGCAGGAGCGTGGTATCGGATGAACCGGGGGATAGGGACGGAACCGTTGCTCCCTTCGGTTCCATAAGGCAACTCAGGCGGCTCCAAGGAACACCTTCACTATGGTCGACAGCATGCTTCGTCGTGTGGTTTCATTGAGGGCTTTGGCAATCCTCGTGGTCATGGCCACCCTGGTTACCGGCGGCTGTGCCACCCGCCCGGACCCGCGCGAGGATCCCGAGGCCTACGCCGAGTATGTCGAGATCAACGACCCGCTGGAGCCGTTCAACCGCGTGGTGTTCGAGTTCAACCAAGCGTTCGACACCATGCTGCTGAAACCTCTTGCGATTTTCTATCGCGACATCCTGCCGCCGCCGTTGACCCGTGGCATCCACAATACCCTTAATAACCTGCGCTCTCCAGTGATCTTGTTCAACGACCTGTTGCAGGGGCGCCCGGACCGGGCTGGAACCACTCTCGCCCGTTTCATGGTCAATACCACGTTGGGTGTCGGCGGCGTCCACGATGCGGCGACCAACCTGGGGTGGGAGCGGCACGAAGCCGACTTCGGCCAGACCCTGGCGGTCTGGGGCCTGGGCGAAGGGCCGTACCTGGTGCTGCCGTTCCTTGGACCGTCCAACCCGCGTGATGCAGTCGGGCTTGGCGTCGACAGCACCGTGCTCGACCCGCTTGGCTTCATCAATATCGCCGTCAGCGATCCAGACACAGCGCTCAAGGTTTTTAACTACAGCAGGACGGGCACGTACGCGGTCGACCGGCGTTCTCGTGTCATCGACGCCCTGGATGACCTGGAGCGCACCTCTCTCGATTTCTATGCGGCGCTGCGCAGCGCTGTCCGGCAGAGCCGGCGGAGCTTCATCGAAGAAAGCACCCGAACATTCACCTCACCGGCGCCAGTAACAACGCCCTGACTTATCCGGCATTTACCGGCGCCACATCGGACATGATCCGGCGCCACATGGAGAACCCAAACGTTCTTCGCCGTTTCGGAGCCCAGTTGACAGGAGTTGAAGCGTTGACCCGTCCCTGTTGCCCGCGTGTCGTGCTCATCACCGTTTTCGCCCTGTTCGCCCTGATCCTGGCGGCACAGCCATCCACCGCCGTTGCCGCACCGGTCGCTGCGGGCGCGCAGGATTTCATCCAGTCCATCGCGAATGAGACGGTCAGCCTGCTTCAGGACGAGTCCTTGCAGACCGAGCAAAGGACGGAACGGCTGGGCCGCCTGTTCAATCGGCATTTTGCCGTGGAAGAAATCGCCCAGTTCGTGCTGGGTCGGCACTGGCGCACCGCCTCGGAATCCGAGCGCGAGACCTATGTGGAGCTGTTTCGCGATTTCATCGTATTCGGATACGCGCAGCGGTTCGGTGATTTTGCCGGCGAACGGCTTCGAGTGCGTGGCGCGTCAGCGGTGGACGACAACACTGCGATCGTCAATTCGGAGATCGTACGCCCGGGCCAACAAAGCAACGTCCGGGTGGACTGGCGCGTGATGGAAACCAACGGCAGCTTCCAGATCCATGACGTGGTCGTGGAAGGGGTGTCCATGGCGCAGACGCAGCGGTCGGACTTCGCCGCAACCATCCGCCAGCGCGGCTCGGTCGCGGGGCTCAACCAGGCGCTGCAGCAAAAGGTCGCGCAACTGCGTCAGCAACTGGGGCTCACCGGCTAGGGCATCGCCTTCGTCCCGGCGGGTTCGCGCAAGCGGACCGCAAGGCTGACTTCCGCCGGGGGCCGGCCCACCCGGAACCACCGGCGGCGTCAGGCTCAACCAAAAAGGACCGCCGCCGATGCCGTTGCCAAGAGGCGTCGGTGCCGCCATCGGCACCCTGATCATTGCCACCAGCATCATTCAGCTGGCCAACGGCTTTTTTACCACCTTCGTCTCGATGCGTGTGGCCTTGGAGGCATTCGAGGCCACTCTGGCCGGCGCCGTGCTCAGCAGCTTCTTCGCCGGCTTCACCATCGGTGCCGTCCGCTCCGACCGCATCATCATCCGCATCGGCCACATCCGTGCCTATGCCGCGTTCGCCGGCATGGTCGCAGCGGCCACTGCCTTGATGCCGCTGCTGGTCGAGCCGGTCGCCTGGATCGTGCTGCGCGCCATCGTCGGTTTCGGCTGTGCCGGCATCTTCGTGACCACTGAAAGCTGGCTGAACGCCAAGGCGCCCACGGCGTTGCGCGGGCGGGTGTTCGCCATCTACATGGTCGGCACCTTCCTGGCGCTGGCCGCGGGTCAGTTGCTGATCGGGCAGGTGGACATCACGACCGCGGCGCCGTTCAACGCCATCGTCACGCTGTTCGCCTTGGGCCTCGTCCTGGTCAGCGTCACCCGGGCAGAGGCGCCGCAGTTGACGCCACCCGGCGCCCCGCCGTATGGCGATTTGCTTCGCGCCGCGCCGATCGCCGTGATCGGCGTTCTTTTGACCGGCATGATCACCGGCACGTTCTATGCGCTGGTGCCGGCCTGGATGCAGGGCGCCAATATCGTACCGGAGCGGATCGCGCTGATCATGTTCGCGGCCGTTCTCGGTGGCCTTTTGTTCCAGGTGCCTATCGGCAAGCTGTCCGACCGCCTGGACCGGCGCCGTGTGCTCGCCGGACTAGGCGTCGGCTTGGCCGTGGCGGCGGTCGCGGTGTTGTTCGCCCCACGGGAAGTGACGGTGATCGTGCCCATCGCGGTCGTCCTGGGCGGGTTCATGTCGACGTTGTATCCGGTGTGCGTGGCGCATGCCCATGACCGCATGCCGGCCGACCGGGTTGTGGCGGTGAGTGGTGCGCTGATCCTTATGAGCGGAATCGGCTCGGTCCTGGGGCCACTGATCGGCACTCAGTTGATGGCTGCCCTAGACATCAATGGCATCCTCTACCTGATCGCCGGCACCGGGCTCATCCTCGGAGCGGTGGCAGCGGTCCTGAGCCGCGTTGCGGAGCCGGCGGCTTCCCAGGAACGCACGTTCGAGGTCTTGACGCCGCAGGCTGCCCCCCTCGCCCACGACCCGGGCGACCCCGAACTGGCAATGACCGAGCCGGAAGGGGAAACCGGCGCGGCGACGGAACCCGACAACGACGAGAAAAACCCGGCGCGAGAAGCGGGGCCCACCGGCGCCTAGCCGGGCCGGGCGCCGCCACCCACAGCCCAAGCCGCCCGCAGCCATACCGCCGGAGACGCCGAGCTAGTGCTCGGCTTTCAGCTGCTTGCCTGTCTCAGGTTAAGGACGGCGGGCGGCACGGGCTCCTATCCTCCTGCTCATAAATTTCGGCAGCGCGACGGGAGGGCAGGTGATGGCCGCGATACAGGTCTCCTCGCCATCGGACAAGCAGCCAGAACACGGGGCAAGGTCTCGCACCGGCAACGCCCTGGCGAATGTTGGGGCTGTTGCCCGCCCAGCGACCGATCGTGCCATGGCTGGTCGAGCCTTCTCCGGGGTCGACTGCGCGTCGCGGGATGTGGCTGCAGAGGGTGAGCGGACGTCCGGTCACAGTCACGGCCAGAGGCGCTCCCGGCTGCGGTTCGCGATCCTGGCCGCCCCGGTGGTAACAGCGCTTGCGTGTTCACTGCCGGCGGCGGCCAGAGCGGCGGATGACGAGCCCGCGGTATTCGCGAGGTTTGGCGGCGTGGAGCTGCGGGGCCGGTCACCGCACTATGCCGACTTCGGCGCGGGCGTTTTCGGCTTGTCCCAGAACGTGTCCGCGGCCGGCCGGATCGAGGTCCGTGCCGGCGAGAAGTGGTGGTTTCTCGGTCCGGCGGTGGGCTTGGTGGCCAACACGG
>REEP01000133.1 GCA_007695045.1 Rhodospirillales bacterium | reverse complement strand
ACTCCAGGGCGTCGCGGGTGGCGCCGAATTCCTGCACCAGCAGTTCGCGGAACCCCGCCTTGACTTCGTCATGGCCGGGCCGGCCGGCGAGATGGCGGAGAAGGTCGAGGGGAGCCGGCGACGGGGTCATGCCTGAACGGCGCTCGTTCCACAATGCACGGGCAATCGGTTTCCAGCCCACGCTTATTCACGATTGACGCGACAATGTCACGCCAGCGATGGGACGCCGGCTCGCCACGGCTGGGATCGAGCGCGGAATCGGCCCGGCGTCAACCGTCGGAGAGGGTCGTTGACCTTGCCGAGAGGACAGTTCAGGGCACTTGGCACAGGCGGGCGTCGTCCCCCCGAGACAGGACACACACACCGACGATTCGGACTGAGGGTGATGGCAGGGCACGACGTCGGCAACGTCGGGGCTGTACACATTTTCATCACAACTTTCGGCGGCACAAAAAACGGGCAGACTGCCTAAGCGCTTGGCGTTCTCCTGCCGGTGGCGGTGGCCGCCTGAACCCGGCGCGTCTGCAACCAGGCCGCATAACCTCACGCCGCAAAAAAGATTTTCGCCAATGCTCCGGGCGGGAGGTCAGCGCCGGCGGGCTGGCACAAAGGTTGCTGAGTTACCGGCATGAAGGCCGTTGGCTTCGGCGGATAACGCTTCGGCGCATAACACTGTGTCAGTGGGGAGTAGAGTCATGTCATCCACGTTCACCAACCTGTTCGATCCGAACGTGTCGCGTTCTTCGGGATGCAGTTGCGGTGGTCACGCCACCCAGGCGGAGCACGACGCCGCCGTCGCGACCGATGCCGTGATGGCGCGTGCCCAGGCCATAGGCAACCGAAATGGTCAGTCGCTTCGCACACCGGACCGGCATGGCGACGAGGCGCTGGTGAGTCGCACCGTCGAAAGCACCGTCATGCGGGCACTTTTCCCGCAAGATGCCACCCGCCGCGACTTCTTGCGGGCCGTCGGCACCGCCACCGCCATTTCGGCCGTGGCCGCAGCGTTTCCGCTGGACGCGGCCAAGGCGCTGGCGTCCGAGGCTGCCGGTCCCTTGGAGAAGACGAGACTCCGCATCGGCTTCATTCCCATCACCTGCGCGACACCCATTATCATGGCCCATCCCATGGGCTTTTATGAGAAGTATGGACTGGACGTCGACGTTGTGAAGACGGCCGGATGGGCGGTGGTCCGTGACATGTCACTGGCCGGTGAATACGACGCCGCCCACATGCTGACGCCGATGCCGCTGGCGATCTCGCTCGGTGCCGGTTCGACGGCCGCCCCCTGGACCATGCCGGCCGTCGAAAACATCAACGGCCAGGCCATCACGTTGCACGTCAAGCACAAGGACAAGCGTGATCCGCAGCAGTGGAAAGGCATGCGCTTCGCGGTGCCGTTCGAGTTCTCCATGCACAACTTCCTGCTCCGTTATTATGTCGCCGAGCATGGCCTGGATCCCGACACCGATATCCAGATCCGGGTGCTGCCGCCGCCGGAGATGGTGGCCAACCTGCGGGCGGAAAACGTCGACGGCTACCTGGCTCCCGATCCGTTCAATCAGCGCGCGGTTTTCGATGGCGTCGGCTTCATCCACCTGCTGACCAAGGAGATCTGGGACGGCCATCCGTGCTGCGCCTTCTCCGCGTCGCGCCGGTTTGTGACCGAAAACCCCAACACCTTCCAGGCCCTGTTCAAGGCGATCATCGAGGCCACTGCCTACTCTTCCAACCCCGACAATCGGGCCGAGGTGGCCAAGGCGATCGCGCCGCGGGCCTACCTGAATCAGCCGGAGACGGTTGTGGCCCAGGTGCTTACCGGGACCTTTGCCGATGGCCTCGGCAACGTGCAGCGGGTTCCGGACCGGATCGATTTCGATCCCTTCCCGTGGCATTCCATGGGCGTCTGGATTCTGACGCAGATGCGCCGCTGGGGCTACATCACCGAGGACATCGACTACCGCAAGGTTGCCGAGGAGGTCTATCTCGCCACCGACGCCCAGAAGCTGATGCGGGAGATGGGGCTGACGCCCCCCGAGGAAACCTACAAAACCCATACCATCATGGGGCGGGAATTCGATCCGGACGAGGCGGACGCGTACGCCAGAAGCTTCCCGATCGGCCGCGTCTGATCCCAAAGCGGAGTTCTGGTCATGACCCAGGCAACCTCGGGCGGGCGAGCCCTCCTGCTGTCTTTCGTCTTGCTTGCGGTGTTCCTCGGCGCATGGCAACTCGCCGTTGGCGGCGCCCGGGACAGCGGCGGCCTCGGCGACATGGACCCCGAATACGCCGCGTTGATGGGGGTCGGCGCCGGCAGCGGGTCGGCCATGCCGAGCCCCATCGAGATCGGACGGGAGCTTTGGCGCCACCTCAGCGACCCGTTCTATGACAACGGCCCCAACGACAAGGGGATCGGCATCCAGCTCGCCTATTCGCTGGGCCGGGTCATGACCGGGTACCTGATCGCGGCGGCGGTGGCGATCCCGCTCGGTTTTCTCATCGGCATGTCACCGCTGTTCTACCGGGCGCTGGATCCCTTCATCCAGATCCTGAAGCCCATCTCGCCGTTGGCGTGGATGCCGCTCGCGCTTTACACCATCCGGGACTCGAGCATCAGCGCGATCTTCGTGATTTTCATCTGCTCGATCTGGCCGATGCTGCTGAACACCGCGTTCGGGGTCGGGTCGGTCCGCCGTGACTGGCTCAACGTGGCGAGGACACTGGAGGTCGGCCGGCTGAGGACCGCGTTCCGGGTGATCCTGCCCGCTGCCGCCCCAACCATCATGACCGGCATGCGGATTTCCATTGCCATCGCCTGGCTGGTCATCGTCGCCGCGGAGATGCTCGTGGGCGGAACGGGGATCGGCTACTTCGTCTGGAACGAGTGGAACAACCTGTCCATCACCAACGTGATCTGCGCGATCCTGTTCATCGGGCTCGTCGGCATGGTGCTGGACCAAGTCCTGTACCGGCTGTCCCGGCTGGTCACCTATGCCGATTGAGCGGAGGGAGGAGCCAGCCGTGGATCGCAACAAGCTGATCAGTGTCGAGGCCCTGACCCGACGGTTTCCCGGCCTCAACGGCGGCGCCCCCGTGACGGTGTTCGAGAACCTGTGGTTCGACGTGGCCAAGGGCGAGTACGTCTGCCTGATCGGCCACTCCGGCTGCGGCAAGTCCACCCTGCTCAACATCATCGCCGGCATCGATCACGCCGACGGCGGTTGCGTCATCGTCGACGGCCAGGAGGTCACCGGCCCATCGCTGGACCGCGCCGTGGTTTTCCAGGGACATGCGCTGATGCCGTGGATGAGCACCCTCGGCAACATCGCCTTTGCGGTCCGCTCCCGCCATCCCCGGTGGTCGCGCGCAAAGGTTCGGGAGCACTGCCAACGCTTCATCGACATGGTCCATCTCACCGGTGCGGAGCACAAGAAGCCCGCCCAGCTTTCGGGCGGCATGCGCCAGCGGGTCGGCATCGCCCGGGCGCTGGCCATCGAGCCCCGGATCATGCTGTTGGACGAACCGTTCAGCGCGCTCGATGCGCTCACCCGTGGATCCTTGCAGGACGAGGTGCTGTCGATCTGCGCGCGGACGCGGCAGACCACCTTCATGATCACCCACGATGTCGACGAGGCCCTGCTGCTGGCCGACCGCGTCCTGCTGATGACCAATGGCCCGCTGGCCAGGGTCGCCGAGATCGTGGTCAACACCCTGCCGCGCGATCGCAATCGGACCGACCTGCATCGCCACCCGAACTTCTACCCGCTTCGCAATCACTTGATGGATTTCCTGGTCAGCCGGTCGGACCAGCTGCGCACGCGGGTGGAGGGGATCGACCCGCGGCGGCCGCCTTTGGTGTTCCCGCGGGCGGAAGACGGCCCCGGCGCCGAACCCAGCGTCGTCGCGGAACGGAGCCACGCCTGAGCCGCCGAACCAACGAGAGCACGATCGTCGATGCGCCCAACAAAGGAGGATGGAACCATGAACCGCAATGACGTGACCGAGAAGATCGTGGCCGCGAAGCGGCAGAAGGGGCTGACGTGGGACCAGCTCGCCGCGGCGGTGGGGCAGTCCAAGGTGTGGACGGCGGCGGCCCTGCTCGGCCAGATGCAGATGAACGAGACGGAGGCGGCCGCGGCCGGGGATCTGCTCGGGCTGACGCCTGAGGAGACGGCGCTGCTGACGACCGTGCCCTATCGCGGCTCCATCGGCCAGACGGTGCCCACGGACGCGCTGGTGTACCGGTTCTACGAGATCATCCAAGTGTACGGCACCACCTTCAAGGCGGTGATCGAGGAGGAGTTCGGTGACGGCATCATGAGCGCCATCGACTTCTCCATGGACATCGAGCGGGTCGAGGACCCCAAGGGCGACCGCGTCAAGATCACCATGAACGGCAAGTTCCTCCCCTACCGCCGCTATTGAGAAAACCGCCGCGGCCGGGCGAAAGCGTCCGGCCGCGGCCTGCGATTGGCAAGTTGACACGAATGGGTGGCCGGCACGGTCGAACAAAGTGTAGGGGGTGCTTGCGCAAGGTATGTCTCGCAGAGAGAGCTTCGAAGGTCCGGAGCCAAGCACGCCTACTTACCGCGTGCAGCGATAGCTCGTCCACGCTCGCCCTATCGCCGAATCAAGCGCCCCGTCAGCAGCCTTCCCGATAACTCAGCGTTCAAGAATCGCGAGCTGGTTCGCGCCCCACAAGAACCGCTTATAGACCGTCATCCTGAGGCCCGCGGCTTCTGCTGAGGCAGAGAGTTGCACGCGGTTCATCAAACTCTGATGCTCATCGTGGCTTTCTCCTGAAAATAACCCCACGCGACCACCAAGACCATGCGCCCAATCCAACAATGGGTTCGGCGTAGTCAACACAATTCGGCCATTATTCTGCAACATCTGTTTGAATTTTCTCAAAATAGCGGATGGATGCGGAAGGTGCTCTATCACCGCAAGCGCCACGACCGTATCAAATCGCTCTTCCCCTAACGAGTCTAGCTGCTCATGTTCAAAGAACCGCACCCCGGGATACCTGTGTCTGGCCACAGTTAGAATGTCCCGATCAATATCCACGCCGACATACCTGCCAGGTGTTACCAGTTCCGAAAGAAGACCCACCCCACACCCGTAATCCAAAACATCGCCCCGCACATACGGCATAGCCGCCTTAAACCGCTCGCGCCGCAAAAAGGGTGAAAGCAGGCCTTCCAAATTGTCGACCCTGAGATTAGCCATTGTCTCACACCCCACACTTTGAGCCAATTCGACTCACATATTTCCACCAGATCCGCGTCCAGCAAATCGCAACATCCAGCAAGCCCCCTGCACTTCCTTGACAATCCATAACTAAAAATGAGAATTTTCTGCCAAGATTTCACCCGTCTTTCTCGCCCACAATCCGAACCAACCGTGCCGGCTCGCCATATTGGACAAGCCGAAACAGAGGGGTGTCCCGGAGCCTTTCATCGACGCCGACCAAACCCAGCAAACGCCCGGTCAACGTCCGATTGCCATCCCAGGAATCGAGCGCCTCTGCGTTTTCCAGGTCAACAGCCCTCATGTCTGTTGAATCCGAAACTGCATCCCTGCGCTCCAGCCGCAGCGCATAAAGATCCCCTGGGTTCGGCGCCTCGGTTCGTACCGAATCAGGCGAAACACCTTTCCAGCGCAAGAAATTATAGGCACGCCGAACAAACTCAGGTTCTGCGTGGACTGGTTCCCTATATTTGTCCGCCCACTCAGCCAAAAGTCGCTCAGGATGTCTTGGCGACTTGTTCGACAGGTCAATCCCAAGTAGCCCCGCGAGAACAAGCATAACCAATAGGGCGATCGACAGGCGTCGTCGCACTACATTCCTAAACAACCCCGCCAACCAAGGTCCAATCATGAAGGCCGCCGTAACCAACGGGACAACCATGTAGCGAGGAAGTGGGCGAAGACCTAGAATATAAAACAAAAACCCAACCCACACCAACGACGCCCACATCAGAAGCCATAAAAACCCATATTCATGCCCATCCTGAGCCCGCCTATTCCACAAAAACGCAATACCGGCCGCACTAGCGAACCAGAAAATCAACCCAAACTCGTTGTTTATAAGCAACGCTGCAAATGGTCCAATCAAACGATTGTCAGTAATGTTTCCTGTGCCTTCCCTTACATCGCCGGCGATCGTCAATTCGGGCCCACCCGCCGTCGCCATTACCGTTTCAAAGCGATGAAACGCGCCTTCCCCAACGGCGACATAGTACAGGCTCTCGACCACCAGCGGCACCAAAAAACCCAACCCAACCACAAGGTAACGCCAACGCGCAGTATATGAACCGAACAGAAACAGCAACACCAGGGTCGCCACGACGGCTGCCGCAGTCTCCCGGGTCAGTAAAGCCAGTCCGATTAAAAGACCAGCCGCAAACAGGCGACTTGTGCGGCCGTTCTTACGTGTTGCCGAGTCATAGAAGATATACAAACCAAGCAACACGAATAGCGCCTCCGCGACATCTGCGTTGGCACCCGTCCCGATTTCACTGTAAAGCCCAGTCGAGACCAAGGCAGCTGAACCAAAAAGTGCCGCTACAATGCCAAAATAGCGGCACATGATCAGAAACACACTGCTGACAAGTGCCAGACTATAGAGAAGGCTGGGGAGCACCGACTGCCACTCTCCGTCCCCAAATAACCAGAAGGACAGGGCCATCGGCAACGTGACCGTGTGCCGGACCGTCCAGTGTGACTGCGGCACGAAGGCTTCTTGATCAAGCCAGCCGCGAGCGGCAACAATATAGCTCATATCGTCGGATGCGATGTGGCCGATCGCTACGGCCCGAAAAAGCGACAGACTGATGAGTATTATCAGAAATATACACACTACTTCAGGGCGCACCCCCAAAACCAAGCGTTCACTCTCCAGATTTTGACTCATAGGCCACCTTTCTACTTTAGTCGTTCGACCATAACCCTTTCTAAAGAGGATCGCCTTTCAGCTCATACAACTCAGGCTTCCACCGCCCGAAGAACGCACAATGGCGTGGCCTTGACGGCGCACGCCGGAAGCCATCGCCCAAAACTTGCCGCAATTGTAAACTTTCTCCTCATTCAAAAACCGGGCGGCTGACACCGCGTGGGCTGGCTCTAATGCGGCAGCCCGTTGGCAATGTATACTTCGCTTGGCCGAGGTACTTGGGTCAGACCGCTACGGGATTGATCCACACCCTTGCGTGAAACCGTACATTCTTCATCCGGCGACCCCCGTGAACGTCAGCAATCTTACGTTTCCTCTGAGGCCTCGGCCACCTTGACAAAAAACACGAGCCGTGGCAATAGGAGAGGGCCATTTCAATTTATTGAAGCTTACTGTGGATGTGCGAAAGTATAAGTGTAATCTTATTGCTGCGTCGTCAATAAAAAATAAAGCTTTGGTTGTTTATTGGGGCACACTGCCATGTCTATGGAGATGCTTCAACATGTCTGGCTTGCATTTCACAGTCGTGATGCCCTGTTACAACGAACAGGATGGGCTGCAGGAGACGATCC
>REEP01000054.1 GCA_007695045.1 Rhodospirillales bacterium | reverse complement strand
ACAATCCCGGCGTGACGTTTCCCGGCCGCAACATCGCCCTGATCGCCCGCCGCGATGCAGGCGGTACCACGTTCGCCTTCACCGGCGCCTTGGCCGCGATGGACCCCGACTGGGAAGCCACCGGCCCAGGTGTGAGCACCCGCCCGGCATGGCCGCCATACACGATGACAGCCAACGGCAACGAGGGCGTGAGCAGCCGGCTTGCCATCACCAACTATGCCATCGGCTATATCGAGTTCGGCTTCGCCCGCCGTCTGAACCTCCCCATGGCGCTGATCGAGAACCGGACCGGGGCGTTCGTCGCGCCGAGAGCCGGGACCGGCTCGGTCGCGCTGGCCGCTACCGCCGCCGCGATGCCGGTCGACGGGCGACAGGTCAACTTTGACCCGGAAAGCCCGGATGCCTACCCCATCGTGACGTATTCGTTTGTGCTGTTGCCTCGCAACCGGGCCGAACCGGCCGTCACCGAAGCCATGGTCGGTTTTTTCGACTTTGCCCTGAGCGCTGAGGGGCAGGGTGTGGCCGAGCAGATCGGCTACGTGCCGCTCCCCGTCCCGGTGGCGGAGCGGGCGAGGGCGCTGCTTGCCACCGTCCGCTGAGGGCCGGCCTGAGGGGCGGGTTCTCGATCTGGAGGCGATCGCCGGGGCGCTTAACGAGTTGGCCCGGCAGCCGTCGGCGTTGCCGGGCGACCGGTCACCCCTCTCGCAATCGGAACTGCGTCGCCTGGTCGATGGCTACGCCTATGTGGATTCGCTGCTGGCGCAAGGCGTCGATCCGTTGGCGCTGGGCGGTTCCGGCCATCTGCTCGAGTTGAACCACCGCGTGCTCAACGGTGTGACGCCGGAACGGCGCCAACAGTACCGGAATCACCTGGAGACGACGGAAAATCATTTCTACACGAACCACGGCGGCGGGGCCGACGCGTTCTACGACTGGGTGGATCGCAACCGCGACCAGCCGCCCCGCCGGTTTGCCGCCGGGATGATGGTCCGCATGGTGAGTACGCCGCAGCTCTTCCTGGAAGGCAACCAGCGCACGGCGGTGTTGGCGGCCAGCCTGGCGCTGGTCCGGGGCGGGCTGCCGCCCTTGGTCATGACCGTCACCAATGCCGCCCGGCTCAGCCGGGCGCTCGCCGTCTGCAAGGTCATCGACCGGCGGACCTGGACCGCCTTCTGGCGATTGCGCCGCGCGCAACGGGCGCTGGAGATCGGTCTGGACCCCACCCGGGGTGCGCGCTTCCTGGCTGGGCCGTCGGCCGACCGCCCTCTACCTCCCCTCAGGCTCAACAGCGCCGGCAAGGCGTGATAAAGGGGCTCTGGCGGCGTGATCAGGCGGCTTGGGGCATCTTGACCAAGCCGCTACGCTGTCCGACCAGCCGGCGCCACCTCACGGTGTCAATCCCGGCAACACGGAGAACAGGGAGGTCACGTGGCGGAGGTGATGCAGAAGCTGGATGCGTTCTGGCGTCTGGTGGTGGAGGTCTGGCAGCAGGGCGTGCTGGGAATCGATATCGGCCGGCTGCTGGTGGCCGCGCTGATCTTTGTCGGCTTCCTCGCGTTCCGCCGCCTGTTGAGCCACCTGATCCTGGACCGGGTGGAACACTGGATCCACCGGCGCCGACCCGAGGACGACAGCCGTGTGGTCGGCGCTTTGCACGACCCGGTCCGTTTCATCCCGGTGGTGCTCGGCGCCTTCATCACCTTCGAATATCTCAACATTCCGGGCACCTTCGGCGTGATGGCGGACCATCTCGTGCGCTCGCTGATCGTGTTCAACATCTTCTGGGCGTTCTTCAACCTGGTCGACCCGATCT
This sequence comes from Rhodospirillales bacterium, assembly GCA_007695045.1. Lineage (GTDB taxonomy): Bacteria > Pseudomonadota > Alphaproteobacteria > Rhodospirillales > Defluviicoccaceae > REEP01. Next base: position 30,899 of record REEP01000054.1, on the reverse strand, counting down.
CCGGGCGGTTCCGCCGGCTGGAACAGGTGTTCACCCCCGCCCTCGTTCAATGGTTCGTCAAGACCATCAAGATCGTGTTGCTGCTGATCGCGGCGGCGACCATCCTCGAAATCTGGGGCATCCGCATCGGCCCGATTATCGCCGGTCTGGGTTTGCTGGGCGTGGCCGTCGCGCTCGGCGCGCAGGACCTCTTCAAGAACCTGATTGCCGGGCTCCTGGTGCTGGGTGAGAAACGGTTCCAGCCCGGGGAGTGGATCCGGGTCGAGAACGTGGTCGAGGGCACGGTGGAGACCATCGGCTTCCGCTCCACCCTGGTGCGCCGGTTCGACCGCGCACCGGTCTATGTGCCCAATGCGCAGCTGGCCGACAGCGCGGTCACAAACTTCACCCGGATGACCCACCGCCGCATCTACTGGACCATCGGCGTGGAATACCGCACCAGCGTGGATCAGCTCCGCCGCATCCGCGACGGGATCGAGAGCTACCTGTTGGAGAGCCCGGATTTCGCCAAGCCGCCGGAGGTGGCGATGTTTGTCCGGATCGATTCATTCAACGACTCGTCCATCGACATCATGGTGTACTGCTTCACCCGCACCACCGTTTGGGGCGAGTGGCTGCGCATCAAGGAAGCGCTCGCCTATCGGGTCAAGGAGATCGTGGAAGGCGCCGGCACCGCGTTCGCCTTCCCCAGCCGCTCGCTCTATGTGGAAACGTTGCCGGCCGAACGGCCGGAAGCGTTCGTCCCGCCGGCGGCGCCGATGCCCCTGGCAGCGTCCCGGGTAACCGCGGACTGAGCCGTCAAGGAGAACGACCGCGCCGCTGCCGGGCGACGATACAGAGCCAGTCGAGGGCAATGGTGGCGGCGGCCAGCGCGGTGACGTCGGCCACGTCATAGGGCGGTGACACCTCCACCACGTCCATGCCGACGAACGGCACATCGACGAGGCCGCGCAGGATGGCGCGGGCCATGGCCGTGGACAATCCACCCGCCACCGGTGTGCCGGTGCCGGGGGCGAAGCCGGGGTCCAGACAGTCCACATCGAAGCTGAAGTAGGCCGGCCGGTCACCCACCACCCGAGCGATTTCCCGCGCGGTGCCGGCGGCGCCGGCCGCCTCCACCTGAGCCGCGTCCAGCACGGTGATCCCGTGATCGGCATCGTTGTGGGTGCGGATGCCCACCTGCACCGACCCCGCCGGATCGATCAGGCCGTCCTCGATGGCATAGAGAAACTGGGTGCCGTGGTCCAACCGCCGGCCCTCATCGGCCCAGGTATCGGAATGGGCATCGAACTGCACCAGGGCCAGCGGGCCATACCGGGCGTGGTGGGCGCGCAGCAGCGGTTCGCTGATGAAATGGTCGCCGCCCAGGGTCAGCATCGCCGAACCAGCCTCGAGGATCGCACGCGCGTGGCGTTCGATCGCCGCGGCGATCGTCTCCGGCCGGCCGAAATCGAACCAGCAGTCGCCGGCATCCACGACCGCCAAGCGTTCGAACGGATCGAAACCCCAGGGCCAGGGCTTGCCCCAGCTCAGCATCGCCGAGGCGCGGCGGATCGCCTGCGGTCCGAACCGGGCGCCGGGGCGGTTGGTGGTGGCGAGGTCCAGAGGCACGCCGGTCACGGCCACGTCGACGCCGCTCAGGTCCCGGGTGTAGCGCCGGCGCAGGAAGCTGAGGGCACCGCCATAGGTGGGCTCGCCGCCCATGCCATGGAGGGTCGTGGCGGTAAAGGCTTGGTCGCTTCCGGTCTTCTTCACCATGATGTCGTCGGTTTCCGTCTTCTCGTGCCTGGTCGAGCGAAGCCTGCCGTCGGCTGTCGGGCGTCGCGTCGTGCCGGACGAGAAGCTTCCTTGCGCTCACTGCTCAATGTCGGGGCCTCTTGCGAGGTCGCAAGGCGTGACCGGCCCGATGGTGCCCAAAGATCGAAGATACGCCCCCAAACGGGGCGGCCTTTCCGGTGGTGGTAACCATTCGTTAGCGTTAACGCGGCACTGTGGGTCCCGGTGTTCAACCATCCAGTGCACGCGAGAACGCGCGATGGCCGACAGCGACCCCACCGGCACCTCCGCCCCGCCTGTCGACCGCGGCAAGGTTGCCGTCGCTTTGGCCTACGATTCGGAGAACGACGAGGCGCCGCGGGTGGTCGCCGGCGGCCGCGGCGCCATCGCCGAACAGATCCTCAGTATCGCCTTCGCCAATGGCATCAAGGTACGCGAGGATGCCGACCTGGCGGAGGTCCTGGAAGCCGTGGAGGTGGGCAGCACGATCCCGGTGCAGGCGTTCGTCGCCGTGGCGGAGGTCCTGGCCTATGTCTACCGCGCCAACGGCATGCTGCCGGCACAGGCGGACGACGCCGACCCGACCGCGGCCGACGGCCCGCAGCCCGGCTGAGCCCGCTACGATGCCGACTTCGTTCGGCCCCGCCAGCTGACCGGCGATCCCATGGACATGGCCAATTACCTTCAATTCGTCCTGGCGTTGGTTTTCGTCCTGGCGCTGATCGGTGTGCTTGCGGTCTTGGCACGGCGCCTGGGCGTAGGCGGCCTTGCCGCCGCGAGCAGTGCAGGCCGAGGGCGACGTCTCGCGGTGGTGGAGGTGCGGACGCTGGATGCCCGCCGGCGACTCGTGCTGATCCGCCGGGACGACGTGGAACATCTGGTGATCCTGGGGCCGTCATCGGAACTTCTGGTGGAACGGGGTATTCCGGCCGCGCCGGAGGATGTCACCCGGATACCGGGCCACGCGGCGGGGGAACGGCGATGAGCGCCCGGCCAGCCGTCATGGCCCTCATCGCGATCGTCGCGGTGATCGCGCTGACCGTCGTGTCGGCATCACTGCAGCCGGCGCTGGCGCAGACGCTGTCCCTCGATCTCGGCGACCAGGGCACGGAAGCCACCGGGCGCGTCGTGCAACTGGTTGCCCTGCTCACGGTGTTGAGCCTGGCGCCCTCAATCCTGGTGATGGTCACGTCGTTCACCCGCATCGTCGTGGTGCTTTCGTTTGTCCGTGCCGCGCTGGGCACGCAGCAGACCCCGCCCAACCAGGTGCTGATCAGCCTCGCGCTGTTCCTCACCCTGTTCATCATGATGCCGACCATGGAGCGGTCCTACGACCAGGGCATCCGGCCTCTGATCGCCGGCGAGATCGACGAGATGGAGGCGTTCGAGCGCAGCGTGGCCCCGGTCCGTCAGTTCATGCTGGAGCACGTGCGCGAGCGGGATCTGCTCCTGTTCATCGACATGGCAGGCCTGGACGAGGCCGAGTTTGATCAGGATACCGTGCCGCTCCGCGTCCTGATCCCGGCATTCATGGTGAGCGAACTCAGGCGCGCGTTCGAGATCGGTTTCCTGATCTTCGTGCCGTTCCTGATCATCGACATGGTGGTGGCATCGGTGCTGATGTCCATGGGCATGATGATGCTGCCGCCGATCATCATCGCGCTGCCGTTCAAGATCGTGTTCTTCGTCCTGGTGGACGGCTGGTACCTGGTGGTGGGAAGCCTGGTGCGCAGCTTCGGCGGCTGAACCGGCTCAGCCTGACCGGCTCAGCCTGCGTCGCGGTCATCCGGGCCGGCTTCGGCACAGGGACCGCCATAGTGCAGGTAGGCCCACACCTGATCCTCCCCGGCCACCACCTTCTCCAGCCGGCCGCAGGTGACGCGTGGTGGCGTCTCTCCGGCCGGCAACAAGGCAGGGGAATTCTCCCCCGGCAGTTCGTCACCGGCACTCACCGTCTCCAGTTGCTCGATCCGATCGCCGGTCTGCTCGACGATGCAGTCGGTGCGGTCTCCGTCGGCATCCTGCAGTCGTACGCCGATCAGGCCGCGGTTCATCGGCCAGGCCTTGGTGACGGCTGCCACCGGTTCCGTCATGTCGCCGATGCAGCGCTGGATCCCGGCCGTGAACACAGGCAAGAACCGGCTCCAGTCTTCCGGCGGCTTGTCGGCGTGGTCTGCTACCGGCGCGGCGGCCGAGTCGAGGGCGAGGGTGGCATGGCAGCAGCCGGTGGCGGCGAGCCCGTTCGGGAAGCTCACCACGGCACGCTGGTCGAAAGCCTCCCCCTTCATCGTGTCGACGCATGTCTCTTCCCGCGCGACCAGCACTACCGTCTCGGCGTCCTCGGTCTGGCCGCGGAACACCGCCCAGGGCGGATCCAGGAACCCGAACGTCGACAGCTGTCCCGCGTACGCGCGTTCGAAGATCCCATCGGGGAAGAGACTCCGCTCCTGCGCCGACGTGGTGTCGATGTCCAACGACCAGAACGGCTCGTTGCCGCGGCAACTCAACCCGTGCAGCACGAGATCGTCTCCGGCGGTTGCCGGCACGCCACCCATCGCCAGCGCGAGCCCTAAGGTCATGGCCGCGGCATGGGGCAAAGCGACATGCGGACGACCAAACCGGCGCGAGGCCCGGCAAAGGCGATGACTCACCACAGCACCCTCCATGACGACCGTGACCGGGGACACAATGACGTTGCTGCCCTCGGCATGCAACAAGGACCAAGGGCATCCGGCCCCGCAACATGTCCGGGCCGCACGGGGCCGGACAACCGCAGTGGGCGCGTTGCCAGCGTCGGATGCCGGTCATATAGTGCTGGACACCATTGCGCGCATTGGGGATCGAGATCTGGTGATAGACAGCTTGAGAGGGGCACATGGCTGTGAGGATCAATACGGGCCGCGCCGTTGACGCGACGGCGCAGGACCAGGATGACAGCGCCGAAGCCGACCCCCACGGCGGCGGCAGGGGCGACCCGGGGCACCCGATGCAGGCCCTGCGTCAGGAGATCGATCGGGTCTTCGAGGACTTCGTTCGGGACTTCGGTCCGCCGTTTCGCTGGCGCGGCTTCGGCTTCGGGCCTTTCGGTCAGGTCGAGGCCGAATACCGTTCGCCCGGCGATGTCCTGCCCCGGGCCGAGAGCCTGGAGACCGACGCCGAGATCGTGATCACGATCGAACTGCCGGGCGTCAAGCCCACCGATATCGAGGTGTCGTTGGCCGACGGCATGTTGGACGTGCAGGGGGTCAAGGCACGATCCGAGGATGTGACCGACGGCAAGCTGCATTTGACAGAGCGCCGCTACGGTCGGATTTGCCGGAGCTTCCGGGTGCCGGTCCGGGTGGAGGAGGACGCCATCAGCGCCTCCTTCGAGAACGGCGTGCTGCGGATCACCCTGCCGAAGCGTTACGCCGATCCACCCGCCGGCAAGCGGGTCGCCATCACATCGCGGTAGCCAGCCGATAACGCGGGGTGGTGGGCCCGCCGCGTCAACCCAGCAGCCGGGTCACGAACGGCGGCAGGGCAAACGCGGCCCGGTGCACCGTCGGCGAATAGTACCGGGTGGCAAGGCCGACGGCCGCATAGCGGTCGGTAAGGTCGGCTTCGCTCAGGTGGCGCAGGGCGGCCGCGTTGGACGCCCAGCCCAGGGTCATCACGCCGCCGACGTAGGTGGGCACCGACACCACGAACGCGCTGACATCACTGAAGTGCGGCCGAAGGCGATCCTGGCTGGCCGAAAGTTCAGACCCTTGGAAAAACGGGACCCCGCACTGGGTGACCACCACCCCGTGCTCGCCCACCAGACGGGCGCAATCGGCGTAAAACCGCTCGGTGAACAGGACCTCACCGGGCCCCATGGGATCGGTGGAATCGACGATGATCACGTCGAACGGTTCGGTCCGATCGGCAACAAAGCGGATGCCGTCTTCGTAAAGCACTTCCGCCCTGGGGTCGTCGAAGGCGCCGTCGCTCAGCGCCGGCATCAGGTCGCGACAGCGCTCCACCACGGCACGGTCGATTTCCACCATCACGGCCTGTTCCACCGGATGGTGCAGTACCTCGCGCAGCACGCCGCCGTCGCCGCCGCCGATGATCAGCACCCGCTTGGCGTTGCCGTGGGCCAGCATCGGCACATGGCTGATCATCTCGTGGTAGACGAACTCGTCCCGCTCGGTCGTCTGCACCACGCCGTCCAGAACCAGTACGCGCCCGAGGCCTTTGCTCTCGAGGATCGCCATTTCCTGAAACGGCGTGGTTTCCCGATGAAGCTCCCGGATCACCTCGATCCGCTGGGCATAACCGTGACGGGCGACGTGCAGGCTTTCCTCGAACCAGGTCACGTCACCGTGCCCCGACGATGCTCGGACAGGTCGATGGTGGCAGGGGCGAACGCCGCACGCAGGACCGGCACCGCGCGATGCGGATCACAAGCGCCGCACATGAACACATCCACCGCAGCGAAATCCCGTTCCGGCCATGTGTGAATGCTGATGTGGGATTCCGCCAGCACCACCACGCCGGAAACGCCGCCGCCTTCGCCGAACTGGTGCATGTGCGCATGCAGGATGGTTGCGCCCGCGGCACGAGCGGCGTCGCACAGCGCCGTCTCCACCTGCGCCGGGTCCGTCAGGTTTCGCGCACCCCATAAATCCAATAACAGATGACCGCCAGCGTATCGGAAACCGTCCTTCTCGATGAAGTAGTCGGGACCGACCCTCACATCCGCCGGGGTGGTGACGGCAGCGGTGTGTTCATCGAAGACGTCCTTGGGCAATTCGGATACCTCCTTCGCGCCAGCGCTCTCTGGGAACGAACAAAGGACGGGGAAATACCGGAATCATCCCCTGCAATGCAAGGGTAATCGCCATCGCCACCGCGCATGGCGGAATCGCGCTCAGGGAAAAGCCCGAGCGCTAATTGATCGTGCTCAACCCGTCGTCGCGCACGCGGTCACGCCAAGTGGAGAGAAAGGCCTGGAAGCCGGTGGCGCTGCCCACGGTCGTGTCGAGATGGGCGCGAACGTCGCCCGGCGGACCCTCCACCCCGCTCACCAGCAGCTGAAAGGCCTCTCGGTAGGGTGATCCCATCATCGCGTCGCCATGGCGATCCTGGAGCGCCGCGAGCCCGGCGTCCTCGTGAGCGAGGGTCAGGGCGATCGCGCGATTGAGCACCAAGTGCGCCTCGGCCTCGCTCAAGGCGTCACGGGGGCTGACGCCCAGGGCTTCGGCAAGGCGGCCCAGTGCGCCGGCGGTGGCCGACCAGTCCTGGCGCCGCCAGCCGACCTCGATCCGAATGCGTTCGGCGTCAACGCTGTCATCGGCGGTGAGCAGGGCCAGGGCGTCGTCGAAACGGTCCAGGTCGGCGAGGGCCCGGGCCCTGATGTGGCGGCGCTGTCGCGCCAAGTCATCCGGCAAACCGGGCGCCGCGGAGGCGTCCAGGGCGGCCAGGGCATCCGCGGCACGGCGCTCGAGCACGTAGACCAAGCCCAGGCGCGTTCCCACCCGCGCCCGCTCCACCCCCGACAGGCGATTGCGAACCTGATCTTCCAGCAGTTCGGCGGCACGCTCCAGGAGATCCACCGAGACCAGGCGGTCCGCCAGCCGCCGGATCATCTCGTTGCCGCGCTCATCCTGCGGGGTCAGTTCGCGAAACTCATCGAACAGGGCGATCGCCGCCAGCGGTGACATGGCGTCGGCATCGCCGTCGAGAAACAGCCCGGTGAAGAGATTGCGCATCTCGGCGGCAATCTCGGCGGCTGCGGGTTTGCCGCCAAGTCTGGTCGCCGCCTGCCGGAGTGCCACCAGACGGGCCCTGTGGTCGCCGGTCGCCCCGTAAAGCTCGGCAAACCGGCGCAGAAGCCGTGGCTCCAGCGGATCATCGCGCCATGCGTAGCGCACGCCCTCCAGGGCCTCCACCGCGGCATCGGCCGTGATGTCGCCGCGCGCCAGACGCAGGTCGGTGGCCGCCCACAGCGCCTTGGCCCGATACAGCCGGTCACGGCCGACTGCGGCCCGGTCGAGGGCGGCGAGCGCGTCGTCAACCTCGCCGCGCAAGCCGTGCAGTCGGCCCTGCAGGTAGGCCAGCATGGGCGCAGCATCGGCCTGATCGACGAGGTCCGCCGCCAGAAGGGCGAACCCGTTTTCCGCGTCCGCCAGCCGGTCGTCGGCGATCGCCGCCTCCACCAGCGCGGCGGCCAAGGGGATCCGGAGCGGCCGCGGATAGCTCTGGGCGATGCCCTGCGTGCGGATCAGGTCCGGGGCCGCACCGACGAGATCGCCGCGCCAAGCGCGCACGGCCGCCTGCCACAGGGCCGCTTCGTCGCTGTCGGCGAGGCCCTGGTGCGCCAGTTCGTTCTCGGCCTCGTCGTAACGGCCCATCGCCGCCCGAGCCATGCCGCGCAGCATCGGCAGGCGCACGTCCCGGCCGGCGTCCGGGTGACCGCTCGCCGCCAGTTCTAGGGGGCCCAGGCTCTCGGCGGCCAGCCCGTGGGCGAGCTCGAACTGGGCGAGTTTCAGCAAGGCTGCCACACGCTGATCGGTATTCTCAATCATCGTGGCCGTCTTCAGACGTGTCCGACGGTCGGCCAGGCGGTCTCCGCTCAGCACGTCGGGCCAGGAGGCCGGATCGAACACGCGCGACAGGTCGTCCTCGTGCATCAATTGGGCCCGCCGGCGTTCGGCTTCCGTCACCGGCGTCAGGTTCAGCCCGTCCGGTCGGGTGATCACCACACCGCGCGGCGTGGTCGCCACGCGAAGGTCATCCACCTTGGGGCGAACGACGATGCCCTGGGCGGTTTCGGAGAGGTCGAGTTCGGGATACTGCCAAGTCCGGGCCAGGCCGATCCCGGGCGGCGTTAAGGCCACCACCAGGAAGTTGTCGCCCACCTCCGGATCGGTCAGGGGGATCGGCTCGCCGGGATTGTCCACCGGCAGCAGCAATCTTGGACCGGCCGGAGAACCGGTATCGACCACCGGTTCGAGGGCGCGCCGGGGCGGTGCCGCATCCGCTTCCGGAACCACACGGATCAACCAGGCGGCGCCGTCCCGCCGCACCTGCGGGGCCGAGGGCACGGTTGCCTTGAGGCGGAGGACCGTGGCCGTGTCACCGGCGATCTGGTGCAACTCCTCCACCGACTCGCCCAGCGTGCGGCGCAGTTGCGTCACGTCCGGTTCCGACGCCCGGTCGAACACCAGCCAGACCCAGGGACCACGGCGAAACGCGGCACCGGCCACCGGTTCCGCCCAGTCCAACCGCAGCTCGCCCCCGGGTTGGGGGACTTCTTGGGCTTCCGGGACTTCCGGGACCGGTGGCGGCTGTCGCTCCGCCGTGGGCGAGACGGGCACCGCGCCCAATGCCGTGGAGTCTGGTGCCGCGGAGTACGGCTTCGGGGCCGCCGCGCCAGTACGATCCGCCGGGCGCTCTCCCGGGCGGTCCGTCTGGCTATCTGCTGCGCTGTCCGCCGGCGGGGTGGCGTCAGGCTCAGCCTCCTCTATGCTTTCCTCTTCCGGCACCAAGGGAACGACCGGTGCCGACGCTTCCGAGGCGTCGTCCGAGGCGGGGATGGACGGCCGTTCGGGCTCCGCGCGCTCAGCCGGTCCGGCGTCGGGCTCGGCATCGGCCTCGACCTCGTGATCGCGCGGGGGATCGCTGTCCGCTTCGGCCTGCCGCGGCCGTGACCGCGGTGACCACACATCAACCACCACCCGATGGCCCACACGCATGTGGCTGAGCGTGGCGTTTTCCGGGATGGTCAGGAGGACCGCCGAGCCGTTCAGCCAGGGCTCCTGGTTGACGGCACGAATCCGACGGGCCGGCACCGCGCCCAGTCGGCCGAGGTCGAAGCGCGCCGGGCTCGAGAACATCACGCGCGCCCGCGCGCCCTCGCGCCAGAGCGCGTAGTCCACCCGCTCATGCCAGTCGAACACGATCCGGCTGAAGCCGGGGTGTTCGCCGGTTCGCACCCGAATGGACGGCGCCGTCTCCGCCGTCTCCGCCGACCACGCAGGGTTGGTGTCCGCCAGGACCGCGCTCACCGTGAATACCATGACCCACATCAGGGCCAGCATTCCGCGAACCGTCAGTGCCGGCGGCGGCAACGACCGGGCCGCCCCCACGCCGCGCCGGAGCGATTTCCGAGCCCGGGCAGGCGAGCCCTTCATGGCAGGTCCTCGCCCAGCAGCCAGAACTCGATGGTCCCGGCGGCGCCCGCCGCTGCCCGGCCGCCATGCACGTCCACGGTGCGTCGGTACCCGGCCGCCTGCAGCAGACCCCCGACTCGCGCAGCCTGCATGACGGCATCACCCCAGGCCGCGCTGTCCGGCCCGGGCCCGTCAGCCGGCTGCGGCACCACGGCGCGTACGCGGACGGGGTTGCCGATATTTCGGATCAGGCCGCCGACGGCCGCAAGCCGCCGCCCGCCGGGACCGGTCAGCGTCATTCCATCGTCGGCAAAAACCGCATCCGTCGGCACGCTCAGGACCAGCGCACGATACTCCCGGCGCATCGTCATATCGCCAAGATGCGGCATATCCTCGATCATGTCGGCCAGTACGGCGCTCAGGTAGTCGAGGTCCACGCCCATGCTGGCGCCGGCCCGATCGGTGTTGAACGCAGCCACCGGCGGCGGAGCGGGTTCCCAACCGGGGTTGAGGGTTCGGGACAGCGACTGCGCCGTCGCCTGCCACCGGGGCGGGTCCACGCCGGACATGGCGAACACCAGCACGAAGAACGCCAACAGCAACGCCGTCAGATCCGTGAAGATCAGGACCCAGGTCCGCCGTGGCACGATCGGCGGTGCCGGTGCCAACTCCGGAATCTGGTCCGGAACCAGGTTCCGAACCTGGTCCGAAAGGTGTGCATCGTGGTCGCCCAGGACGTCCAGCGCGGTCATGGCGACGTGTCCGGAGCGGGATCGTTGCCGCCCGCTGTTTGGTGCAAGGGGGTCCGGATGCGGGGCGCGAACCCCAGCACCACCCGATCTCCGGCGCCGGGCTGGAGGCCCACCGTCACCCAGTGCCGGTGGACGCCGCGGCGGACCAGGTCCTCGGCCAGGGCGGTGGCCCGGCGGATCGCCAGTGAGCCCGGATCGGGCGTAGCCGCGGCCAACGCCACCGCGGTGCCCACGACGATGTCCAACCGAACCCCAAGCCCCGCGGGCCGGTCGGCCATGGCCGCTGCGATGCGATCCAGCAACGGCCCCGCCCGGTCGCGTACCTCGGCCCGGCCCGGTCTGAACAGCGCCTCGGCGGCAAGGGTCAACGTCGCCATCCGGCCTGCGACGTCCGCATCGGTGGGTGCGATGGCCAATTCGGTGGCGAACAGCGCCTGCAGGCTCTGCTCGAGATCAGCCCCGTCCACCACGTCGCCGCGGGCGGCACCGGCCGGCGGGCTCGTGTCGCCATCGGTCTTGGCCGCGGCAAAGGCTTCGGCGACGCTTCCCATGACGCCGACGGAGCGAACCGCGTCGATTTGGGAAATGCTCACCAGAACCACGAAAAATGCCAGGATCAACAACATCAACGACAGGAACAGCGCTGCCCAGCCGGCGCCGGCGGCCGGCGCGGGACCGGCGAGCGGTGCCGTGCCAGGGGGGAGATCGTCAGGCGTTTCCGGGATCAGCAAGCCACCGGTCCAACGCCTGTTCGACGCTGTTGCCATGGGGATACCTGTCCGCTTCGGCTGGGCGAAGCCGTGATCGCGACCGTCAGAGCCGGCGCGCTTCGGCGATCAGCCCAACCTGATCGTTGTATGGCCGGTCGGTTGCGCGCGCAACCGTCCGCTCACGATCCCTCGGCATTCGCCCATGGTTGTGGCAGAGCCCGCAACTGCGCCAACTCGACCGTCACGTCCTTGGCCTTGCGCGGGTTCATCTGCGCCATGATCGGAGCGAGGCTGCGTTCGCGCATGCGGTCCGCGACCAGCAGCAACGTATCCATCTCCAGCTGCTCGAAGATTCGCGCCGCGTCCTTGGGCCGCATGTTCTCGTAGATTTTGACCAGCGACGCCAGTTTCTTGTCCTCCTGCTCCTCGCGCGTCTGGATGAGCCCCTCCAGCATATCCTGCATCGCGCGCAGTTCCTCCACCTTGCGGTCCAAACGCATCTCCGCCGCCTGAATCAGGGCTTGCTGTTCCTCAAGCGCCCGCTCGCGCGCTTCCAGGGCACGGCGCCGTTCGGTCAGCTGCTGCAATACCTCGAGTTCGGCATCACTCGGCCGGGACCGTTCGGGCGGTGGCTGGAAGCCCGGCGGCCGGGCGCCTTCGGCAGCAGGCGCCGCACCGTCGCCGCCGGTCGACCCGGGGGCTTCGGCGGTGGGCTGCGCCGGCGTCTCGGCGGGAGGCTTGGGGGGCGTCGGCTCGGAGGCCGCCATGGCCGGTTGGATGATGTCGTAAAGACCGTCGCCCACGTGGGTGAGCTTGACGGCCAGCGCAAGTGAAGCGGCGACCACGACCAGGGGCAGCAGTCGAAGCCGCTTGTGGAGGCCTTGGGGTGCCAGGGCCGAAAGGATACGCATGGGGGATCCCTACTTTCGTGCGGCGAGCGCGGCCAGCAGCTCGCGTTCGGCCTGGGACCTCGGAAGGGGCCGTTCCGGTGCGGTCCCGCGGGTGGCCGTGCCGGCCGCCGCGGTTCCGTTCCGACCCTTTCCGTCTATCGATGCGGCCCGGCCGGCGTTCTTGCCGTTGACCGGTCCACGCGCCGACGGCGCCGGCTTGTCGGCGACGGGCCGGCTGTTGCGTTCCGACGGCGAGGCCGTCGTGCGCGCCGCGTCCTGCTGATTGCGGGCCAAGCGGACGGTGGCTTCCAGCCCGTCAGCCACCCGCTCGCCACGCTCGACCAGCAGGGCCAGGTCCTCGCGGAGGGCATCGGCCTTGTCCAGGCGCTGCTGCAGATCGTCGGCCTTGGCCTTGAGCCGGGCGACGCTGTCCTCGGCGCGGGTGACGGCGTCGTGGAAACCGGTGGCGTGGCGGTCCAGTTCGGATCCGCCGCGGATGGCGGCAAGCCGCCGGTTCAGGACCACCGCATAGCCGATGGTGACGGCGAGCAGGATCGCGAGAAAAGCATCAAGCAGAACAGTCCAGAACACCATCACCCCCGTTGCGCCTTGCGCTCAATGCGGTCGGCGATCTGAATGGCGATCCGCTCGCCGCGTCGGCCCATCCGGCCGGTGTACATGGGCACCTGGCCGCAGCGCATCTGCACCAGGGAGTCCGGGCCGGCCGCGAACAACAGCCGGCTGCCGACCTTGAGATTGAACACGTCGCCGAGGCTGCCGCTGATCTCATCCATCACCGCCTCCAGCTGAATCTCGGTCTGCCACAGCTCCTCGGCGAGATGGCTTTCCCAGATGGAATCGCGCCCGAACTTCTCGCCCATGAACATCTGCAAAAGCAACTCGCGCACCGGCTCCAGTGTGGCGTAGGGCAGCAGCAGTTCCACCCGGCCGCCGCGATCCTCCATGTCGATCCGGAACCGCGCGACGATGGCGGCGTTGGAGGGCCGCGAGATGGTGGCGAAACGCGGATTGGTCTCCAGCCGTTCGAACCGGAAGGTGACCGGGCTCAGCGGCTCGAACGCGGCACTCAAGTCGTTGAGCATCACCTCCACCAGCCGTTCCACCAGGCTGCGTTCAATGGTGGTGTAGGGCCGGCCCTCCACGCGCATCGCCGCGGTGCCGCGGCGCCCGCCCAGCAGCACGTCGACGATGGAATAGATCATCGCCGAATCCACCGTGATCAGGCCGTAGTTGTCCCATTCCTCCGCCTTGACCACGCTCAGCATCGCGGGCAGCGGGATCGAGTTGAGGTAATCGGCGAACCGGATGGAGTTGATGCTGTCCAGCGACACTTCGACGTTATCGGACGTGAAGTTGCGAAGGCTCGTGGACATCAGCCGCACCTGCCGGTCGAACACCACCTCCAGCATCGGCAGGCGTTCATAGGAGATCAGGGCGCTGTTGAGGATCGCCTGAAGGCCGGAGCGCGGGCCGGTATCCTGTTCCGAGGCGCTGACGCCGAGCAGGCTGTCGATCTCGTCCTGATTGAGAACCCGGGTGGAGCCGCCGGCTTCGCCCTGTTCGCCGGGCTCGCCGCCGCCGCCGTCGAGCATGGCCTCCCATTCGGAGGCGAGATTGTCGCCGTCACCGGCTTCGTCGGCGTTGGTCGTCGCGGCTGCGTCGGCCGGCGGATCTTCACCGGCCAGCAGGGCGTCGATGTCGTCCTGGGAAGGAGGGGCCATGAAAGTGACTCTCGCGTCTTTGGTGGTCCGGTGTTTCGCGTTGCAAGCGGGTGGCCGCGGGTCGCCGCTGATGCGGTCCTTGCCGCTACTGCATCAGGATTTCGGCGAACAGCAGATCGGTCACCGGCGTGGGCGCCACGTCCAGCCGCACCCGCTTCAACAACTCCTCGCGCATCCGATAGGTGCCAGCCGAGCCGTTCAGATCCTCCCGCCGCAGTTCACGCAGGTAAACCTGAAAGTGGTCGACGATGCGGGGCAGTCGGGCCTCGATCCGGGGAATGGCGTCGGGATCTTCCAGCTGCAGTCGCACCTTGAGCTTGAGGAAGCTGGAACGACGGGCCCCGGTATCGATGTTCACGATGAATTCCGGCAATTCGTAATAAACCGGCGCCGCAACCGCTGCGTCTTCCTTCGGCGCCGCCGCTTCCCGGCCGAGGTCGAGCAGCCCGAACCAGCTGGCTGTCGCGCCGCCCACCGCCGTCAGCAACAGCAGGGCGGCAATGGCCAGCAACACCTTGCGTGAGGCAAGCCGTTTCAGACCGCCGAGTTTCGAGGCGGTCGCAGGCGATGCGGCAACGGTCGCGGCTTCGGCCATGGCTGGCGGCACATCCTTCGGCGGTTGCGGCGGCCGGCCTCTCCGCCGCCGTCCCGGACACTCTAGCCGGCCATGGTTAAGGCGAGGTTTCCGCGTTGGGTGCCTTCTGCCCTCGCGCGGTCGAGGTGAAATGCGCCGCCCCGGCAGCTTTTGCCGGGCACGAACGACCCGGGGCCTTGGGCCTGGTGCTGCCGCGGGGCGTGGGTGTCGCCGGAAAGCGGCGGTATGCCGGGGCGATGGCTGCCGGTCACCGGCTGGCACGGCGCCTGCAACGCCGGCCGTCAGGATGCGGCCGATGGGCCGCGGGTGTCAGGGATCGCCCGATGGAAAACACGCTGCTGATCGCGCTGTCCCACCAGGCGGCCTTGCGTCGCCGCCTGGAGGTGATCGCCAACAACGTCGCCAACATGAACACGACGGGGTTCAAGTCGGAACAGCCGATGTTCGCGGAAGTCCTGGTGAAGAGCCGCGGTGGCGAGACCTCGAGGGGGGACACCCTGTCGTTCGTGCTCGATCAGGCGACCCGGCGCGACACCACCGCGGGGCCCCTGATCACCACCGGCAACCCGCTGGACGTCGCCATCGTCGGCGATGGCTATTTCGTGGTGATGACGCCCACGGGCGAGCACGTCACCCGCCAGGGCCGGTTCCGATTGGACGACATCGGCCAGCTCGTCACCGAACATGGTCACCCGGTCATGGCGGAAGGGGATCAGCCGATACTTTTTGGCCCCGAGGATGCGGACATCGCCATCAGCGGCAGCGGGGTGGTCTCGTCCGAGAACGGCGAACTCGGCCGGCTTCGCATCGTCGGCTTCGACAACGAGCAGACGCTGCGCCTGGTGGAAGGCGGGCTGCTGATGGCGGAAGCGCCGGGCGAGGACCTGCAGGCGCCGGAGGTGGCACAGGGCATGCTGGAGGGGTCCAACGTCGAGCCGATCCGCGAGATCACCCGGCTGATCGAGGTGCAGCGCGCCTACGACAGCGCGTCACGGATGATCGACCGCGAGGACGAGCGCATTCGCAAGATGATCGAGGAATACGGGCGGTGACGGCCTTGCAACGGCCTGCCACCGGTCTGCGCTCTGGCGAGGGCGCGCCTGGAAAAGGAGCCATACCATGGGAGCCCTGAACATCGCCGCCACCGGCATGCTGGCGCAGCAGCGCAACGTCGAGGTGGTGTCCAACAACCTCGCCAACATGAACACCACCGGCTACATGCGACGGCGGCCGGAGTTCCACGACCTTTTGTATCAGAACCTCAGGCGGGTCGGCGCCACCTCGGGGGATGACGGCTCGATCGTGCCGAGCGGGGTGCAACTGGGCCTGGGCGTCAAGCTGGCGGCGGTCTACCGCATCCATACCCAGGGGAACGTCGCCGCCACCGACAGTCCGTTCGACCTCGCCATCCAGGGCCAGGGCTTCTTCCAGATCGAGATGCCCAACGGTGAGATCGCCTACACCCGCGACGGCACCTTTCAGCTCAATGCCGAGGGGGAGATCGTCACCCACGATGGTTACGTGGTGGTGCCGGGGGTGGCCATTCCCGAGGATGCCATCGACGTGACCGTCAACGCCAGCGGCGAGGTTCTGGTGAAGCTGCAAGGGCAGGTGCAGCTTCAGAATGTGGGCCAGCTGCAGCTGGCCAACTTCGCCAATGAGCCGGGGTTGCAGGCCATCGGCAGCAACCTGCTGCTGGAGACACCGGCATCGGGTGCGCCGGTGGTCGCGCCGCCGCAGACCCCCGGTTTCGGCACCCTGCTCCAGGGATTCCTGGAAACCTCCAACGTCAATCCCGTGGAGGAGATCACCAACCTGATCTCCGCCCAGCGCGCCTATGAAATGAACTCCAAGGTCATCCAGACCGCGGATGACATGATGGGCGCGCTCAACCAGCTCCGCTAGGGCCCTGATGATGCGTACCGCTCGATACTGGCTCGGCGCCATTCTGCTTGCTTCGGTCCTGATCTGGCCCGGTCGTGCCACCGCGAATGCCGAGTTCGCCGCCCTTGCCGGCAGCGGACCGGTTCTGGCCCGGGACACGGTGGTGGTGGACGGCCCGCTGGTCCGGTTGGGCGACCTTTTTCACAATGCCGGGGCCAATGCCGGGAAGGCGGTGGCGCACGCCCCGAGCCCCGGCCACAGCGCGCGCTTCGATGCCCGCTGGCTGTACCGGGTGGCGTCGGCGCACGGCCTCGACTGGCGCCCGGCCACGATCCATGCCCATGTCACCGTGGCCCGGGACAGCATCGTCATCGGTCGGGACGATGTCGAGGCGGCGATCCTTGAGGCGCTGGCCGAGCACGGTGTCGACAGCCGCGCCGCGGCGGTGCAGTTCAGCAACCGGACGATGCGGTTTCACCTGCCGACGGATGCCGATCCCGAACTGATGGTCGAGGATCTCAGCTATGATGCGCGCCGCGGCCGTGTCCACGCCGTGGTAGCGGTGGACTCCGCCGGTCAGGCTGCCCAACGGATCCGCGTCCATGGCCAGGTCGAGATCATGTCCGAGGTGCCGGTACTGGCGCGCAACCTGCGGGCGGGTGAGGTGATCAGTGCGCGTGACGTGCGTTGGATCACGCAGCCGCGCCGGAGTCTTCAGGCCGATGCCGTTCTCGCCGCCGAAGACCTGGTGGGTATGACGGCCCGGCGCGGCGTCCGAGCCGGCGCGCCGGTGATGGCTTCCGATGTACGCCAGCCGGTGGTGGTGGGGAAGGGGGATCTGGTCACCATCGTGCTCCAGACGTCCCACATGCTGCTGACCGCCCGCGGCCGGGCACTCCAGGATGGCGCCCGCGGCAGCGCGATCCGCGTCAGCAACGCCCAGAGCAACCAAGTGGTTGAGGCGGTGGTGGTTGGCCCCGGGCAGGTGGCCGTCCGCCCCGTCACCGAGTACCGCCTTCGCTAGGTCGAGATCGTTACGAGGAGTTCCGCAATGGCCGCTGTTGTCCGCAATGCACTGGGCCGGTCCCTGATGGTGGTCGCCGTGGCCGCCGTGCTTTCCGGCTGCAATCTGTTCACCCGCCTGTCGGAAGTGGGCTCGGAACCGAAGCTGAGCGAGATCACCAACCCCACGGCGCTGCCCGGCTACCGGCCCGTGAGCCTGCCGATGCCATCGCCGCAGGCCCTGGAGGACAACCCCAACTCGCTGTGGCGGCCCGGGGCCCGGGCGTTCTTCAAGGACATCCGCGCCAAGGAGGTGGGCGACATCCTGACCGTGAAGCTCGCCCTCGACGACAGTGCCAAGCTGGAAAACCGCACCCAGCGCGGGCGGGCCGATGGCGAAGCCCAGTCGGTGAACACCCTCCTCGGGTTCGAGGCCAACTTCCCCCGATGGCTGCCGGACGCGGTCAACCCCGGCGGCGAGCTGTTCAACTTCAAGACCGACCACAACACCAGTGGCGACGGCGGCATCGATCGCCGGGAGGAAATCGAACTGACGGTGGCCGCCGTGGTCACCCAGGTGCTGCCCAACGGCTCCCTCGCCATCATGGGCCGGCAGGAACTGCGGGTGAATTTCGAGTTGCGCGAACTGCTGATCCAAGGGGTGGTGCGACCCCAGGATATCGAGGCGGACAACACCATCGAGCATTCCAAGATCGCCGAAATGCGGGTCGCCTACGGCGGCCGCGGCACCCTCAGCGACCTGCAGCAGCCCCGCTGGGGCATCCAGCTCTGGGACATCCTGTTCCCGTTCTGAGCCGGGCGGTATCCGCACGGCGACAATTCGGTCGGCAGGGCGAGAACGCGGCGGTGGCGGCTTGGCCAGCCCAACAAAGGAAAACGAAGTGGCCGGGACGGCCCCGGCCACGGAAGGCTAAGGAGATGGCCGGGATGAGCCCGGCCCGATCAGCGGAAGGCGGGACTGCGCCGCCGGACGTTCGTCACGACCAGCCAGGAACAGCCCCCGACGCCTCAATGACGGCCGCGCCGTCAGGACGCGTGCTCAATCAACGGTCTTGGTCTCGCCGTCACCGGCCTTGATGGCGATCTTTTTGGTCTTGGCCTGAGCCTGCGGCGACTTGGGCAGCGTGACCGTCAGGACACCGTGCTTGAACTCGGCCTCCACCTTGTCCTCGATCACCTCCGCATCCAGCGGAATGGCGCGCCGGAACGCACCGAACGACCGCTCGCGATAGGTGTAGCCGCGCTCACTCTCCTCCTTTTCGGCCCGCTTCTCGCCACGGATGGTCAGCATGTTGTCGGACAGCAGGATCTCGACGTCCTTCTCCTCCAGGCCCGGCAACTCGGCCTTGACGATAATCGCCTTGTCGTCCTCGCTCACGTCGAGTCGCGGCGCGACCGCGCCACCACCGGCCCGCGCAACGCCCGGCATGTCGCCACGCCAGAACTCATCGAACAGGCGGTCCATTTCCCGCTGGAAGGCGACCAGCGGGTGCTCGATGCCCTCGCGCCCCGGTGCCAGTTCCCGGCCGCGGCTCCAAGGGATCAGATCACGCACGTTCAACATGGTTCGCTCCTTTCCTACGCTCGCGGGTCGCGTCATCAGCCAACCCGCCGCTCGTTGCACCAACCGTTGCCGCGCAGGATGGCGGCATCGGCCCTTCCCAGGCACCGATGCAAATATACTAATACGCGGTGTTATTATTGGCAAGGGCGGGATTGTGGGTACCCCGGCCGACACCTCTAAGACCCGAATCCGCGTGTTTAACAGGTTGATACAAAACGATTTTTCGGGATTGGATCGGAGCCCGAGGCATGCGCGCTGCGCGCCCCTGCCATGCGCCAGATGCGCTATCAGCGAGTCGATGGCGCCACGACGACGGTGCCGACCCGCCGACCCGTGGCCGCTTTGAGCGCGCTCGCACCCGGGTCGCGGCTGACCAGTGCAGCCAGCTGCCGGCCGAGGTGTGTCGGCCATAGCCCGAGCCCGTCCAGCACGGCGCCATGCACCACACCGAACGCGAGTTCCGCCTTCGCCCCGCTCACCGCCAGCCCGAAACGGGCGACCAGGTCCGAGGGGACGGCGCTGAAATCGCCGGGTACGGTTGCCACCCACGGCGTCATCCGGGCGTGGACCAGTGTCCAGTTCAGCGCTGCCAGCACCAGGGCGGCCGTCTCGGTGCTGCGTGCGGCCGCATCCACCACGGCAATCCCCGGCAGATGGCAGGGCGCGGCATCGGAAGCCCGGACAGCGATCACGCACGGCACCTGGGCCGATAGGGCGTTCAGCGCGGTGTGGCACGACCCGGCGGGTCCCCGGACCAGGACCGCACCGAGGTAGGGCCGCGCCTCCGCCGAGGGCGTGCTGCGAAGGATACAGATCACCAACCCGTCCTCCGCGCGGGCCCGACCGGGCCCCACCTCAGTAGCGGCGTTCCCATTTCAGGCCGAAGAACTCCCGGGTGTCGTCAGGGTCCTGGGTAAACTCGCCGAGCGCGGACAGATCATCGGTCAGTTCCACCTCGGCCCGGAACGTGGGGCCGCCGGCACCGGTCGGGACCACGGTCTCGACGAAAATCCTGTCGCCGATGTAGCGGCCGACCCGGACGCCGGGGGCAGCGGCGTCCTCGCCCGGCTCCAGCGCCAGAACGTCGATCCCGAAGGCTCCCCGGACCCGCCCCAGTATCCCTTCGACGACGCCGTCACCGCGGGCGAGCGTATCCAGGGCCAGCGCCAGTTCCACCGCCTCGGCCGCGGTCAGCTCCCGGGCCGCCTTGCCGAACAGCACTCTCGGCAGAATCTCGGACTCCGGCAGTGCCGGCTGCGAACTGAAGGACACCGACGGCTGGGTGGCGGTGCCGCCGATGTTGACGAAGGCGGTGATGTCCGGCCCGACGAAGGTCGCCACGATATCGAGCCTCGGGTCGATCTCCCGCTCGCCGGCAAGGGAAATGCTGCCCCGCGTCAGGTCGAACCGGCGTGTCGCGAAATTGAACTGCCCGCGGACGACATCGAGGCTGCCCACCACCACCGGGGCATCGGCCGTCCCGGTCACGCGAAAACTGCCGGCCCATTCGGAATCCAGGCCGCGGCCGCGGACGAACACCCGGCCCGGAAACTCCAGGGTCAGGTCCAGGGTGATGGCGCTGGGCACGCCGGGGCCCTCCGGTTCCGTTGGCGCCGGCACATCGCCGTCATCGTGGATTTCGATCACGTCGATGGTGACCACCGTCGGCGGCATCCGATCGATGAGACGCGCTTCCACCCGTTCGGTTTGCAACCGGCCCGACAGTTGCCCCTCGGTCGGGGTGCCGCGGAATGTGATGTCGGCGGAGGCGGAGGCGGTGACATCGTCCCGGCGCACCAGGATGGCGTTGCGCACCTGCAGGCTCACCTCGATGGGACTGGTGGCGAGATCGTCCAGCCGGGCCGAGCCGTCGGCGCGAATGCGGCCGGTGGCCCCGTCCGTCCCGGTGAGGCTGATCTGCACCGTCCGGCCGTCCGGTACCGAGACCGACGCGTCGAGGTTTCGGATCAGGGTGCCGAAAATCAGGTGTTCGTACGTGCCCTCCCGGATCGTCACGTCACCCGTGACCTCGGGATTGGCCAGGGTGCCGGCAACGGTGAGGTCGATCCGGCCGGTGCCGGCGAGGCTGTGTTCCGCCAGCGGCAGGAAATCCCAGATCTGGGCCACATCTCCCTGCCACTGGGCGCGGGCCGCGATGGGCTGGTTCGGGCGCGGTAGCGGGGACAGCGTGCCGGCGTCAACGGCCAGGGGAATGCTGGCGTCCAGCGTCAGGGCGGTGGTGCCAAGGCCCTCGACGCGGGCATCGGCGACCACCCGGCCGCCCCGCCATGTCGCCGTGACGACGGCGGAGAGCGGATCCGGATCCCGGATCCGGCGGCGTTCCTGGGCGATGCCGCTCGCGCGCAGGTCAAGGTCGCCGGCAAGCAAGCCGCGATCCGTGCGCAGGTTGGCCACGGCATCGATACGACCCCGGAGGCGCGCGCCGGGCATGACCAGCTCCGCCAGCGACACGGGCAGGCTCTCGATCCGAATGGTGGCGGCGGTGGCGGCGCCGCCGAACCGGCCGTCGGCGCGGATCCGGCCATCGGCTATGGCCAGCACGAGATCGCGCACGCTGATTTCCGGGCCGGCCACGGCCACCATTGCCGGCCTTTCCAGCCTGAGCGGGATATCGTCGATGGTGCCGTCGAGCCGGTCCAGGCGCACCTGCGTGGCGGCATCGGTGAGCGCCAGCCGCCCGGCGGCATCGGCCGATAGCGGCGGCGCGCCGGCCTCGTCCAGCGTGAGGGTGAACGCGGCATCGGTCAGGGGCCCGTCCAGCGTGGCGGCGACCGATGCGGCCATGAACTCGGCCGTCCCGACGTCGGACGCTTCCATCTGCACCTGGAGTTGCGGCGTGCCGAAGGCATCGCCCACCCGCGCAGTGGCGGCAAGTCTGCCGATCGACAGCCGGGTGGCATCGATAACCGCGGCAAACCGCTCGGCCGAGAGATCGAGACGGACGGTCTGCGTCCCGCGTTCGGGGACCAGTCGCACATCGGCATCGGCCGAGCCCGCGATCCGGATGCCGGCCAGGTCGGTTCCCGCCGGCTCGCCCCGGACCCGAACCGTGATCTGGCCATCCACCAGGCCCTGATCGAGCAACGCAACCAGGGCGCCGTCGGCGCGCACCGCCGGCAAGGTCAGCGCAATCTCGCGCAGCGTGAGGCGTTCGGGGGTGGGCATCGCGAAGGCCACGTCCGCTGTTACCGGCCCCAAGTCGGTGGTCGCGCGAAGCGCCAAGGTCCCGGTCGGAGCCGTAGCCACGCGGCTGGCCGAGGCGGTCAGGGTCGCCTGCGGCACCGACACGGTATCGAAACGGGCCTGGTCCAAGGTGGCGGTCGCGGCCACGACGGGATCGGCGATCGGGCCTTCCGCCGTACCCTCCACCCGCAAGGAACCGCCAAGCTCGGTCCCGGCCAGGTCCGACGCCAGGGCGAGGTCGCCCACGTCCAGGCGATAGCGGGCATCCACCATCTGCAAGCCGTCGGTCAAGCTGGCGGTGGCCGTGAGCGACAGCGGAGTCGCCGCCGACAGGGCGGCTTCCAGCGACAAGGTTTCTCCCGCGGTCAGGTCATAGCGGCCGTCGAGGGTGAGACGGCCGCCAAGCAGGGCATCCTGCGCCGGGTCCGCCAGCGACAGGTCGGACACCGCGCCGTCGATCGGGCCGGCCAGGGTGGCGTCGAAGACGTTGCCTTGAGCCCCGATGCTGAGCGTGACGGCGCCGGCCAGCGGCTGCTCCAAGGCGTCGCCGAGGGCGGTCAGATCACCGATGTCGGCGTCGACCACCGCATCGATGCTGCCGTCGCCGAGGTTGATCCGCCCGGAAGCGGCCAGGCGGGACGGCCCGCTTTCGACCGATATGGCGATAGGGTCCAGGTCCATGCTGGCGGGATCCAGCATGCCGTCGGCGGTGAGTTGCAGCCGCGGGCCGGTGAGCCCGGCCAGCGCCGGCTCCGCCACGACGACATCGCGCCCGTCGACGGTTGCGGCGATGGCAAGCGGCCCCTGGCCCAGGGCCGTATCGTCGCTGGCCGGTTGCACTGTGGCTTCCAGGTCCACCGCCGCCGCCGTCAGCACATCCGGCACAACGAGCTCGGTCAGGGACCCGGTCAGGACCAGTTCGGGCATGGCGAGCGTGCCGGTGATCCGCGCCTGCAGGTCCAGGGCATCGAAGGTTGCCGGCGCGGTCAGCCCCTGCCAGCGCGCCGGGTCCAGCGCCCGGACCGCCAGGGAGGCGTCCACGGCGTCGGCCGCCGGGTCCAGCCGTCCCGTGCCCGAAATAGCGACGGCCGCGCTCTCCGCATCCAGCTTCCGGATCGCAATCACGCCGTCCGGCGCGCGTTCCACCGCCGCGGAGAACACCACCGTGTCCTCGACCAGGGCGCGGACCGGGGGCTCGACCAACCCGGACACCCGAGCCCGTCCGTCGATGGTCGCAACCAGCCCATCGGTCCGGCGGATGTTGATGTTGGCATCGGCGTCCACCAAGGCGCCGATCTCGGCTTCGAGGGTGCCCTGCCAGTCGGACAGCGGGCCGGCGCCGCTCAGGCTCACGCGGGCCTCCGGATAGGGCTCCAGCCCGGCGAGACGGACGATCAGCCCGCCCGCGGGCTCGACCACGTCCAGATCGAGCCTGAGGTGATCGGTACTCCGGTCATAGTCGGCGACGAGGGTGGCAACGGTTCCGGGTGCATCCGTCCGCACCAGCCGAAGCTCCGACTGCATGCTCTCGTCCACCGGAGCCGCTAGCCGGCCGGTGAGATCGAGCACCATGGCTTCGCCCGCCACCGCTTCGCCGAGCGCGAAATCGTTGACGGCGATGCTGTCCACCCGGACGCTCACCGGCAGCGCCGGCAGCTCGAAGGTTGTGGGTTCCGGCGGGGTCGGTTCCGGTTCCGCCGGCGCCGGCACCGTCGGCAGCCGCATCAGATGGATGTCGTCGGCGGCCACTTCCGTGATGCGCACCTGACGTCTGAAGAGAGCGCGGGGCGACCAGTCCAGCTCGGCCCGTCGAACCGTCAGCCAGAGGCCGTCCGGATCGGCCAGGGTCACATCTTCCACCAGCAGCCGCGTGGGCAGGCCGGGCCCGATGGCGCCGATGGTGAGGACGACGCCCTCCGGGTCGGAAACCAGTCGCTCCACGGTGCCGGCCAGGGTCTGACGGCCGCTTTCGGTCTGGAGATAGGCATAGCCCGCGACGCCTGCGCCGATCAGTAGCGCCAGAACCACCGCCAGGGTCCAGCCCAGCCAGCGGAACGGCCGGAAGCGCCGACGCCGAGGACGCTCGGCCTGATCGTTCGGTTGCGGTGTCTCGGGCTCAGCCATGCTCAGAACGCCTGTCCGATACTGATATAGAACTGAAACCGGTCATCCACATCCGGGCGGCGGTTGACCGGGAAGGCCACGTCCAGGCGCACCGGGCCGATCGGGGTATGGTAGCGCAATCCGAGCCCAGCCGCCCACCGCAGCGGCTCCGAGAAATCGGGCAACGACCTGTCATAGGCGTTACCCGCCGCGACGAACGGAACGACCGCGAAATTGCCCCAGATCCGGGCCCGGAGTTCGCCGGTCAGTTCCAGCGCGGACCGCCCGCCGATGGGGTCGTTGGCGGCGTCCAGCGGTCCCACCAGCTGGAAGCCGAAGCCGCGGATCGAGCCGGCACCACCGGTGTACAGCCGCCGGTTGGCGGGGATGACGCTGGTCTCCTCGCCGACGATGGACGCGATGCGGGTCCGTCCGGCCAGGACATAACGCCGCCGTTGGTCGATCGGGTAATAGGCCGCGGTCGCGATCTCGGTCAGATGGAAGAAGGTGGCGGTCCCGGACTGCCCGGCGAAGGGGGTGAGGCCAAGGTCGAAGCGCACACCCTTGGTCGGGTCGAGATCGTCATCGGCGCCACGATAGCTCACCCTCAAGGGAATGCCGCCCAGGACCGAGGACTGTCGGCTCTCGCCATCGTCGAGGTTGCTGTATTCGATCAGGCCGCCGGCGGACGCAAACCAGTTCCCGCCGAGCGGCCACTCCAGGCCGGTTTCCAGCGATCCCGTGAAACCCTCGAAGGCATCGGTGTCCACCCTGGACGCCTGCGCGGTGGCGAACAGCCGGCGGTCCAGGCGCTTGAAATTCGGGCGGACGAACTCGATCCGGCCTCCCTGCTCGAGCTGATCGACGTCGGCGGAAAGCCTGAAATCTTCGTCGCGGCCGAAGAAGTTGCGGTGTTCCCAGAAGGCGCGGCCGCCGAAGCCGCGGTCGGTGGACCAGCCGATGCTGCCACCGATGGAGCGCGGCTTGTCCTCGATCACGCTGACGGTGACCGGCACGTTGCCGTCGGCATCCAGGGCGTCCGCATGGGTGACAACCACCGACGTGAACAGCCCGGTGCCCACCAGGCCCGACTGTACGTCGTCGAGCGAGTCCTGACGGAACGGCTCGCCGACGTTCCAGTCGATCCACTGCTCCACGTAGTCGAGCTTGGTCCGATCCAGGCCATCGAACGTCGCCGGGCCGAACCCCGCCGGCGGTCCCGGGTCCACGAACACGTCGACGGTCATGCTGCGGTCGCGGTGATCCACGACCGCCCGCCGGTCGGTGCGCTGGGCGAATGGCCGGGCATCATTGATGAGGTGGTCGATCAGGCGCCGTTCTGCCGTCACGACCCGGGCAGCCCGTGCCCGCATGCCGATGCTGAGACCCAGGTCTTCGAGGCTTGGCGTGGTCGGCGGCGGCACGTCGTTCACGGAGACGTAGGTCACGTCGTAGCGGGTGAGGCCGAACGGCTCCCCCGGACTGACGGTGATGCGCACCTCGATCGGATCGGCTTCGTCATCCACCTCGAAGTCGACGGTGCCGCCATAGAACCCTTCGGAGCGCAGCACGGTGCGGAACCGGTCCAGGTCTTCCTCGATCCGGCGCAGCAGGCCGGCGAATGTCCGGGGCGGCCGGTCGCGCAGTTCCCGCAGCAGAGAGACCCCATCGAAAATGCGCAACAGATCCGGGTCCTCCGTGCCGGTGATGGTGAGCGTGTAGTCGAGGCCGGGGATGTCCTCGGCAAACGGGGCATGGGCCGGTGTCGCGTCTGTCTCGAGGGGCTCTGCCGCCAATGGATCCACATCCATCGGCGTCACGCCAGGTGGCAGGATATCAGCCGGTTGAGCGCCGACGGCGATGGCCGAGACGGCGGCCAGGGCGACCGTCGCCGCGACGATCAGCCAATGCCCGACATACCCACGTGGCCGCAACCGATCGCCCAAGATGTTTTGTACCTGCTCCTGAAAGTGAATGAGCCAACGCTGCCGGCGCGGGCCCGCGCGGAGCGCGCACACCGTTGCCCGCGCGGAGGGCGTATAGCGTCATTGTCACAACAACGTCACGGCCTTGATTAACCGTTCCGGCTATCGATGAAAAGGCGGGCAGGATACTTATGGTTCCAGCGCACTCGATGTGGCTTTGCGGCGGCCGCGCTCATTCCGTTCGTGCCGCAGCCCCTGCAAGGCCGCCACCAGGTCGTCGGCATCCTTGATATGGAGATCGCGCTGTGGGAACGGAATGCGGATGTCGTGGGCGTGGAACTTGTCCCACATAGCGAGCAGCACCGCGCTCCGCACGTTGACGATGCCGGCCACCGGATCGCGAATCCAGAGCCTGAGTTCCAGTTCCACCGCGCTGTCGCCGAAGGCCATCACCCGGCACACCGGGGCGGGCTCCTCCAGGACCCTGGGCTCCTCCCGGGCGGCTTCCACGGCGAGGTCCATGGCCTTGCGCACGTCGGAATCGTAGGACACGCCGAACGGCAGCGGCAGGCGCAGGCGGTCGGAGGTGAATGACCAGTTGACCACCCGGGTCGTGATCAGGTCCTCGTTGGGGATCAGCCATTCCTTGCCGTCCCGCGTGGTCACGGAAACGTAGCGGGCGCCAAGGGAGGAGACCCAGCCAAAGGTCTCCTCGATCTCGATCACGTCGCCCGGCTTGATCGACCGGTCCATCAGCAGAATGATGCCGCTGATCAAGTTGGACACCGTGCGCTGCAGGCCCAGCCCGACACCGACGCCGAGCGCCCCGGTGAAGATGGCGAAGGCGGTGAGGTCGATGCCGATGCTCCGGAGCGTCACCACGAAGGCAATGGCGATCAGCGCGAATTTCAGGAGCTTGCCGATCAGCACCTGGATCGAGGGCGTGAGCCCCTCAGCGTGCTGGACGCGCGTCTCCAAGATGCGGGAGATCACGGTGGCGAGCCACAGCAGCACCGCCAGCAGCACCATGGCCTTGAGCACCGACAGCACGGAGATATAGACGTCCGCGATCTCCAGCCCCAGCCGGTCCAGGGCGGCCATGACGGGCTCGAGCAGGTTGAGGATGCCGAGCGTCGCGACACTGAACGCGAACAGCGCCACCAGCCGCGACAGCGTCTCGTTGTGGATCAGGGCGGCGGCGATGTGGATGACGATCCAGGCGGTCAGCAGATGGGCCGCCGTGCTGATCAAAAGGCGCGGCCAGTCCGGCCCCGCCGCCACCGCCATGGCGAACCACAACAGCAGCACCGCGACGATGGGGAAGGCGGTGGCGGCCACCAGGAGCGTGAGCCGCCGGAGCGATTGCTCCGGCTGCCGGCGGCGGGCGATGGCGCGCACCAGGGCTTCCCGCAGCGGCCGCGCGGCCAATCGCCCCAACAGCAGCGCCGCCGCCAGCACCGCCAACTGCCCCAGCGTGGACCACACCAGAACCTCGGTCAGGAACCAGTGCTCCACGCGCATCTGCAGGCTTTCCAGCGCGATCGGATCGAGCGGGACGGCGTCGAGGACATCGGCGAGCGGCTCGGGCAGCAATTCCGACATGGGCAGTGACTCCGCGGACGAACAGGTGGCGGCGGGGCCCGCGATCCGGCCCAGTTACGCCCCGGGACACCGGCCGACAGCGCGGGGTCACGATTTCAGGCCGCTGCGCCTGCAAGTTTACCCCAGCGTCAGCGCCGGGTGACGAGAAAACCGACGTCCCCTGTCGGCCCCGGAACGGTGTTGCAGCGCCGGTCCAATCCGTTTGCTGCAATGTCGATAATAGCTTGCATTATAACTGCAGCCTTCAATTGTCTAAATACAACTTGTAACGAAACCTGTAATATGTCTCTATTTTTCACTAAGCAAAGGTCGCAACGGCAATCGGAAGGGGGGCCTGTTCCGGAGCGTTGGCGAGCACGCTTGCCTCAACTCCAACCCTCTCGTCGAATTGCTCCTGCCGGGTGTGCCATGGCGCACCTGACGAAGGCCAAAGAACCGTGTGCGTTCCGCATCGAGGGAGGGACGAGATCATGTCATCCACGCCTGGCATACACTGGGATACTGATCCATGGCCGGTTCCGGCGCATTATGATCTCATATTTCTAGACGCTGTTTACACACCGCAGTGGCTAGAATTACACATTGGTCTCAACAAATATTTTGGCCGCTATGCTGATATTCAAATATTTATTGATTCTGATCGGGATCCAATGACGGGCGATACCTATTTCGGATCGCTGAGGGGATATGAATTTAGAGTGGATGTAAAATTTCTTGTTGGCGAACCTGTAGCGTTCTTGCAACAGCTTCCAGACGGCGTCGGCGAAGGCGATTATTTTCGGCAATACAGCCAAGGGCCGGGCAACTTATTTGGTTGGCCTGAGTTAAATATCAGCAACCAACTACCAATGTCTCCATATGTTTATTCAGGATTCCCCGAAGGCGATATATTAGTAGTATTTCTCCCATTATCTGTTCAAACCTACGATGGTGGGATTGTTGATTTTTCAAATATTGACATTGTAGCAGTTGGATATCCCGGAAGTGGCGCGGGCGCATCCGCTTCGCATGGCGATCGTGCCCCAAATTATGGCGTGTTTAATACTCAGAGCAAAACGTGGGAGGTTGGAAGTCAGCCGTCTCAAATTCATACAACATTTGACAATATGGACGGCTCCCTTAATTTCGGTATCGGACTTGAAAGATTTGAATTTATTATAATAAACGACCAAGTTAATATCAATATGGAGTTTGTCCATGATATTAGTTCCAATTGGCCAAGTTTCAGCTTGGTGTTTGACTCAGATCGGTCCCTCACCACCGGGCAGATCTCGATGGGAGGGGCTGTCCCAAGTTTTGGTGGAGATTTGGCGTTTGATTTCAATCCATTTGGGGCAGGATATGCTGCTGTCAAATACACAGAATATGGAAACACGCAGATATTTGAATTAGCTAAAGGAAGCCGGAGCCTGGATGACGTTCGGTGGAACATTTCAGAGAATGTATTGAGTATAGAGTTCTCAAGTTCCTTGCTTGACCCGTATATTCTGAAAGATCCGAGCCCGCAAAACTTGTTTGATCCGATGACTGTTGAGCGGCTTGCCTATGACGGTCCCGGCCCCCTGATTGCGATAAAGCCTCTCGGGCTGCCGCTTACCGGGGGCGGTACGGTGCTTGACGGATTCGTGCTGGATACGGCGACCGGTGAGCTTGTTGCACCACTTAGCTTTGAGCCGACCGCTGCTCAGGTGTTCTACGATCCCAACATCTACACCTCGCTGGACATACAGGAATTCTCCTACGCGCTCAGTGGCGACAACCTGGTGATGCAATTGGTCGTGGGAAGCTGGATCCCCAACGATCCCTGGGTCACCTTCCAGATATTTCTCGATGTTGACCAAAATCCGTCGACGGGACATAAAGTACCTGCGCAAGGAAGCGCGCACCCTCAGCCGGAATTCCCCCCGCTTGGGGCAGAATATATTATTGAAATTCACCGACAGGACAACTTTGTAAATACAGGTACTACACTAACTTTTACAGATTACAACCAAGGTGTGCCGTCTACAACTTATCATGATGCCTGGGTGCACGTTAGCGCGCCTCTTGGACCCTACGTGGACACGCCCGGAACGGTGACGTTGACGGTGCCATTAGAGATGCTTGATTTGCCGGGCGACATCATTAACGTTGGGGTGGCCAGTACGAAATGGTTCGTTGATGGGGGTTTTCTATTAATCAATTACCTAGATAGTATGGCCGTCCAGATCGACCTCGGAGAGGGTGGCGGTCCTCCAATCGAGAACCAGGCTCCGATCGCCCGGGATGACGTTTTCAATGCCCGCTACGGCATCACCATCGGCGACGCCAACGTATTGGCCAACGACGAGGATCCGGAGGGGGATCCGATCACCGTGATCAGCTACGGGTACGGCGGTCCCGGCGAGCTGACAGTCTATACCAACGGCAACTTCGAGTACACGCCCGCGCCCGGCTTCGTCGGCGTCGACACGTTCACCTATACCATCGCCGACAGCTTCGGTGCCGAAGCCACCGCCACCGTCAGCCTCGAGGTGCCGAATCAGCCGCCAATCGCCCGGGATGACTTTTTCAATGCGCGCTTCGGCATCGCTATCGGCGAAGCCAATGTCCTGGCCAACGATGAGGACCCGGATGGCGATCCCATCAAGCCTGTAACTTACAAGTATGGCGGACCGGGCCAGCTCACGCTTTATACAAGCGGGAATTTCAGCTATGCGCCTCCCACCGGCTTCTTCGGCGTGGATGCGTTTACATACACCATTGAAGACAGCTTCGGCGCCGAGGACAGCGCCACCGTAAGGCTGTACGTTCCGGAACTCCTCACCGTCGGCGCCGACGGCGTGATCCCGTTGACCGGTTCGGTGGCCGGTCCGCTTGATCTCGTCCGGCACCCGTTTGTGGCGGCACTGGATATCGACGTGACGGGCGACGGCACGGTGGATGCCTGGGTGGCACTGGACGGTGACTTCCAGGGGCGGCTGCTGGTGGAGGCGGACGAGGGCGCGACCA
>REEP01000132.1 GCA_007695045.1 Rhodospirillales bacterium | reverse complement strand
GCGCCTGCAGGGTGGTGCGGATGTCGTTGAAATCATACTCCTGGGCGTGCAGGGATCGGCCCGACGTCTGGGTGTGGTACTTGAGCTTCTGGGAGCGCTCGTTGGCGCCGTACTTGAAGCGAAGTGCCGTGGACCAGATCCGCCGGGCGACCCGACCCATCACCGCGTATTCGGGATCCATACCGGCCGAGAAGAAGAACGACAGGTTGGGCGCGAAGTCGTCGATGTGCATGCCTCGGGCCAGGTACGCCTCCACGTAGGTGAAGCCATTGGCCAGGGTAAAGGCAAGCTGGGAGATGGGGTTGGCTCCGGCCTCGGCGATGTGATAGCCGGAGATGGACACCGAGTAGAAGTTGCGGATGCGCTGGTGGACAAAGTATTCCTGAATATCCGCCATCATGCGGAGCGCGAACTCGGTTGAGAAGATGCAGGTATTTTGGCCCTGGTCTTCCTTCAGGATGTCCGCCTGTACGGTGCCTCGCAGATTTTCCAGCACCCAGGTTCGGATCTTGCTCGCCTCTTCCTCGGTCGGCCGCCGTCCATTTTCATCCTCGAATCGGGCAATCTTTTGGTCGATGGCCGCGTTGAAGAACATGGCCAGGATCGACGGCGCCGGCCCGTTGATGGTCATCGAAACCGAGTTGTGCGGATCGGTCAGGTCGAAGCCGTCGTAAAGTGTCTTGATGTCATCAACGGTGGCGATGGACACGCCGGAGTTGCCGACCTTGCCGTAAATGTCCGGCTGTTCGTCCGGATCGAAGCCATAGAGCGTCACCGAATCGAACGCGGTCGACAGTCGCTTGGCTTCCGAATGACGGGAGAGGTACTTGAAGCGGCGGTTGGTGCGAAACGGATCGCCCTCGCCGGCGAACATCCGGGTCGGGTCCTCTCCTTCCCGGCGGAAGGCGAACACGCCGCCTGTGTACGGGAAGGCACCGGGCACGTTCTCCTTCAACAACCACTTCAGCCGCTCGCCATCATCCTGGTAGCGGGGCAGGGCGACCTTCGGGACGCGGCTCCCCGAGAGCGAAGTGGTGTAGAGCTTGGTCCGAATTTCCTTGTCGCGCATCCGCACCACATATTCGTCCCCGGAATAGGCCTGCTGGATATCGTCCCAGGTTTCCAGGAGCTTGCGCGCGCGGGGATCGATCGCCTTGTCCCGCTCGGCGAGCAGGTCGGCCAGCGCCGAGCCGTCCTTGCCGGCGGCCTCCACCATGCGTTTGGCTTCACGCAACTGTTGGCGTTCGCGAGCGATCGCGACCTGTTCACCCACGATGCGATGATAGTCGCGCACGGTGTCGGCCACCTCCGCCAAGTAGCGGCGGCGGTTGGCCGGCACGATACCGGCGCCGGGATCGGACGACTTGACACTCACCTCAGGCGCCGTGATTTCCCAGCGGCCGAGGCTCTTTTCGTTGAACTGCCGGATCAGCTCCCGGTACAGGGCGGTGACGCCGATGTCGTTGAAGGTGGAAGCGATGGTGCCGAATACCGGCATCTCATCCGGCGACACCGTGAATGCCTCGCGATTGCGCTGCATCTGCTTGGCGACGTCACGAAGCGCGTCGCGCGCCCCCTGGCGGTCGAACTTGTTGATCGCCACCAGGTCGGCGAAGTCCAGCATGTCGATCTTCTCGAGCTGGGAGGCGGCACCGAACTCGGGTGTCATCACGTAGAGCGACACGTCGACAAAAGGCACGATGCCGGCGTCGCCCTGGCCGATTCCCGGAGTCTCCACGATCACGAGATCGTAACGCGCGGCCTTCACCGCAGCGATCATGTCGGTCAGGGTGGCGGGCACGTCCTGGTCGGCGCCGCGGGTCGCGATGGAGCGCATGTAGACGTTTTCGGCATCGATCGCATTCATGCGGATGCGGTCGCCGAGCAAGGCACCTCCCGTCTTCCGCCGGGACGGATCGATGGCGATGATCGCGACCCGGGGCTCACCGCTGTATCGACGAAACCTTCGAACCACCTCATCGGTCAGCGAGGATTTGCCGGCGCCGCCCGTGCCGGTGATGCCGAGCACGGGGACCACACCGCGGCGATGCGCCAGGGCATGCAGTTCATCCCGCTGCACGTCATTCAGGCGCTCGTCCTGAAGCGCCGTCAGCACGCGCGCCAGTGCGCGCGGATCGCCCTCGCTCAACGCCTTGATCTCGATGACGCCATCGCCGAGAGGGTCGAAATCGGCGCGCGCCATCATGTCGTCGATCATGCCCTGGAGACCGAGCTTACGGCCGTCCTCCGGGGTGTAGATCTTGGCCACGCCGGCGGCATGGAGTTCGTCCACTTCCTCGTGGACAATGACCCCGCCACCGCCGCCGAACACCTTGATGCGGTCGCCGCCGCGCTGGCGCAGCAGGTCGAGCATGTACTTGAAGTATTCCATGTGCCCGCCCTGGTACGAGCTGATGGCGATGCCCTGGACATCCTCCTGCAGCGCCGCCGTCACCACTTCCTCCACCGAACGGTTGTGGCCCAGGTGGATGACCTCGGCGCCAGCGCCCTGCAGCATGCGCCGGATGATGTTGATGGAGGCGTCGTGCCCGTCGAACAGGCTGGCCGCCGTGACGAAGCGGACAGGGTTGCGAAATCTGCCATAACCGCGGCGGTCATCCGTCGGCAGGGTGGCGCGATCAATCACGACGATATCGTCAGGCACGGTGCTCTCCTCCGTTTTTTCATTGGCCTCATGATAGCCCGGGTCTTGCCGCCGGGACGCGCTTTCGGCATCTCTCGCCGGAGACGAACGCTTCTGATATGGCTACCGGCGTCGCCCGAAGATGGTCACGGCTGGGTTGACGTTTACGTAAACGTAAGCGATTCGGCTTGGCATCGCAAGCATGCCGAACATCGTGCCATGGCCGCGCCGGCGGCCGTCGCAAAGGAGTCACATCGGCGCGGATGGTTGTGTATGCTGCGCCACCGCCGAACCGAGACACCTCGAAGGAGAGTAGGGACGTACCATGGCCAGCCGAAGTCTGCATCCGGAGACGATCGTTCTGCACGGGGGATATCGCCAGGACGACACCACCGGTTCGGTCGCCGTTCCGATCTACCAGACCACGTCGTACCAGTTCAAAACCACTCAGCATGCGGAAAACCTGTTCGCATTGCGGGAACTCGGCAACATTTACACCCGCATCATGAATCCGACGTGCGACGTGCTGGAGCGCCGTCTGGCCATGCTGGAGGGTGGTGCGGCAGCGCTGGCGGTCAGCTCGGGGCAGGCCGCATCGACCCTGGCCATCCTCAACCTGTGCCGCTCCGGTGACAACTTCGTCAGTTCTACCGACCTGTATGGCGGCACCTGGAACCTGTTTGCGAACACGCTGTCCGCCATGGGGGTGGAGGCCCGCTTCGTGGATCCAGCCGATCCCGAGGGGTTCGCCCGCGCCACCGACGCCAATACCCGCTGCTACTACGCGGAAACGCTGCCCAATCCCAAGCTGCACGTGTTCCCGATCCGCGAGGTGGCGGAGATCGGCAAATCGCTGGGCGTGCCGCTGATCGTCGACAACACCGCCGCGCCGGTGATCTGCCGCCCGCTGGAGCACGGTGCCGCGGTGGTCATGTATTCCACCACGAAGTATATTGGCGGTCACGGCACCTCCATCGGCGGGCTGATCGTGGATGGCGGCACCTTCGACTGGGAAGCCAATGCTGACCGCTTTCCCAATCTCACCGAGCCGGATGCCAGCTACCACGGCGCCGTCTGGACCGAGGCGGCCAAGCCGCTCGGCCCGATCGCCTACATCCTGCGTGCCCGGGTGGTCCTCCAGCGTGACATCGGCACCGCCATGAGCCCGTTCAACGCGTTCCTGTTCATTCAGGGGCTGGAGACGCTGCCGCTTCGGATGCGACAACACTGTGACAACGCCGCCAAGGTAGCGGAGTTCCTCAAGGGTCATGCCAAGGTGGCCCGGGTGATCTTTCCCGGCTTTCAGAGCGGCACCATGCGCAAGCGGGCGGATACCTATCTCGCCGGCGGCTACGGCGCCCTGGTCGGGTTCGAACTCAGGGACGGTCGGGAAGCCGGGCGCCGGTTCATCGATGCCCTGCAACTGGTCTACCACGTCGCCAACATCGGCGATGCGCGGACGCTCGCGATCCATCCGGCGACCACGACACACTCGCAATTGTCCCCGGAAGACCGGATCGCCACCGGCGTCTCGGAGGGGTATGTCAGGCTCTCGGTCGGTATCGAGCATATCGACGACATTCTCGCCGACGTGGCGCAGGCCTTGGAACAAGCTTAAGCCGATTGTCCGTGCCGCACAAAGCTTTCCCGGGACGATATCCGGACACACGGCTCCGGCGCCCGCGCCAAGCCGCGTGGTCGCGCCGGCTGGTGGCCGAGCATGTCCTGAGCGTCGACGACCTGATCTGGCCGGTGTTTGTAATCGACGGCAACGGCCGGAAAGAGCCGGTCAAATCCATGCCGGGCGTGATGCGGCTGTCGTGCGACCGCCTGATCGAGGCGGTGGGCGATGCGGCGGCCCTCGGCATTCCGGCAATCGCCATCTTTCCGTTCGTCGACCCGGCCCTCAAGACGCCGGACTGTCGGGAAGCGCTCAATCGGGACAATCTCGTGTGCCGTGCGGTGCGCGCCGTCAAGGCCGCCCACCCGGACATGGGCGTGCTCGCCGACGTGGCCCTCGATCCGTTCAACAGCGCCGGCCACGATGGCATC
Source organism: Rhodospirillales bacterium (assembly GCA_007695045.1). Taxonomy (GTDB): domain Bacteria; phylum Pseudomonadota; class Alphaproteobacteria; order Rhodospirillales; family Defluviicoccaceae; genus REEP01. Next base: position 2,975 of record REEP01000132.1, on the reverse strand, counting down.
GTCCGCGACGGGCGGGTGGTCAATGATGAAACCGTGGCGGTTCTGTGCCGCCAGGCGGTGGTGCAGGCCGAAGCCGGCTGCGACATCGTTGCTCCATCCGACATGATGGATGGTCGGGTCGGGGCCATCCGCCGCGCGCTGGATCGGGCGGGCTCCGTGGATGTGCAGATCCTGTCGTACGCAGCCAAATACGCTTCCGCCTTCTACGGCCCGTTCCGGGATGCGGTGGGCTCTGCCGCCGCGCTCAAGGGCGACAAGAAGACCTATCAGATGGATCCGGCCAATGCCGACGAGGCGCTGCGCGAGGTGGCGATGGACATCGCCGAGGGCGCCGACATGGTCATGGTCAAGCCCGGCCTGCCGTACCTGGACGTGCTGCGCCGGGTCAAGGACACCTTCGCCATGCCGACTTTCGCCTACCACACCAGCGGCGAATACGCGATGCTCAAGGCCGCCGCGGGCCAGGGCTGGCTCGATGGCGAGCAGGCGCTCCTCGAGGTGCTGACCGGTTTCAAGCGGGCCGGCGCCGATGGCATCCTCACCTACGCCGCACCGGAAGCGGCACGGCTGATCCTGGATAAATGCCCGGGCACCGGTGCCGGGTGAGCTTGCGTCGTGGCCGCTCGGTCGGCCGGAACTGCTTCAATGGCTCCGAGCACCGGATGCGGCCGCTCAGCAAAAGATTGCTTTACCGACCGCGGCGACGGAGACTTGGAGCGTTGTGCCGGTGAACATTGCGCGACAAGGGTAGCCGGAATGAGCACCGTCGGCCGAGCCGGTTACCGCCGCTGAAGGCCCTCCGCGGCTGATCGACGGGTCCACAACGGCACGTTAACGGCACAGGCGCAATCGAGGACGTCGTTGATGATCGAGACACCGATCGGCATGCTGGTGGTGGCCCAAGGCGCTTTGCCCCGCCACGGCCAGGCCTGAGGCATCGGGCCGTGACGCTTGATCTTTCCGGCCTCGCCCGCGCCACCCGACAACTGGAGCAAGGGTTGGCGATCGCCCGGGCCGATCCCGGTAACGATCTGCTCCGCGACGGGGTCATCCAGCGGTTCGAATATACTTACGAACTCAGTCACAAGATGCTGAGGCGCTATCTGAGCGCGACGGAGCCCGATGCCGAGTCGGTCAAGGCACTGTCTTTTCCCGACCTCATCCGCCTGGGCTCGGAGCGTGGGCTGCTGCGCCACGGCTGGGATTTCTGGAAGAGCTACCGTGCCGCCCGAGGCGCTACCAGCCATACCTATGATGCGGCGAAAGCGCGGCAGGTGTTCGACGAGATCCCGGACTTCCTCGCCGAGACACAGCACCTGCTTCGGCGATTGCAAGAACGAGCCGAGAGCGGATGAGCCGGGTGCTTGACATCACGCCCGAGCATCTGGTGGAGGTGCAGCGCCTGCTGCGGGCCCGCGCGCCGCGCCCGGCGACCGTGTGGGCCTTCGGCTCGCGGGTCCTCGGCACGGCAACGGCTTATTCCGATCTCGATCTTGCGATCGATGCGGGGAGGCGACTCTCCTGGGCCGAGCAGGCCGACCTCCAGGAGGCGTTCGAGGAAGGGGCACTGCCTTTTCGCGTCGACATCGTGGATTGGGCCACAGTGTCGCAAGCCTTCCGTGACCGGGTCGCCAGCCAACGGATCCCGCTGATGATTCTGCCCGCGATTGATCCCCAAGCCCCGGCGACCACGCGCGCAGGCCCCTGAGCCGTCGGGGATCGCCATGATTGCCGCGGTGATTACTGAGGCGATCCGGGGGAGAATTGGCCGCGCCAAACTCAGGTTAGCAGCCAGTCTCGGACGATGCGGATCTGATCCGGGTCCATCAGCATGGGCGCGTGGCCGACTCCGGGAAATTCCGCCAGTTCGGCCTTGGGACCTCGGGTGAGCATCTCCTCCGCCGTCTCCTTAAGCAGGACGTCCGATTGGGCGCCGCGCAGCACCAGGACCGGGCACTTGATGGCATCCCACACCGGCCAGATGGTGACCGGTTCCGAGAAGCCTTCCTTGAACGGCTCCGCAAGGCGCGGATCGTAGTGCAGCCGCAGCTTGCCGGTCTTGGGATCGTGGCGCACGCTGTGCTCGGCCAAGTGGCGCCACTGCGAGTCCGTCAGCGGCCCGAACGGGGCGGCGACCTGGCGCAGATAGCCTTCCAATCCCTCGATGGTCTCGAACTCCGGATCGTTGCCCACATAGCCGGCGATCCGCTCCAGCGCTGCCTTGCCGATGTAACCGCCAACGTCGTTGACGACCAGCTTGCGGATGGGGGTATTCGGCTGCGCCGCCAGCATCATGCCGAGCAGCCCGCCCAGGGACGTCCCGATCCAGTCAACCTCCGCCACGTCCAGGCGGGCGATCAGCGCGGCCATGTCCTGGACGTATGTGGGTGGGCCGTAATCCGCGGGCACCGGCAGCCAGTGGCTGTTACCGCGGCCGGGCAGGTCCGGGCAGGCGACGCGGTACTGGTCTTCCAGCGCCTCGGCGATGAAGTCGAAATCCCGCCCGCGACGGGTCAGGCCATGCACGCAGACCAGCGCGCGCTTTGCGCTGGGCTGGCCCCACTCGTAATAGGCGATCCGGTGGAAGCCGTGTGGCCCCAGACTGAGGTAGCTGTGTTCATGCATCGCCATGGCGCGTTTCTCCCCCTCGTTGCTCGGCCCATCCCTGGCTCGGCCGGCCCAGTGCTCACAACCGAGTTTCGACCAGAACCGGAGCCGGATCAAGGGAGGCCGGCAGGGCGGCCGGCGGGGGTTCGAGGCTACCCCTGCAGCAGTCCCAGCACGGTCGGGATCAGCCAGCCGAGATAAGCGACGAGGCCGATGACGGCCAGGGCGATCAGCAGCTTCTTGATCCGATCGCCGGTCATGACGTGGCGCATCTCCGGCACGGCATCATCCGATCGCCGCCAGGCGGTCGGCCGCTTCGGCCATGCGGCCGCGGGCCCGCGCCGCTTCCTCCCGCCGCTCCCGCTCGG
>REEP01000026.1 GCA_007695045.1 Rhodospirillales bacterium | reverse complement strand
AGAAGGTGTCGGAGTATCGTGCGCGCGTGCACGCCTCGTTCCGCTATCATCCGGAGAAGCATGGCGCTTGATCGCCTGAGGGGGTGAGCAACCCGTTCACCCGCTCCGAGACCAAGGGCGGCTCCCGCGGGAGCCGCCTTTTTTAATATAGGGAGGATTGTCACCGACCTGCATCCCCAGTGACGTCAAGCCCGAAAAGGGCGAGGCTGATTTCGTGAAATCATTCCCGGTCAATGTGCCAGCCAATACAATACGGGAAACTAAATAGTTTTTGCAAGGTCTCGGTCAGCCGTCTTCGTCATTGTTCGCATAACGTGCCGCGAATGACAGTGCGTTTACGTCGAGAGGTACACTTTCGACATAATCGCGAGCCAGAAAATCATCGTAACTCCCAATGCGCACAGGCGGATCTTCGATGCCAAAGCCACCCTGCCATTGCATTTTTTCTAGTTCCGTCTCAAAAGCCTCCTTAATTGCTAACGGATCGACAAGTCTCTTTTCGTCAGCGTCAAATATCAGGAGAAATTGAACCCGTACTGCTACAGAGTCCCAAGAAGCAGAGGGCCGTACGCGAATTTCTACCAATGAATTTACTGCCTTGCCCAAAGGCGAATTCGGTTTTCCATACTTTGATTTAATTTTTTTATCGAGTGGTCGTATCGAGTTATTGAATGCATTTGGAAATGCAAAGCGACCAAAAACCCGCTCGAGACTTTGTGCGAATGCGCGCGCCTTGGCTTCATCGGTGAAACCCTTGACGCGCTTCCAGGTCGAGAGAAGTTGCTTGCTGATCGCCATTGGCCGCGCGATGTCCGCTACCAAGCCTTGCGGCGCGTTTTCGATAAATCCCAAACGAGGGACGTGACCACGCGCGACCTCCCCGATTCGCTTTGAATCGACGTCGACAAGCGGGCAAACTGCTACCGTGGCATATTTTACTGGATCGCTCACAATGTCACAGGTCTGAGAGACCACAGCGAAACCGGCCGGATCCCGCCCTTCGAAGAACGCCCCAATGCCCCCAATGTCGCCGACTTCCGGGATATCTCCGAATAGAAAAGAGCCGACACCTAACGCGAAGTCGCCTTGCCGCCATTCGATGTGCGGGGTGGACACGGCTCTATTGTCATCCTCGGCCAAGTCCGCACCTTCTAGCCCTTCCTGCGCGCATTCGCAGGACGCTTGCCGGTCGATGTGACCGGAACAACTTCATCATCCTGATCATGGAGAGACGCCAGAAGTGCCATGCCAAAGTGCTCGGGCCCCCAGGTGTTCACTGTCGCCAGTGGGAGCGCGGCGGGCGACCCGGTGCGGCCGGGACCGCGGCCGGCTTGTTCCTTCACCAGGTCGAATTCACCATCCCGCAGGAGTAGGAAAAGCGTGCGTCCGGCGACCGAGGTGTTCAGCATCAAATTACGATTCGCTTGGGCATAGCCCCTGTCGATGTGGCGCAAAACGGCCAACAGCTCACCGAGTCGCCGGCGGTTCTTCTCGGCGATCACGTGACCTGCGGCCCAGTTGTGAAGCGTTCGAGGCTTTACGCAGAGTAGATCCGCCATCTGATACCAAGTGAGGCCAGAAAGTTGCCGGAGCTCACGGACAAGCTGGATCCCGGACCAGTCCCCCTCTGGCTGGTTTATAAAGCACGACAAATGGAATCCGCTGCTGGTGCCTCCATCAAAGACATTTAAAAATTTTCTGTCCGCCGCAAAATCAGGAAAAATACTTATCTCTTCTCGAGATGAGGTGTGAGTCGACGTCATGCTCCCGATAAAACGCGTGAACGTGTCGTATCGCGATGCTTGCTTCCATTTTTCGAAAGCGCTGCCCGTCGCAGGGGCCGGATAAAGAGGATCGGCGCCAAATGTGTGTTGCATCATATTACGCTCCCCCGAACCTTGTCAGGAACTCTGGTGTCACGCTCCACCGGAAGAACGCATAAGCGCGGTTCGCCATCATGTCGACCTTGCCGATGAGTTCATCTGGGTGGAATTCATCACTCGCAAGTTCATTCGTCGTGAACGAGTCGATGTCCAGCATCCAGCTGCGGGCATTGACGGGTGGTGCCATATCAGGGTCGTGCGTGGCACCAGCCGGCAGCAGCCCCCACCGCACCAGAAGGCGACCCTCGCGGGTCTCACATTGCGCCTGCGAGATGGTCAACTCGACTTTATCGCGTAGTGGTGCAGACAGCAGCCCGACAAGGTCGGAGTAGACCAGTTTCTCCAAATCGAGAATGTCCTGCGGCTGGTCAAGCCGGTTCACGTACCGAAAACCGACGCGAGTCGCGATGGTGGGCTGAATCTTAACGGCCAGCGCGCTTATTAGGAATCTGAATCGATCAAGAAACTTTTGTCGTGAGGTGTACCGGAAGGTCTCAAGAGTCAGCGCCGACGTGTTGAGCGATACCCGCCATTGCTTGGTTGTATCGAACAGGCGCCAGATCATCTCCTCGGTCTTTGCACCCCGTACATCGGGTCCGTCGAAATCCAGCCGGATCGACTGCGCAACATCCCTTTCGATATAGGGAAAGTCTTTGCGAACTGCCTCCTGAAAGTCCCCGATATGCTGCTCGGACGCGATTTTCATAACCTTCGCGAACTGAACTTGGGCCAGGACACGGATCAAAGGTGCATCGGCAAGCTGCACCCGACCGGGTGGCTGCCCTCGGAGCGGATCGTCGATCCTGTCAGCCATGATCTCCCCTGAAACTATTTTGGTTATGGTACACAATGTGACGTAGAGTGTGAAGTGGGCGAATGTAAGGTTGCGGCGCCAAGATTTCGTTGCGCGAAGGCAGGTCCTTGCCGACGCTTAGCCGGCCTTCTTAACGAACGGGCTGCGGATTGGGTGTTAGGGCGGCTTGAGCGGAACGGAAGCGCATGAGGGCGCGCAGTTTCACCGGGATCGCGGCTGAAAATGTGATATCGGCTTTGCGGCTTTTGGCAAGGGGTTTGGTGGGGAACTCTGATGCCGCGGCTTTCGGTTCGGCCAGGGATCCGTGTGGGGGCCAGCAGCGGCGGTGGCAGGCGTGGCCGCAGCGAAGGCCACGTGGAACCAAGCGAGGGGAGAAATGCCATGTCCACCTATCGCGTCATCCGCATCATCGGCAGCAGCCAGACCTCCTGGGAGGAAGCCGCCAAGAATGCCGTCGAGACCGCGGCCGAACACCTGGAGGACCTGCGGGTTGCCGAGGTGGAGCTCCTCGACATGAGAATGGAGGGGAAGAAGGTGTCGGAGTATCGTGCGCGCGTGCACGCCTCGTTCCGCTATCATCCGGAAAAACACGGCGCTTGATCGCCTGAGGGGGTGAGCGACTCGTTCACCCGCCCCGAGACCAAGGGCGGCTCCCGCGGGAGCCGCCTTTTCTTGTGTCAGGTTTTTGATGCAGGCGACGGCATCAGGCTCCGCCGACGTTGGATCAACAGGGCCCATCAACGGCATTGCGGCCAAGCCGGAGAGCGAGCCCGTCGCTCCTGCTTCCTCCATGGAACGCCGCCGGATCGCGGCGCCCGAAAGCGGTCGCAACCTCAGTAGTACTCCTCACGCGCGTAGAGGGTGAGCGTCTCGGGGCCGCCGCCGCCGATGTTGATCAACGGCTCGTCGGCGACCGCGTCGTCGGCCGTGGCGGCGTTGCTGACCGATTTCGCGGTGAACGTATCCTGCTGATCGAGCCACAGCGCGCCCCAGAGGTCGACGACGAAACCGCAGGTCATCGGCAGCCAGACGAGGTCGGCATCGGTGTCGAACCGGATCGTCCGCCCGGACGGGAGCACCAGCTGCTGCGGGCGATTGATGCAGACCCACCAATGGGTGATCAGCGCGCCCTTGGCCTTCTGGTGGAACACGTCGATGGAGCGGATGCGGCACGCGCCGCCCCCCTCGACCTGGGTCCGCTTGTCGGTGATGATCTTGACGGCGAGCGCCGCGAGTGAATGGCAGAACAACCCCTTGCGCACGAAGGGAACCGCCCAGGGCGGCCACGGGCCCAGCATCATGCGTTTGGGGCCGATCAGGGTCGGCCAGGCCTCGAGCCGGGCCTTCTCCTCCTCACCGCGTTCGGCCCAGCCATCGATGTCCCTCGGCACCACGTCGGCCCACTTGCTCATCATGATGGCTTCGCGTTCCAGCGGCATCGGGTCCAGGTTGACCGCCTGCCACGCGGCTTGCGCTTGGCCGCCCTGAGTGCCGTAGCATTCGGCGCACAACACGTCCTCGCGCCAATCGAGGGTATCGAGTTGAGCCCCGATGGCCCGCATCAGGCGCGGCATGTCACCGGTGCGATTATAGAGGGCCTGCACCCTGGCTTGCAGGTTGGTGGCGTGCGGCTCCCGGATGCTCTTGACCTGGCCGCCCTTGGTTTTCGATTGCAGCCAGGCATTGAGGTTCTGGCGCAGCGTGGTCAGCCGCGGGGCGGTGGGCGATTGAATGAAATCGGCGAGGTTGCGGTCGACGGTTTGCAGCGCGGCGCTGCGCGTTCGCTCCAGGCCGAGCGTGGTGACCTTCGTGTCGCTCAGCCAGGTCGCCGGGTTTGGCAGGGCGGTCTCCCGGCCGCTCGCCCACACCGCTTCAACCATTGCCCATGTCTCCCTGCCGGGTCAGTTCGTGCGGGGATGGGCGGGCGGGAACCCGTTCGTGAGGGCGAGGGGTTCACCTCACAGGCACCCGGCGACGCCCGTCCGATGGCATTCTTGCCGGCACCCTCGCTTTCCGGCACCCTCCTCGACGCTTAGCCCCAATTGGAGGCAAGGACAAGTGCCGAGCCCCTTCCGTGATTCTGGATTGGATTGTTGGGGCGATGCGCAAACTGCCGATACGCTGGCATGCGCCTTGCGGCTGCGCTGTTTTCCGGGAGCGCCGCCATGCCCGCCATGCCCGCCATGCCCGCGGCGGCTTGGCCGGGGGCTTTCTTGCCCCCGAGCGCGCGCGCCGCCGATGCCGCGCGTGTGATCGCGTCGCATTACTTTGTCGTCGACACGGGTGCCTGTTTGGGGGCAGTCTCACGATCGGCTGCCGGGCCCGGGGAACGCCCGGCACTGGGTTGGGGTGTGGGGGATGCGCCCGGATGACCTGTCGAACAATCATGAATCCGGATCCGCCGGTGCTGCTGGCCACCGAGACGGTGGGCGAGGCTTTGAACCGGCTGTTGACCCGTCGCTATCTGGCGCTCCCCGTGGTGGACGATGACCGCCGCTACATCGGCCTGTTCGCCAAGAGCCGGCTGTTCGGGCTGATGCTGCCCAGCATCGTCGCGCTCGAGGACATGCTCCCGAAAATCGCCCACCTGACCGATCTGGCCTACCTGTCCGACGACCTGGATGACCTGCGCGAGCGCTTCGCCCGGTTCCGCGACCGGCCGGTGGCCAAATACGCGGACCCCGAAGCGCCGACCCTCAGGCCGGAATCGCCTTTGATGGAGGCGATTCTGCTGGTGTTCCGGACGCGCAACTTCGTGCCCGTGGTCGAACCGCAGAGCCGGCGCTTGGTCGGTGTGGTGTCCACCTGGGATATTCTGGCGAAACTGCAACCGGAACGCTGATGCCTGCGCTGCCGGCCGGGGAGATGACGGTGCTCGGCCTGCCGGCGATGTGGGTGGCGGCGGCTTTGCTCCTGCTCACCTATGCGGCGGTGGTCAGCGAGAAGATCAACCGCGCCGTGGTCGCCATGCTCGGCGCCACCCTCACCATCGTGCTGGGCATCCTGTCGCAGGAACAGGCGGTGGAAGGGGTCGATTTCAACACCATCGGCCTGCTCACCGGCATGATGATCATCGTCGCCGTGTCCCGCCGCAGCGGGATGTTCGAGTATCTGGCGATCCGCTCGGCCAAGCTCGTCAAGGCCAATCCGGCCGCGATCATGGCGATGCTGCAGATCGTCACCGCGGTGATGTCCGCCTTTCTCGACAACGTCACCGCCGTCCTGCTGGTGGTGCCGGTGACGCTGTTGATCTGCGAGCGGCTGGCGGTGAAGCCGTACCCCATGCTGGTCGCTCTGGTGTTCGCTGCCAACATCGGCGGCACCGCCACCCTGGTCGGCGACCCGCCCAACATCCTGATCGGCTCCCGCGTGGGCATCAGCTTCAGCGAGTTCATCATCAACCTGGGGCCGGTGGTGGTGGTCATCCAGTTGGTGGCGTGCCTGCTGTTCCACCTGCTCTGGGGCCGACGCCTGAGCACCACGATGCGTGCGCGCGCTCAGGTAATGGCGTTCCGGGAACGGAGCGCCATCGTCGATCCCGGCCTGCTCATCCAATCTCTGGCGGTGCTGGCCCTGGTGGTGGCGGGCTTCGTCTTGGCGCCGGAACTGGACCTGGAACCGGCCACCGTGGCCCTGTTCGGCGCGGCGCTGCTGCTGTTGATGTCGTGCCTGCGCCGCACCGCCGATGCCCAGACCAGGAGCGTTTCCCAGAGCCTGGAAGCGGTGGAGTGGATCACGATTTTCTTCTTCATCGGCCTGTTCATCATCGTCGCCGGGGTGGAGAGCACCGGCCTGCTCGATCTGCTTGCCGAGGAGCTGCTGGCTTTCACCGAAGGGGACTTGCGCATCACCGCGCTCGCGATCCTGTGGGCTTCGGCGATCCTGTCGATGCTGGTGGACAACATCCCCTTCGTGGCGACGATGATCCCGATCATCGAGGAGATGGCCCCGACGTTCGGCGGTGAGGATCGACTCATGCCGCTGTGGTGGGCCCTGTCGCTGGGCGCCTGTCTCGGCGGCAACGGCACCATCATCGGTGCCTCCGCCAATCTCGCCGTCGCCGGCCTGGCCGAGCGGGCCGGCATCCGCTTCCTGTTCCTGCAGTACGCGAAGGTCGCCGTCCCCATGATGCTGCTGACCGTCGCCATCGCCATGGCCTACGTGGAACTGCGCTTCCTGTGACCGAGCGCGGCCGCGGGTGGGCCTGATGTCGGCGAAGGGCCTCGGAGCCGACGCCGTTCACGCCAGGGCGGCGCGGACGGCTCCGACGATCCTGTCCTGGGCCGGGGAGTCCAGGTACGGGTGCATGGGCAGGCTGAGGACCCGCCCGCTGAGGTGGTCGGAGACGGCGAGGGTATCGGCCGCGCGCGGGAAGCGGCGATAGGGCGGCTGGCGGTGCAGCGGTTTCGCGTAATAGATCGCGGTCGGTACGGCCGCCGCACGAAGCCCGGCCGCGATCCGATCCCGGTGGTCGGACACGATGGTGTACTGCGCCCAGACCGAGGTGGCGCCGGGGCGCACCGTCGGAACCGCGACGATGTCGTTGAGACCGGCGGCGTAGCGGTCGGCGATGGACTGCCGGGCGGTGATCTCCTCGGGGAAGATGGCGACCTTCTCCAGCAGCACCGCCGCCTGCAGGGTGTCCAGCCGCCCGTTGATGCCGATGCGGACGTTGTCGTACTTGTCCACCCCCTGGCCGTGCACCCGGATGGAGTGCATGACGTCGATCAGGGCCGCGTCGTCGCTGAACACGGCACCGCCGTCGCCGTAGCAGCCGAGTGGCTTGGCCGGAAAGAAGCTGGTGGCGGTGGCATCCGCCAGGGTGCCCACCCGCCGGCCGTCCAGGGTGGCGCCGAAGCTCTGCGCCGCGTCGCCCAGGACCTTGAGCCCGTGCCGGTCGGCGATGGCACGGACGGCCGGGTAGTCGGCGGGCTGACCGAACAGGTCCACCGGGATCACCACCCGCGGCCTGAGCCCGGCGGTGACAGCGGCGGCCACGCCGGCCTCCAGGCTGGCCGGGTCCATGGTGAAGTCGCCGGCGCGGACGTCTACGAAGACAGGCGCGGCACCGGCCAGCACCGCCACCTCGGCGGTGGCAACGAAGGTAAAGCTCGGCACCAGCACGGCGTCGCCGGGTCCCACCCCCCAGGCCATCAGCGGCAGCAGCAGGGCGTCGGTGCCGCTGGAGCACGACAGGCAGTGGCGCGCCCCGGTGAAGCCGGCCAGGGCCGCTTCCAGTTCCGCCACCTCCGGACCCAGGATGTAGGCACCGTGATCCAGCACCCGGTCGATGCGTCGATGCAGGCCGTCAGCAATGCGGGCCTGCTGCGCCTTCAGGTCGATGAACGGGATCGGGGACGCGTCGGCGGTCATGCGATCATCTCCTTCACTGCGTTCCGGGCACTCAGGCATCCCTGCATCCCGTTGTCATAGTCCGAACGAGGCCGGCACGACAGATCCGTCGCGGCCGCCTGGACAGGCCTCGGGCGGAATGCTATCGCCCTAACCGGGGCCGACATGCCCTGCCGCACAGGCCGACGCCAATCGCCGAGGACGCCATGGTGAAGGACAAGCCCGTCGTCGTCGTCACCCGCAAGTTGCCGGACGCCATCGAGACCCGGATGATGGAGCTGTTCGATGTGCGTCTCAACCTGGACGACACACCGCTGCCGGCGGCGGCACTGCGCCAGGCAATGGCGACAGCGGATGTGCTGGTGCCCACCGTGACCGACCGAATCGGCAAGGATCTGATCGACGCCGCCGGCGACCGGCTGAAGCTGATCGCCAACTACGGCACCGGGGTGGATCACATCGACCTGAGGGCCGCCCGCGCGCGCGGCATCCTGGTCACCAATACCCCGGACGTGCTCACCGAGGATACCGCCGAGATGACCATGGCGATGATCCTGGCGGTGCCGCGGCGCCTGACCGAAGGCGAACGGGTACTGCGCGGCGGCGGCTGGACCGGCTGGTCGCCCACCTGGATGCTCGGGCACCGGGTCAGCGGCAAGCGCCTCGGCATCCTCGGCATGGGGCGCATCGGCCAGGCCGTGGCGCGCCGGGCGCGCGGCTTCGACATGGCCATCCACTACCACAACCGCCGCCGCGTGCACCCCGATATCGAGGCGGAACTGGACGCCACCTACCATGAAAGCCTGGACCAGATGCTGGCACGCATGGACATCGTCACCGTGCACTGCCCGCACACCCCGGCCACCTACCACCTGCTGTCGGCCCGGCGGCTCAAGCTCCTGCAAGCCCACGCCTACGTGATCAATACCGCCCGCGGAGAGATTATCGACGAGACCGCGCTGGTGCGCATGTTGCGCAACGGGGAGATCGCGGGCGCCGCCCTCGATGTGTACGAGCACGAACCGGAAGTGAACCGCAAGCTGTTGCAGCTGGATACGGTGCTGCTGCTGCCGCACATGGCTTCCGCCACGCTGGAAGGACGAAACGCCATGGGGGAGGTGGTGATCGTCAACATCCGCAGCTGGGCCGACGGCCACCGCCCGCCCAACCGCATCCTGCCGGAAGACCTCGGCTTCTAGGCGCGGGCGCCGGCCAGTCCGGGCGGGGCCGTTTTCGACATGATGGGTGGGATCGGTGTCGCGCCCGTGGGGCGGTAGATGCCGCGCTGATCCGGCACCGGCTCGAACGCCTCGGTCACGCCGATGACCGTCTCGGCGCCGCCGAGGAACAGGAAGCCGTCCGCGGCGAGCTGGTGACTGACCTTGTCCAGGATCGCACGCTTGGTGTCCGGATCGAAGTAGATCAGGACGTTGCGAAGGAAGATCAGGTCGAACCGGCCGAGCCCACGCAGATCGTCCAGCAGATTGACCGTCCTGAACATGACCTTGCGACGGATCTCGTCCTTGAGTTGCCAGCTGTCGCCGGCCTTGGCGAAATGCTTGAGCAGCATCGGCGTGGGCAGGCCGCGCTGCACCTCGAACTGGGAGTAGAGGCCATTCTGGGCCTTGGTCAGGACCGAGGGCGCGATGTCGGTGGCGACGATCTGCCAGGTCCAGGCATCCAGCCGCGCCCGCTCGTCGTCCAGCACCATGGCAAGCGAATAGGGCTCTTGGCCGGTTGAGCAGGCGGCGCACCAGATGCGCAGTTGCCGCGTTCCCGTTCGCGCCGCCAGCAGCGCCGGCAACACGACATTCCGCACCAACTGGAACGGTTTGATGTCGCGAAAGAACGAGGTCTCGTTGGTGGTCATCGCTTCGACCACGTCGTTGGCCAGGGATCGGTCGCCGGTCCTGAGGGCGCTCACGAACTCGCGAAAATCGGTCAGCCCGCGCGACCGGATCAACGGGCGCAGCCGGCTTTCCAGCAGGTATTCCTTGTCAGGGGTCAGGATCAGGCCGGAGCGTTGCTTCAGGAGATCGGCGAGATAGGCGAAATCCAGTGGGCTCATCGCACCGCCCTCCCGTCAAGCTTGCAGGCGAACGCCGCCAGGTCGGCGAGCGGTGCCACCGCGGCGCACAGTCCGGCTTCCGCGACCGCACCCGGCATGCCCCAGACCACACTGGACGCCTCGTCCTGGGCGATGACGGTGCCGCCGGCCGCGATCACCGCCCTGGCGCCGGTGAGGCCGTCCGATCCCATGCCGGTCAGGACCACGGCGAGGACGGCCGCACCGAAGGTGTCGACGGCACTGGCGAACAGGGGATCGACCGACGGCCGGCAAAAATTCTGCGGCGCGTCCTGGGCGAGCTTGATCACGGGGGCGCCGCCGACGGTGCGGGCGACGCGCATGTGGAAGTTGCCGGGCGCGATGTGGATGCTGCCGCCGGCCAGCGGCTGGCCGTCCTCGGCTTCGGCACACGGCCGCCCGGTCTGGGCGGTCAGGTGCTGGGCCAGGATGGCGGTAAAGGTGGCTGGCATGTGTTGGGACACCAGGATTGGCAGGCCGAACCGGGGGCCGAGAGCGGAAAGAAAGCCGCGCAGCGCCTGCGGCCCACCGGTGGAGGAGCCGACCGCCAGGATCTGCGGCCTTTGGGTGCCCGGCGCGCGCAGGCTGATGGGTTTGGGCGCCGCCGCGGCTTTGGCCGCACCGGGCAACCGGGCCCGGCCGGTTCCGTCCGCCGCGCCGTCGTCGCCGTCGTCAGCCGGGAGTTGACGTCGGCGCAGCGCGCCGTGCGTCAGCACCTTGTCCAGAATCTCGCGACGGAAGACATCGCTGCCGCTGCCGGCGCCGCTGATATCCCGGCTGGCCGTCGGCTTCGGGACGTAGTCGGCAGCCCCGGCATCGAGACAGCGGATGGAGATGTCGGCGTTGCGGGTGGACAGGGTCGAGGCGATGATCACCTTGATGCCCGGTGCCAGCTTCAGCAGTTCCGGCAGCGTGGTGATCCCGTCCATGACCGGCATCTCGATATCCAGGACCACCACGTCGATGGTCTGGCGCTGCATCACGTCGAGGGCGAGGCGTCCGTTGCCGGCGGATGCGACCACCCGGATACCGGGGTGGCTTTCCAGGATGCGGGCGATCAGGCCGCGGATGACCACCGAGTCATCCACCACCATCACCCGGATGGGCCGGTTCGCCGTGCCGCCGGCGGATGCGGCGGCGGGCGGTTGTTGGGCGGCATGGACCATGGTTGCCCGGCCGATCCTAAAGGACGCCGATCATGCTGAACTTGGTCTCGACGATGTCCTTGTCGAACGGCTTCATGATGTACTCGTCGGCGCCGGCCGCGAGGGCCTGCTCGATGTGCGGCAAGCCGTTCTCGGAGGTGCAGAACACCACTTTGGGCCGGGCGCCGTCGGGGCGGTTGCGCAGGGCGTACAGGAACTCGAGACCGTTCATGACCGGCATGTTCCAGTCCAGTAACACGACGTCGGGCATGCAGGCCTCGCACGCTGCCAGCGCCGCCGCACCATCGGCGGCCTCTGCTGTCTCGAAGCCGAGTTCCCGCACGATGCCGCGGGCAACGGACCGCACCACGCGGGAATCATCCACGATCAGGCACGCTTTCATGACGGGGCCAACTCCCGTTTCGCTGGGGGGTCCAAAAGGGCGCAGGACGATTGATGCGCCAGTGTCATCGCTGAACGGCTAACATTGCGTGAACGAGGCAGCGGCTCCGGTACGTAAACCCCGTAGCTGGCCCGGTCCCGCTCGGGAGCCTATAACCTATAGGAGGATGATCGAGGCGGCCCGTCGCCCCGGTTGAGGGCTTCCGCCGCGGTCGTGAACGGGTGGACAGCAGGCGATGTCGGCAAAGGACTATGAAAGCCGGCGGGATTTTTCCCGCACGCCTGAGCCGGAGCCGGACGATGGCAATGCCCCCGGCCGGTCCGGGGGGCCCATCTTCGTGATCCAGAAGCACCAGGCGTCGACCTTGCACTACGATTTCCGGATCGAGGTCGACGGCGCACTGAAATCCTGGGCGGTCCCCAAGGGGCCATCGACCGATCCGCGGGAAAAGCGCCTGGCCCTGCCGACCGAAGATCATCCCGTCGCCTATGCCGATTTCGAAGGGGTGATTCCGGAAGGCGAGTACGGTGCGGGCACGGTGCTGGTTTGGGATACCGGCGCTTACGACAACATCACCGAGAAGGACGGCGAGACCGTGCCGATGGCCGATGCATTGGCGCAGGGACACGCCCTGATCCGGCTGCACGGCCGGAAGCTGACCGGCGGTTATGCCCTGCAGCGCACCGGCAAGGGTGAAAGCGCGCGCTGGCTTCTGGTCAAGATGGATGATGATGAAGCGGATGCCCGTCGCAACCCGGTATCGACCGAGCCGAAGTCCGTCTTGAGCGGGCGCACCATCGAGGAGATCGCGCGGGATCAGGACCCCGACGAGGATTGAGCGATGACCGACCTGACGGAAATCCTGTCGCAAGAGGAACGCGGCTTGATCGACGCGGCCGGCCGGGCGGAATGGCGCCGGCCCATGCTGGCGACGCTGACCGACAAACGGTTTTCCGATCCCGACTGGATCTTCGAGCGCAAGTTCGACGGGGAACGGGCACTGGCTGTGCGCGCCGGCGAAACGCCGCGGCTGCTGACCCGCAATCAGAAGGATATCAGTGCCACATATCCGGAACTGATCGACATCCTCGCAGAGCAGACATGCGATGACGTCGTCCTGGACGGGGAGATCGTGGCCTTCGATGATGGCGTCACCAGCTTCTCCCGCCTGCAACAGCGCATGCAGATCAGCGATCCAAAGGAAGCCCGGTCCAGCCCGGTGGCGGTCTATTACTACGTGTTCGACATCCTCCACCTGAACGGCTACGGGCTGGAGCGCCTGCCGCTGCGTCGGCGCAAGGTGCTGCTGAAACAAGCCATCGGGTTCGACGACCGGTTACGCTTCACCCCGCATCGCAACACGGAAGGCGAGGCGTATTTCGCGGCGGCCTGCAAGAAGGGCTGGGAAGGGGTGATCGCCAAGCGGGCCGACGGTGCGTATCGTCACGGTCGATCTTCGGACTGGCTCAAGTTCAAGTGCGCCCGGGGGCAGGAACTCGTCATCGGCGGCTTTACCAAACCGCAGGGCAGTCGGATCGGCTTCGGCGCTTTGCTCGTGGGCTACTACGAAGACGGCGAGCTGCGCTACGCCGGCAAGGTCGGCACCGGTTACGACGACGACTTCCTCGCGACGTTCCGGGAGCGGCTCGACCGACTGCGCCGGGAGACGTCGCCCTTCGCCGAGGAGGTCAACGAGAAGGATGTCACCTGGGTCTCCCCGCGGTTCGTTGGCGAATTCGGGTTCACGGAGTGGACCCGGGACGGCAAGCTGCGCCATCCGCGCTTCCTCGGGCTTCGGGATGACAAGGAGGCCGGGGAAGTCGTGCGCGAGGAGCCGGCGCAACCATGAGCCAGCCAACCATCCGGGTATCCGGGCGCAGCATCGAGGTGTCCAATCTCGATAAGATCCTGTTTCCGGACAGCGGCATCAGCAAAGGCGATCTGATCGAGTACTACCGCCGCATCGCCGACGTGGCCCTGCCACACTATCGCGATCGCCCCCTCAGCATGCAGTGCTTTCCGGACGGCATCACCGAACCGGGCTATTTCCAGAAATCCGTCCCCGGCCATTTCCCGGACTGGGTCGATCGGGTGACGCTGGCGAAGGAGAACGGCACGGTGACCTATGCCATCGCCAACGACGCCGCCACGCTGGCCTACCTTGCCAACTACGCCTGTATCACGCCGCACCTGAGCCTGGCGCGGCGGGACACGCCCGACCATCCCGACCGGCTGATGTTCGACCTGGACCCGTCCGATGACGACTTCCGCAAGGTTCAGACGGCGGCGGCACAGGTGAAGGCCTGTCTCGACGAACTCGACCTGCCGAGCTTCTTTCAGACCACCGGCTCCCGGGGGCTGCATGTGGTCGTGCCGCTGGATCGCTCCGCCGATTTCGACAGCGTCCGCGATTTCGCCCGTACCGTGGCCGAGAGCCTGGCGGCGCGCTATCCCGACACGCTGACGGTGGAACAGCGCAAGGACAAGCGCGGCGATCGGGTATTCCTGGACTACCTGCGCAATGCCTACGGGCAGACGGCGGTGGCCGCCTATGCCGTCCGCGCCATCGCGGGCGCGCCGGTGGCGACCCCGCTTCGCTGGGACGAGGTCGGCGCAAGCGATCTCCATCCGCGGAACTATACCATCAAGAACATCTTCCGCCGCCTGGCGCAGACGGACGATCCCTGGTCCGACCTGGGCCGGCACGCCTGTTCGCTCGGCGCGGCCAAGGCCCGGCTCAGCGACCGGAGTTGATCCGAGTCTGGCCCGGCGGCCGGCCTCGGATGTCGGTTCAGGACGAACGCCAGCTCTGGGACGACCGCGGCAGACGAGACGGCAGGGGTCGCGCGAACGGGCGATCAGTCGGCTGGGGCACGGCCGGCGTCGATCGCTTCCTGCACCATATCGATCGCTGTGTTCTCGCCGCTGAAGCCACCGAGTTCGACCACCTTGCCGCCTTCCGGAAGCTGTTTGTAGACACGAAAGAAGCTCTCCAGCCGTTCCCGTTCGATGGCGGGAAGATCGTCGATGGTGCGGATCGCATCATATGTCGGGTCGATATCGCCGGCCGGCACCGCGACGATCTTGTCGTCCTGCTCCCCGCCATCGATCATGTGAAGAACGCCGATGGCTCGAACCTTGATCAACGCGCCGGGAAGGATCGGCTCCCGCGTGAACACCAGGACATCGAGCGGATCGCCGTCGCCACCCTGCGACGACGGGATGGAGCCGTAGTTGGCCGGATACACCACGGGCATTGACATGTATCGGTCCACGAAAACATGACCGGTATCTTCATCGACTTCGTACTTGGTGATGCTGCCCGCCGGAATCTCGATCAAGGCAAAAAAGTCGGCACCTGATTCCGGCTGCGGATAGGCGAACGGGTGCACGTAATCGGCATACGTTGGCGCGGTGCCGATCAAGGCGCCACACAACGCCATCGACGCGAACAATTTCTTCAGCATAACCCCCTCCCGGTTCAACGGCGGACGATGGACGACAGAATAACGACGCCATCAAACAGCATGGCAATCCCAGAGATGATACCGCTGTCGCATGACGTTTTCGTGTCAATCTCATGTCCCCCGGCGGGTGCTCGAGACTGCGCCGCCGGCGCCCTCACAGGCATTCCAGAAAGCGCACCGCCTCACCGGCCGGGTCGCCCAGCAATGTGCCCTCGCGCATCACCACGCGGCCCCGGATCACGGTCATCACCGGCCAGCCGGTGACGGTCAGTCCGTCGAACGGCGTCCAGCCGCAGCGGCTGACCATGCCGAGGTTGGTGATCATCTGGCGGTGCTTGAGGTCCACCACGGTGAGGCTCGCCGGATAGCCGAGCGCGATCCGCCCGGCCCCGGCGATGCCGAAGATACGGGCCGGACCGGCGCTGGTCAGGTCAACGAAACGTTCAAGGCTGAGCCGGCCCTCGGCCACGTGGTTCAGCATGACCGGCACCAGGGTCTGCACACCGGGCATGCCGGAAGGGCTCGCGGGGTAGGGGCGGTTCTTCTCCTCCCGGGTGTGGGGAGCATGGTCGGAACCGATGCAATCCACCAGGCCGTCGGCGACCGCGGCCCACAGTGCCTCCCGGTGGCGGGCGTCGCGGATCGGCGGGTTCATCTGGGCATAGGTGTCCAGCCGTTCGTAACACTCGGGAGCCGCCAGCGTAAGGTGCTGCGGCGTGACCTCCATCGTGGCCAGATCGCGATTCCGGGCCAGCAGCGGCAATTCCTCCGCCGTGGTGACATGCAGGACGTGCACCCGCCGCTTGACACCGCGGGCCAGAGCCAGCAGCCGGCGCGTGGCGGCCAGCGCGGTCTCAACGTCCCGCCACTCGGGATGCATGGCGGGATCGGCGCCCCCTTCCACGATGGTGAAGCGTTCGTTCAGCCGGCGTTCGTCCTCGGCATGGACCGCCACCCGGCGGGAGCCCGAAGCGAGGACCCGGGCGATGGTGGCGTCGTCGGCGACGAGCAGGTCGCCGGTCGAACTGCCCATGAACAGCTTGACGCCAGAGCACCCGGGAAGCCGCTCCAGTTCCGGAAGGTCGGCAACGTTGTCGGCAGCAGCGCCGACGAAGAAGGCCACGTCCACCCAGACGCGACCCTTGGCGCGGCGACATTTGTCGGCCAGCGCTTCGGTGGTCGTGGTGGCGGGCTTGGTGTTGGGCATTTCGAACACGGCGGTCACGCCACCCATGGCGGCCGCGGCGGTGCCGGTGGCCAGATCCTCCTTGTGTTCGAGGCCGGGTTCGCGGAAATGCACCTGGGTGTCGATGACCCCCGGCAGCACATGCAGGCCGCGGCAATCGATTACCTCGGGAGCGGCCGCCGCATCCACGGCGCCGAGCGCGGCGATGTGGCCGTTGCGTACGCCGATGTCCAGGACGTCGATGCCGCCGGGGGTAACGCAGGTTCCATTCTTGAGGATGAGGTCCATGGCCAAGCCCGCCCGTTATCGCCCGCGGAACCCGGCATGAGGCTCCGGCGTTCCAAGTATGTTATAGTGTGCGCTTATACGCGGGGGGCACCATGCCTCCAAGCGTCGATCCGGGCCGGGGTAGGGGGAAACACCCGTGGTGATGCGACCGCCAGCGACTATTCGTCAGGTGGCCGAGCTTGCCGGTGTTTCGGTCGCAACCGTGTCCCGCGCCATCAATTGTGCTGCGAGAGTCCGGCCGGAGACGCTCGACCGCGTGCGCCAAGCGATGCGCGACCTCGGCTTCCGTCCCAATGTCATCGGCCGGCAACTGAAGACCGCCAACACCCGGACAATCGGCGTAATGATGCCGTCGCTCGCCAATCCGGTCTTCGCGGACACCGTTCAAGGGATCGAGGACGAGGCCCGGCGCGCGGGTTACTCCATTGTCGTCGCGACCACGGACTATGACCCCGCGAGCGAAGGAAGCATCGCGGAATCGCTGCTGTCGCACCGGGTGGAGGGGCTGCTGCTGACCGTGGCCGATGCCGGGAACAGCCGGCTTCTGGATATGCTCGAGGCCGAGGGCATGCCGTATGTCCTTCTGTTCAATCAGCCGGACCACAGCCACCGGCCGGCGGTGACGGTGGACAACCGACAAGCGGTGGCGGACCTGGTGCGCCACCTGATCGGTCTCGGCCATCGTCGCCTCGCCATGGTGGCCGGATCGTTCCATGCCTCCGACCGATCCCGCCAGCGGTTCGAAGGGTTCAACCAGGCCCTGGAGGAGGCCAGGCTGCCGGCATGCTCCCTGGTGGAAATCAGTTTCGACATGGCGCCGCTGGCCGGCCGGCTTGCCGGCCTGTTCACCGGCAAGGATGCGCCGACCGCGCTGGTGTGCTCCAACGACATGCTGGCTCTCACCGCCCTCCGCGGCTTGCACGATCTTGGGCTTGCGGTCCCGGACGATGTGGCGGTGGTCGGCTTCGACGGCATTGCCGTGGCGTCCCTGGTGGTGCCGAGCCTGACCACCATCGATCAGCCGCGGCGTGAGATCGGCGTGGCCGGGTGCCGCCGGCTTCTCAATGCCATCGCAGGCCGCGTGACCGAGGGAACCGACTTTCTGCCCTATCGACTTCGCGCCGGTGAATCGGCCGGCCTGCCGCCCCGATTGTCCAACGCGCCCGCACCGGAAGGGCACCCGGCGCCGCAACGCCAAGTCCCGCTCTGCTGAAGCCCGAGTGCCGTGGCAGGTCCGTTGTCCGGAGCCGCCCGCTGACAACATCGGACGCGGGTGAAGGGTATTTTTCCGGGACTTGGCCTTTCATCCTTCCTTATTTTTCTAACAGCTTGATCCGGTCCGATCCCGATGGGTTCGATGGCGCGGCCCGATCGCCGCGGCCGGGCGTGATTCGCCGCGTTGAAGGCGTTGGCGGCGTGTTGTTGGACGATAACCAAAAAAACGATCCTGAGCGTGGGAGGCAGGCCATATGTTGATTGCGCAAATCTCGGATCTTCACATCACGGCCGGTGAGCGCCTCGCTTACGGCAAGGTGGACACCACGGCCGCGCTGAAAGCGTGTGTCCGCCACCTTCTGGCGCTGGAGCCGCAGCCCGACGTGATCGTCGCCACCGGTGACTTGGTGGACTGCGGCCTGGACGCGGAATACGAGGTGTTGAAGGCGTTGCTGGCACCGCTCCCCCAACCTGTGCTGGTGATTCCGGGCAACCACGACGATCGCGCTGCTCTGCGGCGGGCGTTTCGGGGCATGGGGTATCTGCCCGAGGAAGGTCCGTTCCTTCAGTACGTGGTGGCAGATGGTCCGGTCCGGCTGATCGGGCTCGATACCCTGGTGCCGGAGGCGGGGCATGGCGCGCTGTGCGCCGATCGCCTGCGTTGGCTTGCCGATACGCTGGCCGAGGCTCCGGACGCGCCGACGGTGGTGATGATGCACCACCCGCCATTCCGCACCGGCATCCTGCACATGGACGAGATCGGCCTGCTGGAAGGGATGACCGATCTGGCGGCGATCATCGGCAACCACGTGAATGTGGAGCGGGTCATCTGCGGCCACGTGCACCGCGCGGTGGAGCGTCGCTATGCCGGGACGCTGGCCAGTATCTGTCCCAGCACCAGCCACCAAGTGACCCTCGACCTGCGTCCCAAGGGACCGCCGGCCTTCGTGCTGGAGCCGCCGGCGATCCAACTGCATCTCTGGACCGGCGACGGCATCACCAGCCACACCAGCGTGATCGGTGCCTACGACGGGCCGTATCCCTTCTTTGCCGAGGGTGCCCTGATCGTCTGACCGGGTGTGGCGGGCGACGGGCGTTTCAGTCCTTGGCCGGACCCGTTGGGCGGAGCGTCAATGACACCGAGTTGATGCAATAGCGTTCGCCGGTGGGCGCGGGTCCGTCCGGGAACACGTGGCCGAGGTGAGCGCCGCAGCGGCTGCAATGCACCTCCGTCCGGATCATGCCGAAGCTGCTGTCGACCTCGGTCGCGACGCGGTCGCGATCGACCGGTTGCCAGAAACTCGGCCAGCCGGTGCCCGAATCGTACTTGGCGTCGGACCCGAACAGTTCCTGCCCGCAGCAGGCACAAAGATACGTGCCCGGGGTCTTGGTGTTCCAGTAGGCGCCGGTGAAGGCGGGCTCGGTACCTTTCTGGCGGCATACGGCATATTGCTCCGGCGTCAACTCGGCACGCCACGCCGCTTCGGACTTCTCGATTCGATTGGCCATCGCACAACTCCCGTCCAACCCGGACTTTGACATGTTCCGCCCGACGCGCGCTTTCAAGCGCCGCAGCGGCGCGATGCCGGTCGGACGGGCGGTCGGTCCGGAAACTCCTCTCCTGGAATGGTGGAGGAGCCGTGAAGGTTGGCTTGGTGCGCGCAGGGGAGGCGAAGCGGCAAGACACTCGCCGCAATCATCCGGAAAGCCAACACCCATGGCATCTCCCAGCGCTCGGACCGCGACCTGGGCCCGCCATGCGAAGCACTCGTTCGCGATGGGCCAGCAAAGATGCGACCCGATCTCAAAGCCACTTGACAGAGACCATAAATTCCTTACGGTTATCATCCGATAAGACCCAGGAACAGGCCGACCCGCGGGACCGGGCCGATGCGAAGGAACCTTCCCATGCCTGATGACGCGCGTGAGGCTTCCCTGCGTGCCTATACAGAGCTTCGCCGTCGTGGCCAGCCCGATCCGTCCGCGTTCGAGGCGGCGGTGACGGTTTTGCGCTGCCGCTATCCGCAAGTGGCCCCGAAGGAAGCGCGGTTCATGGTCGCGGACTGGATCGGCGACGGGCCGGAAGCGTAGTCGGGTGCGCGGCCGGTCAGCGCTGGCCGTTTGCGAATGGCCACAGCGCCGCGCCGGCAGCTTGCGGATGCCTTGACGCCGGCCGGTAGCATCTCTTTAATGCCGGTCCGGTCATGATCGGGATGGGCGCGTAGCTCAGCGGGAGAGCACCGTCTTCACACGGCGGGGGTCCGTGGTTCGATCCCACGCGCGCCCACCATCTCATCAGCCGACAGATGCACCCCGTCCGCAGAGGTTACGCAAGCAGATCCTCCATCTGGCGGAGGATGAATTCGCGAAACACCGCGATCCGGTTGGAATGACGCAGCTCCTCCGGATAGACGAAATAGACGTCCAGCACCGGCCCGCGCAGCTCCGGCAGGATTTCCACGAGATTTCCGGCCTCGTTGTTGAGGTAGTGCGGCAGGGCGCCGATCCCGATGCCGCTCTGCACCGCCCGGAAGATCGCGTAGGTGCTGTTGACGCGGAGGAACGCCTTGCGGCGGCGGCCGGTGATGCCCGCCTCCAGCAGCCAGTTGAGTCCCGGTACCGGCGGCCGTGCGTCGTCGCCGAACACCACCAGGCGATGACGATCCAGGTCCTCGGGCCGCTTGGGCATGCCATGCTTTTGCAAGTATGACGGCGCGGCGAAAACATGGTAGCGCAGGGACATCACGCGGCGCTGGATCAGATCCGACTGCGTCGGCGGCGTCATCCGGATGGCGACGTCGGCTTGGCGCATGGAGAGATCCAGTTCGTCATCG
Source organism: Rhodospirillales bacterium (assembly GCA_007695045.1). Classification (GTDB taxonomy): domain Bacteria; phylum Pseudomonadota; class Alphaproteobacteria; order Rhodospirillales; family Defluviicoccaceae; genus REEP01. The sequence continues at coordinate 12,428 of REEP01000026.1, read as the reverse complement.
GTGAGCACCAGCGACACCTCGATCTCGGGATGGTCTTCCAGGAACTCCTTGAGCCGGGGGGCGAGCCAGACCGACCCGAACGCGACCGTGGTGGTGAGTTTGAGCGGGCCCTGCGCCCGTTCCCGGCTCTCCACCAGGCGCGCTTCCGCGGTTTTCAGCTTGGTGAAGATTTCCCGAACCGTCTTGAGCAGAATCTCCCCTTGCTCCGTCAGCATCAGGCCGCGGGCGTGGCGATGAAACAGCGGCACCTGCAGGGTTTCCTCCAGGCCGCTGACCTGACGGCTCACGGCCGACTGGCTCAGGTTGAGCGTCTCGCCGGCACGCGTGAAGCTGCCGGCCTCGGCCACGGCGTGGAAAACCCGAAGCTTATCCCAATCCATATCGTTCATACGGACCGCCTTGTCGGCCCCCCCAATCCCACCAGCGCCGCATCGCCGCGCAAACGCCCGGCCCCCTCGCCGGATAGCCCGCGCCGGTCCGGTCTGCCGGCTTATTCGGCGGCTGCGGCCGCGTCTTCGTGCAGGGCCAAAAGCCGTTCAGCCTCCAGCGCCGCCATGCAGCCGGTACCCGCGGCCGTGACCGCTTGTCGGAACACCTTGTCCTGAACATCGCCGGCGGCAAACACGCCGGGCACCGAGGTCGCGGTGCTGTCCGGCCGGGTGACGATGTACCCTTCCGAATCCATGGCCAGCTGACCTTGGAACAGTTCCGTATTCGGGTTGTGGCCGATGGCGATGAACACGCCGCTGACGGGAACGTCCTCGAGGGCCTGGGTTTTGACGTTGCGGACCCGGAGGCCCGTCACCGCCGGCGGCGGCCCGTCGCTGCCCAGCACCTCGTCGACGACGGTGTCCCACAGCAGGCGGATCTTCGGATTGCGGAACACGCGGTCCTGCAGGATTTTTTCGGCTCTCAGGCTGTCGCGGCGGTGGACGATGGTGACCCGGCTGGCGAAGTTGGTCAGGAACAGCGCTTCCTCGGCGGCGGTGTTGCCACCGCCTACGACGGCGACCTCCTGGCCGCGAAAGAAGAAGCCGTCGCAGGTGGCACAGGCCGAAACGCCGAACCCCTGGAAAGCCGCCTCACTGGCCAGACCAAGCCATCGGGCGGATGCCCCGGTGCAGATGACCAGGGTGTCACCGCTGTAGGTCGCGCCCGAATCACCGACCACCCGGAACGGGCGGACGCCGAGATCCACCTCAACGATGGTGTCGTCCTGCATCCGGGTGCCCACGTGCGCCGCCTGGGCTTCCATCTGCTCCATCAGCCACGGCCCCTGGATCGCTTCGGCAAAGCCAGGGTAGTTCTCCACATCGGTGGTGATGGTGAGCTGGCCGCCCGGCTGCAGGCCGCGCACCAGGATCGGCTCCAGGTTGGCCCGGGCCGCATAGATCGCCGCCGTACAGCCGGCAGGCCCGGAGCCCAGGATCAACACCTTGCTGGCGTTGTTCATTGCCGTGACCTCTCGCCCAGGGGACAAAAGCCGGAAACCGTTGCCGGCCGCGAGCTCATTTTTACGCACGTGCAGCATATGAGGCGCGGTCGCCCCGCGCAAGGACGCCCGAACGGGTGGCGAAAAGCGCCGGTCGGACTCGTCTCTGTCCTTGGCAGGATCGCGCGGTTGGAATAACGTTGCGTCAGCCATGGACAAAGATGAACGGAACAATCCGCGCCGGGTGAAGCTCGACAGGATCGATCAACGCATCCTGCACGACCTCCAGGTCGACGGACGCATAACCAACGTGGAATTGGCCCGGCGGGCGGGCATCTCCGCACCGCCCTGCCTCAGGCGCGTGCGCGCGCTGGAAGAGGCCGGCTACATCCGCGGCTATCACGCCGATCTCGATCCCAAGCTGCTCGGCTTCAACGTGACCGTCTTCGCCCATGTGGGCCTGTCGAGCCAGGCGGAGCCCGACCTGGAAGCCTTCGAGCACTTGATGGAAACCTGGCCCGAGGTGCGGGAATGCCACATGCTGGCGGGCGAGACGGATTTCCTGCTCAAGGTGGTGGCCCGGGACTGGGATGATTATCAGGCGTTTCTCACCACCCGGCTGACGGTCGCGCCCAATGTCAGCCACGTCAAATCGGCGTTGTCGATCCGCAGCGCAAAACACCGCCCGGGTGTGCCGATCCTCGCGGACGGCGAAGGCGGCGCCGATTAAGCCGAAGGCTTAAGGCTCAAAGGATTGCCAGCATCAATTCGCGATGCAGCCGGCCAGCTTGGTCGTGGCCGTCCTGAAGCAGCACGATCCGGGCATCCAGCCCCCGCACCAAGGCAACCAGCCGCTCCATTAGCCTGAGCGCTACCGTAGGCTCGTCCCGCAGCAAAAGGCGAAACACCTCCGGCGGGATCTCGGCGAGGACGGCCGCCGTGCGGGCTCGAACGAGCACCGATCCGGACTGTCCGCCGATGGCCGCGAACTCGCCGAAGTGGGCGCCTGCCGCCAGTTCTGCCAGGGTGACCTCGCTTCCGTGCGGCGTGGCCGCCGCTACGGCCACCGCGCCGACCAGCACCACGTAGACGCCGTGCGGACCGGGGGTACACGGGTCCACGATCAAGCCACCGGGTGGGAAGCTGACACAGCGGCTGCGACTTTCGAGATCGGCCAGACGCTGAGGCGACAGCGTGGAGAACAAGGCGCAGCAAGCAAGACCGGCCGGCGACCTTGTGGGGCCGCCGGCCGAGGATATGGCGCCTGTCGTTACAACCGGCCGTTCGTTCACGCCGGTATTCCTTGTGAATGCCTTCAACTCGACCCCGGCGCTAGCTTACCGGACGCGGCTGAAGTTTGAAAACAATCTATCATGCAATGGCGGCGAGGCTGCAAGTGAAATCGTTTTCATTGGGGCCTTTCAGGCGACGGGAACGCCGGCCACCGGACGCATGTTTCGGCGTTGCAACGACCGCGCCCAGCCGCTATATGAAATCGGACTGAATTGGTCGTGATTGAGGACCGGGTGCCGAGGCAATGATGCGGCTGAGCCGACTGGCGGATTATGGTGTGCTGCTGATGAGTCAGATGGCGGCGTCCAGGGACGACGTACACTCTGCCCAGGCATTGTCGGATGCGACCCAGCTGCCGCTTCCCACCGTCAGCAAGGTCCTGTCGGCGATGGCCCGGGCTGGTCTGCTGGTGGCCCAGCGGGGGGCCCGGGGCGGCTTCCGGCTGGCGCGGAGCCCGCGGCACATTTCGGTGGCCGATATCATCGGGGCGGTGGACGGGCCGGTTGCCTTGACGCAATGCCTGGAACACGGGCCGGACGCTTGTGAGGTCTCGGTGATCTGTCCCACCAGGCGGGGCTGGCAGACCATCAACCGGGCGGTGCAACGCGCCCTGGAGGCGGTCTCCCTGCACGACCTGGCGGCGCCGGCGCCGGAGTTGTGGTCTTTCCAGGACGACCCGCCGCGGGATGCGGTGCCCCACCGCCAAGCCGGCTGATCCAGGGTTCATGGCGAGTTCGGATACGATCAAAACCAAACGGTGGTAGCGATGGACGCAGCAATGAATACGGCGATCGAGACGGTGCGCTCCGTCACCGGGACCTACAAGTACGGGTTCGTGACCGATATCGAGAGCGAAACGGCGCCGAAGGGACTGAACGAGGGCACGATCCGCTTCATCTCGGCGAAAAAGAATGAACCGGGTTGGCTGTTGGACTGGCGGTTGCGCGCCTATCGGCATTGGCTCAGCATGCCGGAGCCCAAATGGGCCAAGGTATCGTTCCCGCCGATCGACTATCAGGACTCGTATTACTATTCCGCGCCGAAGACGAAGGACGGGCCGAAAAGCCTGGACGAGGTGGACCCGGAACTGCGCCGTACCTACGAGAAGCTCGGCATCCCCCTGCACGAGCAGGAGAAGCTGTCCGGCGTCGCGGTCGACGCGGTGTTCGACAGCGTCTCGGTGGCGACGACCTTTCGCAAGCAGCTGGCCGAACATGGTGTGGTGTTCTGCTCCATATCGGAAGCGGTCGAGACCCACCCGGAACTCGTTCGCAAGTATATGGGGAGCGTTGTACCCTACACCGATAACAAGCACGCCACGCTCAACTCGGCGGTATTCACCGACGGCACGTTCGTGTATATCCCGCCGGGCGTCCGGTGCCCGATGGAACTCTCCACCTATTTTCGGATCAATGCGAAAAATACGGGGCAGTTCGAGCGGACCCTGATCATCGCGGACGCAGGGTCCTACGTCAGCTACCTCGAAGGCTGCACCGCGCCGATGCGCGACGAAAACCAGCTGCACGCCGCGGTGGTCGAACTGATCGCGCTTGACGAGGCGGAGATCAAGTATTCTACCGTGCAGAACTGGTATCCCGGCGACGCCGAAGGGCGCGGCGGCATCTACAACTTCGTGACCAAGCGGGGCGCCTGCCGCGGACACCACTCCAAGATATCCTGGACCCAGGTTGAAACCGGCTCGGCGATCACCTGGAAGTACCCCAGCTGCATCCTCCAGGGTGACTATTCCGTTGGGGAGTTCTTCTCCATTGCGATCACCAACAACCGGCAGCAGGCGGATACCGGCACCAAGATGATCCATCTCGGCCGCAACACCCGCTCGCGCATCGTCTCCAAGGGCATTTCTGCCGGCCATGCCGATCAGACCTACCGCGGGCTGGTGCGCATGGGGCCGCGGGCCGCGGGCGCGCGCAATCACACCCAGTGCGATTCGCTGTTGATCGGCGGCACCTGCGGTGCCCATACCGTTCCCTACATCGAGAGCCGCAACCGCACGGCCACCGTGGAGCACGAGGCGACCACCTCGAAAATCAGCGATGACCAGCTGTTCTACTGCCGCCAGCGGGGCATTCCCGAGGAGACCGCGGTGGCTCTGGTGGTGAACGGTTTCTGCCGGGAGGTGCTGCAGCAACTTCCCATGGAGTTCGCGGTGGAGGCGCAGAAGCTGGTGGGTATCAGCCTCGAGGGCAGCGTCGGCTGACCAAGCGATTTGATAACGCGACAAGGGACGCAGCAACCATGCTTGAAATTCGCAATCTGCATGCGCGTGTCCAGGATGCCGAAATCCTGAAAGGTCTCGACCTCAGCATCGGGCCGGGCGAGGTGCATGCCGTGATGGGGCCCAACGGGTCCGGCAAGAGCACGCTGTCCTATGTGCTTGCCGGCCGCGATGGGTACGAGGTCACCGAGGGAACGGTCCGCTTCCGCGGCCGGGATCTGCTCGAACTGGACCCCGAGGAGCGAGCCGGGGAGGGCGTGTTCCTGGCTTTCCAGTACCCGGTGGAAATCCCGGGCGTGGCCAATACCACGTTCCTGCGGGAATCGCTCAACGCCGTCCGCCGATACCGGGGCGAACCCGAGCTGGACGCCATCAAGTTCCTCAAGGTGTTGCGCGAGCGCGCTCGCAAGCTGGGCGTGGCCGATGACATGCTGAAACGTGCCATCAACGTCGGCTTCTCCGGCGGCGAAAAGAAGCGCAATGAGGTCCTCCAGATGGCGCTGCTGGAACCGGCGTTGGCCGTGCTGGACGAGACCGACAGCGGGCTTGACGTCGATGCCCTGCGCACCGTTGCCGATGGGGTCAATGCGTTGCGGTCGCCGGATCGATCGATGCTGGTGATCACGCACTATCAGCGGCTGCTGCACTACATCGTGCCCGATGTGGTTCACGTGCTCATGGGCGGGCGCATCATCCGGTCCGGCGGGGCCGAACTGGCCCTGGAAGTGGAAGAGAAGGGCTACGGCACCTACGTCGGCGAAGCGGCCTGATGGGGCGAGGCGAGGCATGAACAGCATGATCGGCGCAACGGCAACCGGGGTGCCGTCGTGGTTGCGCAGCCACGAGGATGCGCAGGCGCGGCTTCCGGGCGCGGATCGGCCGTGGCTGTGCGAGCGCCGCGCCGAAGCGCTGGCCGCGTTCGCGGCAAGCGGCCTGCCCACCCGTCGCAACGAAGCGTGGAAGTATACCGATTTGAAGGCGCTCGGGTCGGTGCCGCTGATGCCGGCGGTCACGATGCCGGAGCCGGCGACCGCCTGTCCGGTCCCGACCGTGCTGGCCGACGACGACGTGGCGGCGCGACTGGTGTTCGTGGACGGGCGGGTCCGCCCGGACCTCTCGCACAGCCGGGATTTGCCGGCGGGCGTTGTGTTCGCCGATCTGACCGCGGGCCTAAGCCGGCACGAAGCCCTGCTGGAACATTGTCTGGGGCATCGCAACGGCATCACCGGCCGGTCCCTGCTCGCCCTCAACACCGCCTTCATGGACGGCGGCTTCATGCTGCGGGTCCCGCGCGGTGTCAGGATCGCCAAGCCCATCGAGATTGATCGCCTGAGCGGCCAGGCGCGGGGATCGGACGGCGCACCGCTGGCGCATCATCCGCGCATCATCGTGTGGATCGAGGACGGCGCCGAGGCCACCGTCCTGGAGAACTGGGCCGGTGGCGGCGACGCGGTCTATTTCAACAACGCGGTGGCCGACGTGTGGGTGGGCAACGCCGCCAGGCTGCGTCACTATCGGCTTCAGGACGAGGGCGCGGCGGCGTTCCATGTGACCACATTGCGGGCCGAGGTGGGTCGCGACGGGGATTACGAGACGTTTTCGTTTTCCACCGGCGCCCGGCTGTCGCGACTGGACGCCGACATCGGCTTGGCCGGCACCGGTGCGCACGTTGGCTTCGGTGGCGTCTTCATGATGCGCGGCCGTCAGCATTGCGATACCACCTCCGTGATCGATCACCATGTGCCCCACACCGCGTGCCGGGAGGTGTTCAAGGGGGTGATCGACGGCAACGCGCGCGGCGTGTTCCAGGGCCGGCTCGTGGTCCATCCGGGGGCCGACAAGACCGACGGGCAGCAGTCATGCCGAACGCTGCTGTTGTCCGACGGAGCGGAAATCGATGCCAAGCCGGAGCTGGAAATCTATGCCGACGACGTCAAATGCAGCCACGGCGCCACGGCCGGTCAGCTCGACGACAATGCCCTGTTTTTCCTGCGCGCCCGTGGCATCGACGAGAGAACCGCGCGGCGTCTTCTGATCGAAGCTTTCCTGGCCGATGCCTTGGACCAGATCAGTCTGCCGGCGTTGCGTACCCGCCTCACGGAGCGGGTGGAGGAATGGATGCGCGACCGACGGGAGGAACACGAATGACCATGCTCGATGTCGCCGCCGATGTGATCCAGACGCCGGCCCAGACGTCTGCCCCGCTGGACGTGGCGAAGGTCCGCGCGGAGTTCCCCATCCTGAAGGAAACCGTCTACGGCCGCCCGCTGGTGTATCTCGACAGTGCCGCGAGCGCGCAGAAGCCGCGTACCGTCATCGAGGCCGTCAGCCGAGCATATGAAACCAGCTATTCCAACGTGCATCGGGGTGCCCATCGGCTGAGCCAACTCGCCACGGACGCGTTCGAGGACGCGAGGGAGACGGTGGCCCGGTTCGTCAATGCCGAGAGCGCGGACGAAATCGTGTTCACCCGCAACGCCACCGAGGCGCTCAATCTGGTGGCGGCGAGCTACGGTCGCACTTTCCTCACCCGAGGCGACGAGATCGTGCTGACCGAAATGGAACACCATGCCAACATCGTGCCGTGGCAGCTGCTGCGGGACGAAATCGGGGTGGTGCTGCGGGTGGTGCCCATCGATGATGACGGCGTGTTGCGGCTGGAGGCGTTGGCGGATCTGATCGGGCCCCGCACCCGTCTGGTCGCGATCACCCATTGCTCCAACGTGCTGGGCACGGTGACCCCGCTGAAGGAGATCGTCGCTCTCGCCCACGGTCACGGTGTCCCGGTCGTGGTCGACGGCTCCCAGGGCATCGTCCACGCCGGCGTGGACGTGCGCGATCTGGACGTGGATTTCTACGCCTTCACCGGGCACAAGCTGTACGGGCCCAGCGGAATCGGCGTGCTGTACGGCAAGCGGGCTTGGCTCGAACGCATGCCGCCCTACCAGGGCGGGGGAGAGATGATCGACCACGTCAGCTTCGCCGAGACCACCTTCAAGGCGCCGCCGCACCGGTTCGAGGCCGGCACGCCGCCCATTGTCCAGGCGATCGGCCTCGCGGCCGCGGTGCGCTACGTCTCCGCCCTCGGTATGGAGGCCATCCGGGCCCATGAGCAGGCGCTGCTGGCGCAAGCCACCGAGGCCCTGGCCGGGATGGGCGACGTGCGCATTTTCGGCCGGGCGCCGGGAAAGGCCGCGATCATCTCATTCCTGGTGGGCAGCCTGCATCCCTACGACGTGGCCGCCGTGCTGGACCGCGCCGGGATCGCGGTGCGGGTGGGGCAGCACTGCGCCGAGCCGCTGATGGGCCGCCTGGGCGTGGACGGGACGGTGCGTGCCTCGTTCGCGCTTTACAACGATGGCACCGATGTGGAGGCTCTGGTCGAGGGCATCCACAAGGCCAAGCGGATGCTCGGCGGATAACCGGCTGACAGGATTTGGTGGCAGGCAGGATGACGGATCTATCGCGTTTCGAGGAATTCGCCGAAGCCCTCGAGATGATTGACGACGAGGAAATGCGGTTCGAGTACATCATCGATCTCGGTCGCCAGTACGAGCGGGAAAATCCGTTCCCCGAGGCCTGGAAGACGGATGAGCACCTGATGCACGGCTGCATGTCCAAGGTCTGGATCGTCGATGACGTGGACGATTCCGGCTGCCATCACTTCCGCGGCCACAGCGACGCCATCATCGTCAATGGCCTGGTGGGCATGATGACGGACGCGTTCAGCGGTCTCACTGGCGCGGAACTGCAGACCATCACCGTCGATCACGTGCGCCGCCTGAACCTTGGTGCCCTGACCACCCAGCGTCAGGTGGGCATGATGGCGATGCTGAAACACCTGCAGAAGCTCGGCCGCGGCAACGGCGCCATGGCCGGTACGGGTGACCACGATGACCGCTCCTGATCCGACCCTTGCGGACTTTCTGCCCCGGCGCGGTGGTGATGACGGGTTCGTGGCGACGGCGGGCGAGGACCTGCCGGAAGGAATGCCGGTTGCCGACGAGGCGGTCGTGATCGAGGCCGTGAAAACCGTGTACGACCCGGAAATTCCGCTCAATCTCTATGATCTCGGCCTGATCTACCGCCTCGACATCGATCGCCGCGGCAATGTCGACATCGACATGACCCTGACCGCCCCGGCCTGCCCGGTGGCGGGAGAGATGCCGGGCCAGGTGGCGGATACCGTTGCCGCCGTCGACGGTGTGGGGACCGTGACCGTGCATCTGGTCTGGGACCCGCCATGGTCGCGCGAGCGCATGTCAGAGGATGCCCGGCTGGCGCTGGACCTGTTTTAGGCTATCTTGTTGCAACGGATTTGCGACTGAACGAAACGTTGAAAGGGTGATGCCATGATCACCATCACCGATGCGGCGGCAACGCGCGTCAAGGCATTGATGGGTCGGTCCGACAAACCGGTGCTGGGGCTTCGGGTCGGGGTCAACACCAAGGGCTGTTCCGGCATGAGCTACATCATCGAGTATGCGGAATCGCGCAAGCCGTTCGAGGAGGAGATCCAGGACAAGGGGATCAGCATCTTCATTGATCCCACTGCGATCATGTTTCTGGTAGGCTCGGAGATGGACTACCAGGAAGATAAGCTGCAATCCGGCTTCGTCTTCCGCAACCCAAACGAGAAAGGGCGCTGCGGCTGTGGCGAGTCCTTCCACGTCTGAACTGGCCGCGCCATGCGCGCCCGCTTCGGCAGGTTCCGCCCCCGCCAACGCCGCCGCTGAACCGCAAGACTCGGCCGGGCCGCAACAACCGGGCGCGCCGCGGCCGCGGACCTCGCAACTTCTGGTTGCCCTCGCCAGGCATCGCACGCAGGGCGATGTGACCGTGCGGGATGTGGCGGACTGGCTGGGCGGGCGGTCCTACGGTCTGGTGCTGCTGGTGCTGGCGCTGCCCGCCTGGATCCCGGTGCTGCCGCCCGGAGTCGCGTCGATCTTCGGCATCGTTCTGGTCGCAGTGGCGCTTCAGATGATCGTCGGCAAGACGGTCCCCTGGCTGCCGCAGATCGTCGAGCAGCGCGGCCTCGCCGCCGACAAGTTCCGCCGGCTGGTGGATCGGGCGGAACCCTGGCTTCGCCGTATCGAGCAGGTCTGCCGCCCGCGCCTGGGCCACCCGACCGACGGACCCGTGGTCCGCCTGGTGGCCCTTTGGATCCTGGTGCTGGCGTTGGCCATCTGCGTGCCGTTCCCGATGACCAACTCGGGGCCGGCGCTGTCGATCGCGGTGATCGCGCTGGGCCTGATTGAGCGTGACGGTCTGATGGTGGCCGGCGGCGTCCTCCTCGGCGTCCTGTCGATGATCGTGGCCGTTTTTTTCTGGGTCGGCGCCATCGTCAGCCTCCGCTGGCTGCTGGCGGGGTAGCCTTCAGAGTCCGTGCTCCTCGCGTTCGGCCATGTTGAACGGGTAATTTTTCCGCGCTTTTGGAGGCACTCTGTGCACGGGCTCGTCCGCATGGGCGAGCTGAGGGCCGTAAAGTGTGCCTTGACACTTTACGAACGCACGCGATAAACTGCAGTGCGTATCAGGAACGTCGTCCATAAGGGATTGCGCCGCTTTATCGAAGATGACGTTGCTGCAGGGCTTCAACCTGCCGTACTTCCCAAGTTGCAGCGCATGCTTTCTTTCCTGCAAGACATGGAGTGCGAGGATGAACTGCACACCGTTCCGAGCTGGAAAGTGCATCAACTTACCGGTGACCGAAAGGGGACATGGAGCCTCCTGGTCACACGGAACTGGCGGCTCACCTTCCGCATCGATCAGGCCCGGCGCGAGATCTGTGATCTCGACTATGAAGACGACCATTAGGAGGGAGCAATGGCGCCAGGACGTGGCATTCGTATGAAGAACCCCGCCCATCCCGGCAGCTTCATCAAGTCCGAGATCATTGAGCCACTGGGCCTCTCGGTCACCGATGCCGCTCATGTCCTGGGTGTCACGCGCCCGGCGCTTTCCGCCCTGCTCAATGAACACGCCTCGCTCTCTCCGGAAATGGCACTGCGCATCGAAAAAGCCTTCGGCGTCTCCATGGAGACCCTGATGCGCATGCAGATCACTTACGCCATTAACGAGACCCGTAAGCGGGAAGGAGAAATCATGGTCGCGCGGTTCACCGGATCCCTGGTCGGCCACCACGACTAGCTTCTCATGCCTCCCATGGCGCTCACGCCTCCCATGCCTCCCATGCCTCCCATGCCTCAAAGCCCCGCAACAAGCACCGCGAAGGCAAAGCCCACCGGTCAGGGCTGTTCGCCAACATGACGACCCCACCCTGGGCCGGGCCGCGCGGGCTGTTCGCCGGCGTCGTCACCGTGGACTTGCAGTACGCACTGCCCGGCTTTCCGGAACGCAACGCCAAGACCTATGCCGATGCCTGGGCGGTGGCCCCGGGCGGCCCCGCCACCAACGCCGCCACCGTGTTCGCCCGGCTGGGGGGAAACGCGACCCTGGTCACCGGCAACGGCGAGCACCCGTTGGCCGAGGTCATCGCCGCCGACCTTCGGGCTTCGGGTGTCGTCGTGGTCGACCTGCACGCGGGCCAGCCGGTGGCCCCGCCCATCGTCTCGATCCTGTCCAGCAGCGACAACGGCGACCGCACCGTGATCACCCGCCGCCCGGATGTCATCCCCATCGCGCCGCCGTCCCACCTTCTCGATACCGTCGACGGTGCCGACATCTGCCTGGTCGACGGCTTCTTTCTGGACGCGGCCGTGGCTCTGGCTTCCCGCGCACGCGAGCGCGGCGCTCCGGTGGTGCTGGACGGCGGCAGCTGGAAGGAGGGGCTGGAGCGGTTGCTGGCGCTTACCGATATCGCCGTGGTGTCCGAACGGTTCCGCCCGCCGGACCTGCCGGCGGCAACGGACGTGATATCAGCCCTGCACGAACGCTTCGGCTGCCGCCGGGTCGCGGTCACCCGCGGCGAGCACGCCATCCGTGCCTTCGAAGACGGCCACCGGTTCGAGGTGCCGGCAACGCCGATCGCCGCCGTCGACACCCTGGCCGCGGGAGACTTCTTCCACGGCGCGTTCTGCTTCGCCCATGCCACCGGACAAAGCTTCCCCGCGGCGCTCGCTTTCGCCGCCCGGGTGGCCGCCCGATCCTGCGCCCACTTCGGCACCCGCGCCTGGCTCGACCACATCGACGACCTCCGCCGGAAGGCGCAGTTGTTCGGCCCGGCCTGCCTCTAGAGCGGCGGCTTGACCGTGGTCCGGCCGCGTTCCGGTTCCTGCACCCCCCACATGATGATGATCCCGACCACGAAGAACACCACGATGGTGGCCATGCCGGCGCGCTGGCTCTCGAAGATGTCGGTCACGACGGCCAGGGCCACCGGTCCCGCGAACGCGATGATCTTGCCGGACAGAGCATAGAGGCCGAACATCTCCGCCTCCACGTCCTTGGGCGCCAGGCGGGCCATCATCGATCGGCTGGCCGCCTGCACCGGCCCGAAGAACA
>REEP01000027.1 GCA_007695045.1 Rhodospirillales bacterium | reverse complement strand
TCGGTGACGGCATCATGAGCGCCATCGACTTCTCCATGGACATCGAGCGGGTCGAAGACCCCAAGGGGGACCGCGTCAAGATCACCATGAACGGCAAATTCCTGCCCTACCGCCGCTATTGAGAGCGACGGCCGCCTCAAGCGAGCCGCCCACGGGCGGCACTCAAATCAGGCCGGCCACCGGGGAGGACGGGTCGGCGTAGCGCTTCTTCGGCATGCGCCCGGCGAGGTAGGCGAGGCGGCCCGCCTCCACCCCGAGCTTCATCGCCCGGGCCATCCGGATCGGGTCCCTGGCTTCGGCAATGGCGGTGTTGAGCAGCACGCCGTCGCAGCCGATCTCCATGGCGATGGCGGCGTCGGACGCGGTGCCGACGCCGGCATCCACCAACACCGGGACGCCGGATTGTTCCACGATCAGGCGGATGTTGACCGGGTTCTGCACGCCGAGACCGGAGCCGATGGGCGCCGCCAGCGGCATGATCGCCACGCAGCCCATCTCCTCCAGGCGTTTGGCCAGGATCGGGTCGTCGGAGCAGTAGACCATTACCCTGAACCCCTCGCCGATCAGGGTCTCGGCGGCGGCCAGCGTCTCAGTCATGTCGGGATAGAGGGTCTTCTGATCGCCCAGCACCTCCAGCTTGACCAGGTCCCAACCGCCGGCCTCCCGGGCGAGCCTGAGGGTGCGCACCGCATCGGCGGCGGTGAAGCAGCCGGCGGTGTTGGGGAGGTAGGTGTAGCGGCGGGGGTCCACGTAATCCACCAGCATCGGCTGGTTCGGATCGGTGACGTTCACCCGGCGCACCGCCACCGTCACGATTTCGGCCCCCGAGGCTTCGATGGCGCGGGCGGTTTCGGCGAAATCCTTGTATTTGCCGGTACCCACCAGAAGCCGGGATCGGTACGCGGTTCCGGCCACGATCAGCGGGTCGTCCAGGGCGGTCGTTGCCGGCGCCTCGGCGGTGTCAGGAGCGCCGCCGCCGATGAAATGGACGATTTCCAGACGGTCGCCGGGCACGACCTCGATATCGTGGTAGCCGGACTTGGGCACGATCTCCAAATTCCGCTCCACCGCGACCTTGCGCGCGTCAAGGCCGACGGTGGCCAGCAGTTGCGCCACCGTCATCGGGGCTTCGAAGGTCCGGCTTTCGCCGTTGATGGTAATCTGCATGATCTGCCTCTCGTTCGCGTGCCCGGGCCGCCGGCGAAACGGATCCACGGCACCCTCGTCTCCGCCGGCTCAAGCGGTTACATAGTCTTAGCCGACGTTGTCACAAGGTAACGAGGTGCATGCCGGCCATGCCGCGGCGGCCAGTTTTGGCCGATCAAGCCGCAAAGGAGAGTGTGTTGCCACGCCTGCCTACGGATCTGCCCACGGTCATGATCATCAACGGTCCCAACCTCAACCTCCTGGGCTGCCGCGAGACCGACATCTACGGCCGGGAAACCCTGGCCGATATCGAAGCCGCATGCGTGGCCCGGGCGGCCGATCTCGGCCTTGCGATCGATTTCCGTCAGAGCAACGTCGAGGGTGAGATCGTGACCTGGATTCAGGGCGCCCGCGACGAGGCTGCCGCCCTGATTCTGAACGCCGGGGCGTACACCCACACCTCGATTGCCATTCTCGACGCGCTCCGGTCGCTCGACGTGCCGGTTTACGAGGTGCATTTGTCGAACGTTTTTCGACGGGAACCTTTTCGTCACAAATCCTATGTGTCGATGGCGGCCACCGGCGTGATCTGCGGTTTCGGTGGCCTCGGTTACCAACTCGCGCTGGAGGCGGCCGCCCACCAATTGGGGCGCGCCGAAATGCGCCCAAGCGAGAACCAAGCTTGAAAACGCCACGCCGGTCGGGCGGAGCTTTGGTCGGGACGAGAGTCGGATGAGCATACGAGCCATCGGCGCGAGCCAGCGGCTGACCCCGGAATTGATCCTGAGGGCCTACGCGCTCGGCATCTTTCCGATGGCGCGGGATCGCGACGATCCGGTGGTGCACTGGGTGGCCCCGTCAATGCGGGGCGTGCTGCCGATCGAGGGCTTTCATGTCCCGCGCCGGCTTGCCCGCACGGTTCGGCGGGCAGCGTTTCGGATAACCACCGACACCGCGTTCGAGCCGGTCATGCAGTCCTGTGCATCGCCCGAGGCCGGGCGCAGCGAAACCTGGATCAACGACGCGATTCTCCAAGGTTTCATCCACCTGCACCGGCTCGGCTTCGCCCACAGCATCGAGGTCTGGCAAGATGGAGATCTCGTCGGCGGTCTCTACGGCGTTGCTCTCGGCGCGGCCTTCTTTGGCGAGAGCATGTTTTCGACCACCACTGACGCGAGCAAGGTGGCCCTGGTTCACCTGATCGCGCGGCTGCGCCTGGGCGGCTTCGTGCTGCTCGACGTCCAGTTCGTGACCGATCATCTGCGCCAGTTCGGTGCGGTGGAGCTTGCGGCGCCGCGCTACCTGGATTGTCTCGCGGATGCCGTGGGCCGGGCGGCGTACTTTCCGCCGGACGAGTCGCCTCAGTTGTCGGCTGCGCTGGCGGGGGTGCTGGTGCAGTCCAACACCCAGATGTCGTAAACGGGGTGGTCCATGGCCGACACCGCAGGGCTTGAAGCGAACATCCAGCCGCGAAACACGAGAGCCGGCGGCTCGCCCGGCAGATGCTCCTCCACCTCCAGGAACGCAGCCGACTCCGGCGGTTCCTCGGGAGGGCGACGGTGACAGGTGCGCACCAGCACGTCCAGACTGCCGAACACCACGGCTTCGCCCACAGGGACTTCCAGGGTGGCGACCCGCGCGGTGACTTTGTCCAGGGTCCGTAGCACGGCGATGGGATAGGGGTCCGCCGCGGCGGGCAGGCTCGCCAGACCGACCACGCCCGCGGCCACGACGGCGGACAGCAAGACGGCCAGCAGCCCGCCGGGACCGGTGAGACGCCGACACGCCGGCCGCCGACGCCGGCTTGACCCCGCTCGGGTCATGGCGATGACGGTCCGGCGTTTCCCCGGTCGCCGGCCGGGGTGGTGGCAAGGAAGATGATTTCACCCACCTGATCTTCCAGGGAGCGGAAAGGCTGCGTGTTCTCGATGCGGCCGCCGGCGGCGATGCGCGCCTCGGCACTGCCCGGCTGCAACCGCACATACTTGCCGCCCAGGATGCCCTGACTCTCGATGCCCGCCACGGTGTCCTCCGGCAACGACACGCCGTGGTCGATGATCATCACCACCACCGCGTCGAAGGTGTCCGGGTCAAGACGGGTTTCCGACACGGTGCCGACCTTGATGCCGCTCAAACGCACGTCGCTCCCCACCGTCAGCCCGCCGATCCGGAAAAATTCGGCCGTGACAGGGTAGCCCGCGCGGGTGCCGACCCGGGCCGTATCCAGCGCGATGTACGTAAAACCCGCAGCCACCAAAATGACTACGGCCCCCATCACCGATTCGATGACGTGTCGCTGCACCGCTCATCTCCCACCAAGCCGTGTCGAACGTGTCCTCGCACGCTCCGCGCGGAAACCAAGCCCGCCGTCAGGTCGGCACCAGCCCGCGGCACCCGAACCCGCCTGCCTATCTCTTGACCGATCTGCGTGCCCGGCGCAACCCGGCGCGACAAGGAGCTTGACGGGCACGCCGGCGAATCAACCGGCCATCCCGTTGCGGGGCATGGTCGCAGGCGGCGTTGACATGGCCGCGATTCTGCCCGCTGCGAGAGCCTTTGGCATGAGAGCCGAACAGCGGGCGCAAATGGGTGCGTCCGGGAATCCGGCACAGCGGCCCCGTCGCGGCGACAGCAGCGTCGGGCTTGGCACGGGGCGCAGCGCGTGCGCCGGGCAGCACTTTCCCGGATCCAGAAGTCAGTTGCATCGCACGCCAAAACCATGGTTGTTTCGGTTGAACGCCACAACATTTTGTCGGTCTGTCGACAGTTCTCATGCTCCAAGGGCGGTTCGGCACGGTTGTGCGGACTGTGCGCCGTCGACCGGGACGGGTTTCCTCTCATCCTGAGCCATGGTTACATCGTCCACGCTCGCCAGCAGCTTCGAAACTGCTTTCCGCCTGACACCGCAGGCCCTGCCGGGGGGTGGCACTGGCCCCGAACCTCAGGCTGAACCGGCCTCGGAGCCGGATGCGGAACCGGTCTTCGGCATGGCGCCTGATGCGGAAACCGCCAGCATGCTGAACGGTGCCGACCTTCTTGCCACCCTCGACCATCGCGACCTTTCCGCCATGCTCGACAGTTGGCCAAGCGCCGCGTTCGCGGTGGAACTGCTTCCCGACGGCGGCATGCACACCATCACCGTCAATGGCCGCTTGCGGGTGTTGGCGAATACCGACGGCGAATCCGCTGCCGAGGATGAACCCGACTTCCTCGCGGCCATGCTCGGACCCGAAGCCGAAACCTACTGCCGCTGTTGTGCGGACAGTGGACAGCCGTTGGGATGGCAGGCCCGACGGCGTACCGGCATGGGAGAGCGCATCTGGCGGATCGCGGTTGGCCCGGTTCGCGACCATGAAGGGGTCGTGATCCGCCTGATCGGCACCGTCGACGACGTCACGGACCTGTGGCGGGAGCGGACAGCGCTGCGAGCGAACGAGGCCCGCCTGAAGGCGGCTCTGGAGGCCTTGGATGAGGGCGTGGCAGTCCGCGACCGGGCGGGACACCTGGTGTTCTCCAACCCCGCGTTCGACCGGCTGCGGTCGGCATTGACGCTGACAGCGGATTCGGGACGGGAGGAACACTCTGCCGCAACGGAACCGCCTGCCGAGCGGGCGTTCGATCCGGACGCACGCACCGAGAGGCTGGGAGACGGCAGGACCGTTGCGTTTCGGGATCATCCGTGCCCGGATGGCGGCATCGTGACGATCGGCTGCGACGTCACCGTCCGGCAGCAGGGCGATTGGAAGGCCCGGCACAGCCGCGCCGCGGGGCAGGCCCTGCTCGACCATGTGGATGCGCTGATCCTGACCATCAGCCGATCGGGCATCGTCCTCACCGTCAACCGCTTCGGGGCCGCGTGGCTGGGCCTGACACCGGATGCGGTGATCGGCCGGCGGCTGGCCGCGGTTCTGCAGGCCGCCGGCGTTGCGCGGGCGGAAAGCGAACTGCGCCGCGGTGATCTTCCCGATGCGGCAAGCCTTGACACGGCCGCGGTCGATACGGACCTCAGTGCCGTGATCGCAGCCGCCCGACCCTGCCGACGGGACTTGGCACGTCATGGGCGGGTGCTGGCGGCTTGTCTGCAACCGATTCCGGGGGCGTTTGGCGCGGTGTCAGCGGTGGCGCTGATCGGCCGGGACGTGACCGACCAGCGGGCTTGGGAGACCGAGGCTCGCGCCTCGCAAGCGGCCCTGATACATTGCCAGCGGGTTGCCGTTATGGGCGAGATGGCGGCGGCAATCGCTCACGAGTTGCGCCAGCCGCTCACCTCGGTGATTGCCAACGGCCATGCAGCGCGATCGCAACTGCCTGCCGACAAGACTTGGCATGCGGTGGCATCGGCGATCGATGAGGTGTGCCGCGATGCCGAACGGGCCGCAGCGATCTTGCAGGGCATCGCTGCCTTCGTGCGCCGGGGGGCGGCGACGCGCGCCAGAGTCTGTATCAACGAACTGGTCGACCGGGTCACCGACCTCGTGCGCAAGGATCTGGAGCGGCATGGGATCGCCTTGATTCTCGACCTCGCCGACCAGCTCCCGGTAGTGGTGGCGCATGCGGTGGAGATCGAACAGGTGGTCGTCAACCTTGTACGCAACAGTACCGCGGCGCTGGCGCAGCGACCGGCCGATGAGCGCCAGGTTGTCATCGTCACCGAGGCCGTCGCGGGCGATGACGGCCGGGCCCGCGTGCGGGTGGCGGTGGAAGACACCGGACCGGGTTTCGGCCCGGAGCTTCAGCGCCTCTTCACCGCATTCGAAACGACCAAGCCCGACGGCCTTGGTCTCGGGCTGGTTATTTGCCGAACCATTGTCGAGGCTCACGGCGGATCCATCATCGCCGAGGTTCCACATGCCGGTGGCGCGCGCGTAAGCTTCGTGTTGCCAGCGGGGGAGGCAGAACGTGAGCGGGGATGACGGTACGGTTTTTATCATCGATGATCAGCGCACCATGCGCAGTTCGCTGCGCCGGCTGATCGAGACGGCGGGCATCAAGGCCGAGGCCTTCGATTCCGCCGAAGCGTTCCTCGACAGCTACGACGTGCAGCGGCCGGGGTGCCTGCTTCTCGACCTGCAAATGCCGGGCATGTCGGGCCTGCAACTGCTGGAACGTCTGGCGTCGCGCGGGGATGGCCGGCCGGTCATCGTGCTGACCGGCCATGCCGACGTGCCCACCGCCGTCCGCGCGATGAAGGCCGGC
Source organism: Rhodospirillales bacterium (assembly GCA_007695045.1). Taxonomy (GTDB): domain Bacteria; phylum Pseudomonadota; class Alphaproteobacteria; order Rhodospirillales; family Defluviicoccaceae; genus REEP01. The sequence goes on along the minus strand of REEP01000027.1, from coordinate 27,042 downwards.
GCCGTGGACTTCATCCAGAAGCCGTTCCAGATCCCGGAGTTGCTGGAACGCATCCGCCAGTCGCTGGCGCTCGATGCGCAGTGGCGGCGCTGGAAACTGGAAGCTGCCCAGATCCTGGATCGCATGAACGCCCTGTCGCCGCGCGAGCGCGAGGTGCTGGACATGGTGGTGGACGGCCGCTCCACCCGGGAAATCGCCGAGGAACTGGGCCTGCGGACGCGCACGGTGGACCTGCACCGTCACAGCATCATGCACAAGATGGGGGCCCGGTCATCGGTGGACCTAGTGCGGATGACCGCCGTGTGCCGACCCGTCAAGGGCGGGCCGACCCCGCCGTAGCCATAGGCACCGCCGCCGGTGCTTCGGCCGGCCCGGTACGAAGTTGATGCACCGTCCACACGGCCGCGGTGAGGACCAGCACGGCACCCGCCTGATGCAATGCGCCGAGGTGCCATGGCACCATCGTCAGCAAGGTGGCGATGCCGAGGCCCACCTGCACCAAGACCGCGCCGGCCAAAAGGGTGAGCGCCCGCCGCGCGGGCACGGCCAACGGCCGACGCCGCCATGTTACCCACAGGGCCACCACGGCGGCGAGCGTCGTCAGCGCCAGAACGCGGTGAACGAACTGCGCGGTCGCCGCATCCTCGAACGGTGCCAGCAAGACCGGGGTTGTGCCGAACGCCTCCGGCGGCATGAGACCGCCACCCATCAGTGGAAACGTGTTGTAGATCAGGCCGGCGTCCAGGCCGGCCACGAAGCCGCCGGAGAGGATGGTGAGGGTCACGAGCCCGGTCACCGCCAGCGCACCCCGCCGCGCACCGGCCGGCGCCACTGGTTCCGGCCGCCGCAATTCCAGCAAACGTGCGGCCAGCCACAGCAGATAGACATAGATCGCCAGCGCGGCGCCGAGGTGTGCCACCAGACGGTACTGGCTCACCGCCGGCTCATGGACCAGGCCGCTCTGCACCATGAACCAGCCGAGCGCCCCTTGCAGACCGCCCAGCACCAGGGCCACAACCAGGTGCGGCGCCAGCCACCGGGCGATCCAGCCCTTGACGGCAAAGATGATCAGCGGCACGGCGAAGGCAACCCCGATCAGACGACCCCACAGCCGGTGGATGTACTCCAGCCAGAAGATGTCCTTGAAGTCGGCGAGGCTCATGCCGCGATTGACGTACAAATACTCCGGCGACTGGCGGTAGGCTTCGAACACCGCCAACCACTCCGCCTCCGACAGGGGCGGCAACCACCCGGTCACCGGCCGCCACGCCACCATGGACAGGCCCGACCCGGTGAGACGCGTGAGACCGCCGATCACCACCATCGCAAACACCATGGCCGCCACGCCCAGAAGCCATAGCGCCATGAGCCGCTGCCGCCGAACCTGTTCCGCCCGTTCCGCCGTCGCCATCGCTGTTGCCGCTCCTTATCAACCCCCCGTCCCTGACCCGATCCGGCCCGGGACGGTCTCTGCCGCGGCCGGGATGTCTTGCCCGCGTTCCTGCCGCCGCCGTACCATGTGCCGTTCCACACTTAGATCGCGAGCCGGGCCGAGTCACGGGTTAGAGCCGTGCACCGCGGCGGCGAATGGCGGCTCGCCGAGGGTGGCGGCCGGTCAGCCGGGCAACGGGGGAATTGTGTTTTGGATACGCCGATCGACACGTGGGAGATACTCCTCCGCCTGGGAACCGCGGCGGCGCTGGCCGGCATACTCGGCATCGATCGCGAACTGCGCCGCAAGACCATGGGCCTGCGCACGTTCATGCTGGTCTCCGTCGGCACCGCCCTGTTCGCGCTGCTGGGATCCGAACTGGCGATGAACTACGGAAGCGGGGAGACAGAGCGCGCATTCGTCGATCCCTCCCGCGTTCTGCAGGGGATCGCAGCCGGCATCGGGTTGATCGCCATGGGCGGCGTCCTGCACCGTGACGATCGGGTGCGCGGCGCCACCACCGGCGCCAGTGTGTGGGTGGTCGGCGCCATCGGCACCGCCTGCGGCTTCGGCTATTACCCCCATGCGGCGGCGGCAACCGCCATCGCCGTGATGATCCTGGTCGTGCTCGCCTTGGCAGAACGGCTTCTCCACCGCATCGTGCGGCGCGATTGACGGCGCATCCGCCCCGGCGCAGGCGAAAGGGCTGGCTTGCCTCCGCCTCCAAGAGGCTCCCCCAACAGCCCCTTTCCCCCGGAGGGGGAGAGGTTGGGTGAGGGGTCGTAAAAACAAATCTCCCACGGGCCGGGGTGGCGCCCTGTCCTCAAAAATCGCGCTCTCGTTACGAACCCTCACCCTCCCATCCGGCCTGCGGCCGGACGGGCCCCTCCCTCTCCCGCTCCGCGGGAGAGGGGCTTAAGGGCGCTCTCTCTCCTCCTCCCTCTCCCGCTCCGCGGGCGAGGGGTAGGTTAGCCAATGGCGCCGAGGCAGAGGTATTTGATCTCGAGGAATTCCTCGATGCCGTACTTGGAGCCTTCGCGGCCGATGCCGGATTCCTTCATGCCGCCGAACGGCGCCACCTCGGTGGAGATCAGCCCGGTGTTGATGCCGACGATACCGTACTCCAGGGCTTCCGCCACCCGCCAGATGCGCCCGATGTCACGGCCGTAGAAGTAGGCGGCGAGACCGAATTCGGTGGCGTTGGCAAGCCGCATCGCCTCCTCATCGGTATCGAACCGGAACAGCGGTGCCACCGGTCCGAACGTCTCCTCTCGGCTGATCAGCATGTCCGGCGTCATGTCGATCAGGACGGTCGGGGTGAAGAAACCGCCGCCGAGGCGGTGGCGGTTGCCGCCGGTCAGGACGCGCGCCCCCTTGGCCACGGCGTCCTTGATGTGCGCCTCCACCTTCTCCACCGCCGCCATGTCGATCAGCGGCCCCTGCTCCGCCCCCTCCACCAAGCCATCGGCGACCTTCAGGCGCGCGACCGCGGCGGCCAGGCGCTCGGCGAACGCCTCGTACACGCTTGCCTGCACCAGGAGGCGGTTGGCGCAGACGCAGGTCTGGCCGGAGTTGCGGAACTTGGAGGCGATGGCGCCTTCCACCGCCGCGTCCAGGTCGGCATCCTCGAAGACGATGAACGGGGCGTTGCCGCCCAGCTCCAGCGACAGCTTCTTCACGGTGCCGGCACACTGGGCCATCAGCACCTTGCCGATCTCGGTGGAACCGGTGAAGGTGAGCTTGCGGACGATCGGGTTGGTGGCGAGTTCCCCCCCCACCACCGCCGCCGGCCCGGTGATGACGTTGAACACCCCGGGCGGCAGCCCGGCACGTTCAGCCAGGACCGCCAGGGCCAGGGCCGAGAACGGTGTCGACGATGCCGGCTTGGCCACCACCGTGCAGCCTACCGCCAAGGCCGGCGCGCACTTGCGGGTGATCATGGCGATCGGGAAGTTCCACGGCGTGATCGCCGCCACCACGCCCACCGGCTGCTTTATCACCACGATCCGCTTGTCCCGCTGATGCTGGGGGATGGTGTCGCCGTAGACCCGCTTGGCCTCCTCGGCAAACCATTCGACGAAGGCGGCACCGTAGGCCACTTCGGCGCGGGCTTCGCTCAGCGGCTTGCCCTGTTCCGCCGTCATCAGCCGGGCCAGGTCCTCCTGGTGTGTCATGATCAGCTCGAACCAGCGGCGCAGCACGGCACTCCGCTCCTTGGCCGTGAGGCTCCGCCAGCCGGCACCGGCGACATCGGCGGCGACGATGGCGCGCCGGGTCTCCGACTCGTTGACGGCCGGAACGGTGCCGAGCACCGCGTCGCTAGCGGGGTTAGTGACCTCCTGCCGGCCACCCGCATCGGCATCGATCCAGGCGCCGTCGACGAAGCATTGGTGGCGGAAAAGGTCGGGATCGGCGAGCTGCATGGGTTGTCCTTCCAGATCTGCTCAGGCTCAAGGTCCGCTCAGGGGCGCCCCGCTCAGAGGGTCTCGCGGCCGTCCCCTTGCACCAAGTCCGCCCCCGACGCCATCGCGGGGCGGCACCAGTGGGGAGAACACGTGGCCGGAGCCTTGAGTTCGCCGCCCGAGCGCCACTCGCTCGGTTCAAAAAAACTGCGATTCAGGACGGGAAAAGTGCGATCCTGATCAGTTTTGGCACGGTTTTTCACGCCAACCCCTTGTCAGGAAAGGAAAGTCGGGCGATCCGGCGCCCGCGGTGCATGCACTTGTATACAAAACCATGCCTTTTGGAGATTTTCCGCCTGGGAATCAATGGCTTGGTCATCCAGCCGCAGCCGGCCGCGAGGCCGCAGCAAAAAGCCCAAGACATTAGCACGGCGAGACGAGCCCCGCAAAGGACTTTAATCCTGGGGGCGCCCCGGTCACTGCGCCGGATGGTGGGCGGCACTCCCCTTCAGGCGGCGTCGAGGGTCCTCACGGCCAAAATGTCCCTGGGCCCGACCGGCCTGACGTCCGTGATGTGCAGCGTTAGTAGCGCCTGCGTGTGGCCGTCGCCGGTTACGAACTCAACCTCCAAACCATCGGGATGATAGAGCATGACGACGGCGCCGACGTCGCCCTGTTTGAGGCCGTGCTGCGGCAGGTCCTTGGCCAGCACCACGGTGTCGAGGATGCCAATCGTCATCGATCAACCCTCCGGATAAGCGGTGACGAAGCGGGGCACGGTGTCACCGCGCAGCACGATCCAGATTGGGGAGTTGCAATGCCAAGTCTCGACACCGTCCAATGGCCGGCCGCCGCTCAGCCACGTGCAGACGGCTCGTGGAGGAAAGCACCGTTGGATCCCTGACCCCAACCGCGAGGGTCTCGGAGCCATGGTCGCATCCTGAGAGATCGATCCCGGTGGAGCAAGCAGGTGGTCGCATGCATCTCCTTGCCCCAACCTGCTTCGCACCAGCCAAGCGGCGCCCCTCCGTTACAAAGGTATCGCTTCGCCGTGATGGCGCCACGGGGGCTCGCATCCGGGGTGCTTGCCCTGTTATACATCGCCCGCGGCAGCCCGCCGCCGACCGTTCACCGCAAAGCCAGCACAAATGCCAAAGCGAACCGACATCCAATCGATCCTGATCATCGGCGCCGGGCCGATCGTCATCGGCCAGGCCTGCGAATTCGACTACTCCGGCACCCAGGCGTGCAAGGCGCTGAAGGAGGAGGGGTACCGGGTGATCCTGGTGAACTCCAACCCGGCCACCATCATGACCGACCCGGAGCTGGCCGACGCCACCTACATCGAGCCGATCACCGCCGCCAAGGTGGAGAAGATCATCGCCAAGGAGCGCCCGGATGCGCTGCTGCCGACCATGGGCGGTCAGACCGGGCTCAACGTCTCCATGGATGTGTTCAATGCCGGGGTGCTGGCCCGCTACGGCGTTGAGATGATCGGCGCCCGGCCGGATGCCATCGCCAAGGCGGAAGACCGCCAGATGTTCCGCGACGCGATGACGGCAATCGGGCTCGACTGCCCGATCAGCCGCACCGTCAGTTCGATCGACGACGCCATGTCCCTGGTGGAGGAGATCGGTCTGCCGCTGATCATACGCCCGTCTTATACCCTCGGCGGCACCGGCGGCGGCATCGCCTACAACGCTCTCGAGTTCGAACGGATCGTCTCCGGCGGCCTTGCCGCCTCCCCCACCCGCCAGGTGCTGATCGAGGAATCGGTGCTGGGCTGGAAGGAGTTCGAGATGGAGGTGGTCCGCGACCACGTGGACAACTGCATCATCGTCTGCTCCATCGAGAACGTGGACCCGATGGGGGTGCACACCGGTGATTCCGTCACGGTGGCGCCGGCGCTGACCCTGACCGACAAGGAATACCAGATCATGCGCAACGCCTCCATCGCGGTGTTGCGGGAGATCGGGGTCGACACGGGCGGGTCCAACGTGCAGTTCGCCGTGAACCCCGACGATGGCCGGATGGTGGTGATCGAGATGAACCCCAGGGTGTCGCGCTCCTCGGCGCTGGCGTCCAAGGCCACCGGCTTCCCCATCGCCAAGGTTGCGGCCAAGCTCGCCGTGGGCTACCGGCTGGACGAGTTGCAGAACGACATCACCGGGGTGACCCCGGCCTCGTTCGAACCGGCGATCGACTACGTTGTCACCAAGATCCCGCGCTTCACTTTCGAGAAGTTCCCCGGGGCCGAGCCGCTGCTGACCACCTCAATGAAAAGCGTCGGCGAGGCCATGGCGATCGGCCGCAGCTTCACCGAATCCCTCCAGAAGGGCCTGCGCTCCATGGAGATCGGGCTTACCGGGCTGAACGAAGTCAATCTCGACGGCTCGCGGGAAGCGGTCCTGGCGGCGGTGGCCTCGCCCCGGCCGGACCGGCTGCTGGCCATCGCCCAGGCTTTCCGCCATGGCCTGACCCTCGAGGAAGTCTATGGCGCGTGCCACTACGACCGCTGGTTCCTGCGCCAGATCAAGGCGCTGGTGGATACCGAGGAAGGCCTGCGCCGGGACGGCCTGCCCGGCGACGGCCCGGCGCTGCACCGGCTTAAGATGCTGGGTTTCTCCGACCAGCGGCTGGCCGAACTCACCGGCAAGAAGCCGGAGGAGGTGGCGCTGCGCCGGCGCCTGCTCGGGCTCCACCCGGTGTACAAGCGGGTGGATACCTGCGCCGCCGAATTTCCGTCGCAGACGTCCTACATGTATTCCGCCTACGAAGGCGACGGCGTCAACCGGGCGGAGTGCGAGGCGGAGCCTTCGGAGCGGACCAAGGTGGTGATCCTGGGCGGCGGGCCCAACCGGATCGGCCAGGGGATCGAGTTCGACTACTGCTGCGTGCACGCGGCCTATGCCATGCGCGAGGCCGGGTACGAGGCGATCATGGTGAACTGCAATCCGGAGACGGTCTCCACCGACTACGACACCTCCGACCGTCTGTACTTCGAGCCGCTCAGCGACGAGGACGTGGTCGAGTTGGTGCGGGTGGAACAGAGCCGCGGCACACTCAAGGGCGTGATCGTGCAGTTCGGCGGCCAGACACCACTGAAGCTGGCGCAATCCCTCGGCGAGGCCGGCATCCCGATCCTCGGCACCACCCCCGATGCCATCGACCTCGCCGAAGATCGGGAGCGGTTCCAGGTGCTGTTGGGGCAACTCGGCCTGCGCCAGCCGGACAACGGCACGGCGCCGTCGCCGGAGGTGGCCCGAGCGGTGGCCGAGCGGATCGGCTATCCGCTGGTGGTGCGGCCGTCCTACGTGCTGGGCGGGCGCGCCATGGATATCGTCTATGGCCCGAGGGACCTGGACCGGTATTTCGAGCGGCTGATGTACGAGAAGCTCTCGGGCATCGGGCCGGAAGTGCTGATCTCGGAGGCGTATCCCATCCTGCTGGACGAATACCTGCAGGACGCCATCGAGGTGGATGTAGACGCGGTGGCCGATGGCACGGACGTGTACGTGGCCGGGATCATGCAGCACATCGAGGAAGCCGGCATCCATTCCGGGGACTCCGCCTGCTCCCTGCCACCGCACACCCTCAGTCCGGCGATCATCGAAGAGCTCAACCGGCAGACCCTGGCCCTGGCCCGGGCGCTCAAGGTGGTGGGCCTGATGAACGTGCAGTTCGCCGTCAAGGACGGCAACGTCTACATCTTCGAGGTCAACCCGCGGGCCAGCCGCACGGTCCCGTTCGTCGCCAAGGCCACCGGCGTGCCCATCGCCAAGATCGCCGCCCGGGTCATGGCAGGGGAGAAGCTGGCGAGCTTCGCGCTCCCACCCCAACGCCAACTCGGCCATGTCGCGGTGAAGGAAGCGGTGTTCCCGTTCACCCGCTTCCCCGGCGTCGACATCATCCTCGGGCCGGAGATGAAATCCACCGGCGAAGTGATGGGGGTGGCACCAGACTTCCGACGGGCATTCGCCAAGTCCCAGCTCGGCGCCGGGGTGCGGCTACCGAGTGAGGGGACGGTGTTCATCTCGGTCAAGGACCGGGACAAGCCGGCGGCGGCCGACATCGCGCGCCGGCTGCTGGCGCTCGGCTTCGATCTGATGGCGACCGACGGTACGGCGGCGTTCCTGGCCGCGCAGGGCATCCCGACGCGGCGCATCAACAAGGTGACCCAGGGACGCCCGCACTGCGAGGACGCCGTCATCAACGACGAGGTGCACATGGTGATCAACACCACGGAAGGTGCACCGGCGATCCGCGACAGCTTCTCCATCCGGCGTTCGGCGCTGATGAAGAATGTGCCGCACTACACGACCATCGCCGGGGCGGCCGCCACAGTTGAGGCGATCGACGCGTTGCAGGAGGGGGGCGGCCTTGAAGTGGCTTCCCTGCAATCGTATTTTAGCGCGTCAAAATGACCGACTCGGCCCGCGTCGACGCCAGCAGTGCGTCTGCAACCGTCGATGCGGCCGCCTGCATAACGAGGACGCAGCGTTTTCATGGAAAAGATCCCGATGACTCCCGAAGGATATGCGCGGCTGGAGGCGGAATTGAAACGGCTACGCAGCGAGGAGCGGCCGGCCGTGATTCGTGCCATCGCCGACGCCCGGGAGCATGGGGATCTGTCCGAGAACGCCGAGTATCACGCCGCCCGTGAACGCCAGAGCCTGATCGAGGGTCGGCTCGCCGAACTGGAAGACGTGATCAGCCGGGCGCAGGTGATCGACGCCGCGACCCAGAGCGGCGACGTGGTCCGCTTCGGCGCCACCGTGATGCTGTGCGATGAGGATACCGATGAGGAAAGCTCGTTCCAGCTGGTGGGCAGCTACGAGGCCGATGCCAGTCAGGGCAAGCTCTCCGTGACCTCCCCGCTGGGCCGGGCGCTGATCGGCAAGCGACGGGGCGACATGGTGGAAGTGACCACCCCGCGCGGGCACAAGAGCTACGAACTGATCCGCATCGCCTATCCGTGATCGCCTCGAACCCTCCGTCTTCACCTTTTGCCGCGGGTATGTCATGTCCTCATCCGACCTTCGTGACCTGATCGCAGCCCAGATCGACAATGTGCTGGTGGACGCCCACTTTCCCGACCTGCCCGGGCACACAAGCGGCAAGGTGCGCGACAGCTACGACCTGCCGGACGGCCGGCGCATCATCATCGCCACCGACCGGCAGAGCGCGTTCGACCACGTCCTGGCGGCGGTGCCGTTCAAGGGGCAGGTGCTGACACAGACCGCGCGGTTCTGGTTCGATGCCACCCGCGACATCGTCGCCAACCACGTGATCGATCATCCGGATCCCAACGTCCTGGTGGCGAAGTCGCTCAGCATGCTGCCGGTGGAAGTGGTGGTGCGCGACTACCTCACCGGCTCCACCGCCACCTCCATCTGGCCGATGTACCGGGACGGCGTGCGGACGATGTACGGCATCCACCTGCCCGACGGCTTGGTCAAGAACCAGAAGCTGCCGGAAACCATCCTGACGCCCACCACCAAGGCCGCCGCCGGCGACCACGACGCCCCGATCACGCCGGCCGAGATTGTCGAAAGCGGGCTTCTGCCCCGCCACCAGTGGGACGAAGTGGCCGCGCAGGCCCTGGCCCTGTTCGCGCGCGGGCGCGAGATCGCGGCCCGCAACGGCCTGATCCTGGTGGACACCAAGTACGAGTTCGGGGTCGACCGCGACGGCACCGTCACCCTGGCCGACGAGATCCACACCCCGGACAGCAGCCGGTACTGGAAGCTGGACACCTACGAGACGCGACTGGCCGCCGGCGAGGAGCCGGAGAGCCTGGACAAGGAATTCCTCCGCCTTTGGATCAGCGCCCGCTGCGATCCCTACCGGGACCCCATCCCGGAGATCCCGAAGGACACGCTGATCGACTTCAGCGCCCGGTACATCGCGCTGTATGAGACGGTGACCGGAGAGACCTTTGCGCCGCCCGACACCAACCTGCCGGTGCGCGAGCGCATCCGGAGGAGCCTTACCCCCTATCTTTGAGTGGGACGGGTGAGTGCGGCAGGCTGCCTCCCTCTTGCCCCGCCGGGCGGAATGGTGACAATCGCGGCCAATGCGCCGCCGCCGGCGACGGCTTGCCCGCCGGTCCCGCGAGGTTGTACGGATGACTGAAGACGGGCGCCCGCCGCCGACGGCACCGGCCACGAGCCCCATCTGGGGCGGCCGCTTCGAGGCCGGACCGGCCGCGCTGATGGCCGAGATCAACGCCTCCATCGACTTCGACCGACGGCTCTACGCCCAGGACATCGCCGCCTCCAAGGCGCATTGTTGCATGCTGGTGACCCAGGGCATCCTCACCGAGGCCGACGGCCAAGCCATCCTGGGCGGCCTGGATGCCATCCTGGCGGAGATCACGCAAGGCCGCTTCACCTTCCGGCGTTCCCTGGAAGACATCCACATGAACGTGGAGGGGCGCCTGGCGGAGCTGATCGGGGAAGCGGCCGGACGCCTGCATACCGCGCGCTCGCGCAACGACCAGGTGGCGACGGACCTGCGCCTGTGGGTGCGCGATGCCATCGACGATCTCGATGGCGCTCTCAAGGGGCTTCAGGGCGCGCTGATCGACCAGGCGGAACGCTACGCCGACGCGGTGATGCCGGGCTTCACCCACCTTCAGACGGCACAGCCGGTGACTCTGGGCCACCATCTCCTGGCGTACGTGGAGATGCTTGGGCGGGACCGCGGCCGCCTGCGGGATGCCCGGGCCCGGCTCAACGAGTGCCCGCTGGGGGCGGCGGCGCTGGCCGGCACCGCCTTTCCCATCGACCGGCGGATGACCGCGGCCGCGCTCGGCTTCGCTGCGCCCATGGCCAACTCGCTGGACGCGGTGTCCGACCGGGATTTCGCCCTGGAATTCCTGGCCGCCGGCGCCATCCTCGCCACCCACCTGTCGCGGCTGGGGGAGGAGATTGTGATCTGGTCCTCGGACCCGTTCGGATTCATCCGCCTTTCGGACAGCTTCGCCACCGGCAGCTCGATCATGCCGCAGAAGCGCAACCCGGACGCGGCGGAACTGGTGCGGGCCAAGGCCGGTCGGGTGATCGGTGCGCTCACCGGCCTGCTGGTGGTGCTGAAGGGGCTGCCGCTGGCCTACGCCAAGGACATGCAGGAGGACAAGGAACCGGTGTTCGATGCCGCCGACACCCTTTCCGTGTCAGTGCGGGCGATGGCCGGCATGATCGAAGGCGCCAGCTTTGACCGCGCGCGGATGCAGGCGGCGGCGGGTCGCGGTTTTGCCACCGCCACCGACTTGGCCGACTGGCTGGTGCGCACTCAGGGCATGGCGTTCCGCCGCGCGCACCATGTGGTCGGGGCTCTGGTACGGGAAGCGGAGCGCCGGGGGTGCGGCATCGAGGACCTGCCGGACGAGGTGCTGACCGCGGTGGACCCGGCGCTGGGCGATCCGATGCGACCCGCGCTCAGCGTGGAGGCGTCGGTGGCCAGCCGGGTGAGCGAGGGCGGCACCGCCCCGGCCAATGTCCGGGCCGCCGTCGCGGCGGCGCGCCAACGGTTTCTCGACTGATGCGTGTCCACGAGTTGGTCGGAACGTCGCCGTGAACGACAAGTCCCACCAGTCTTCGCCTGGTGGAAGCAATGCTGCCAGCAATACGTACGTGGGGCCGATGCCACGGCTCACCTCGGACCGGCTGAGCCAGTCTTTCTCGTACCAAGCCGTCAGCAGGGGGCGAGCCTACTTTCGTGGCGGGCGCGCCACGGTGCTCGAGATCGGGCTGGAGGAGGACGGCTGGTTCGTGGCGGGCGACGTCGCTGGGTCCGGGGTGTGGCCTTACGATACCCGGGTTCATGTCGAGCCAAAGGCGCAGGGCCTAGTGCGGATCCGCTCGCACTGCACCTGCCCCGTTGGGCAGATGTGCAAGCATGCGGTGGCGCTGCTTTTGCAGGCCATGGAAGACGGGCTGTTTCGCGGCCAGATGCCCAAAGGCGACTTTGCCACCGGTTCACGCCTAGCCGGTTTGCGGCCCGGTGCAGCCCAGGACCTAGTCCCGACGGACGTAGCGGCTTGGCTCGCGGACATGAAGTGCGCGGTCGAGGGCGCCGGCGAAGACTATCCGCCCGACCTGCGCCAGCGCCTGATCTATCGGCTGTTCCTGCACATCTGGCCGGTTGGCGCATTGGAACTTCGCGTCGCGCCAATGTCGGTGCGTCTGCTGAAGGATGGATCGTTCTCCCGCAACGCATCCCTGTACCATGCGGCCAATGTGGCCCAGGGCGGGGCCCGCTTCCTGCGCCCATCCGACCGGACCATCCTGCGGCGGCTGATCGTTCAGTCCACCCGCAACCTGGAGGGCTACACGCTCCGCGGCGAGGCCGGGGCAGAAGTGCTGGCGATGATCTTGGGCACCGGGCGGGCACGCTGGGGCGCCGTGGACGGTCGATTGCTGAGCGAGGGCCCGGCCCGGCCGGGGGCGGTGAGTTGGGTCCTCGAGGCCGATGGCCGGCAGAGTCCCATGGTCACCATCGACAGGGGCGAGAACGATCCGGAGTTGCTTGTCCTGCCGGTGACCCCGCCGTGGTATCTGGAGCTGGACCATCCCGAAGGCGCCCGTTGCGGGCCGGTCACCATCGACATGCCGGCGCCGGTGCTGGAGACGCTGCTCGCCTCCCCGCCCCTGCCGGCATCCGCCGTTGCGGCTGTCCGCACCCGCCTGCAGACTATCCTGCCCGAGAGCACGGCAAAACTGCCGGCGGAGCTGCCGCCGCCGAGACAGGTCACCGGCCCGCCGGCGCCGTGCCTGCGACTTCACTGCGAGCCCGTGCACCGGCATCCCTATTGGGGTTCCGGCCGCGATCCCGGGTCCAGCCTGATCACGGTCAAGCTTGCGGCGCTGTCGTTCCGGTATGAGGACGCCGTCATCGATGTCGAAGAACAGGACCCGATCGTCAGCCGCGTCAGCGACGACCTTGTGGTGGAAGTGGTGCGGGATATGGCGGCGGAGCGCGCGGCGCTGAAAACCCTCAAGGGCCTGGGCTTCGTGCCGGCGAGCGCGCGCTACGACCTGGGTATTCGGACAGCATTTCGCTCCCATTTCCTCCCCGCGGCGGGCGGGCCCGATGTGGACGTCGATGACGTCTGGCTGGCATTCCTGCTGGACGAGGTGCCGGTGCTGCGAGCCCGGGGCTGGGAGGTCGCCCTCGACGAGGACTTCCCGCTGCGCCCGTGCGCAAGCGAGGGGCCGATCGAGGCGGCGGTGACCGAGCCGGGCTCCGGCACCGGCATCGACTGGTTCGAACTCAACCTGGGTGTGCCGGTCGACGGCGAGCGGGTGGATGTTCTGCCAGCACTGGTCGACCTGCTGAACCGGCTCCCGACCGACGACCTGGAGAATGTGCTGGGCGACGACACGCGGGATGGCAGGCGCATTCGCCTGCCGCTGACCGACGGGCGGATCCTGGTGATGACGTTCGGCCAAGTTCGGCCGATCCTGCTGGCGATGACCCGACTGTTCGGCGTGGGCCCGAGGACCGCCAAGTTGCACCTGACCGCCGCCGATGCGGTCGACTTGGCCGCGTTCGAGGACGCGGCCGCCGGCGCCGGCATGGTCTGGCGGGGCGGCGATGCCCTGCGGGCGCTGGGACGGCGGCTCGGCGATCATGCCGGCATCCCGCCGGCCGCCATGCCGGCGGACTTCAACGGCACCCTTCGTCCGTACCAGCAGCAGGGGGTCGCCTGGCTGCAGTTCCTTGGCGCTGGCGGGCTTGGCGGCGTGCTGGCTGACGACATGGGACTCGGCAAGACGGTGCAGGCACTGGGCCACCTGGCGATCGAGAAGGCCGCGGGGCGGCTGGACCGGCCGGCGCTGGTGATTGCCCCCACCAGCCTGATCCCCAACTGGCGCCATGAGGCGACGGTGTTTGCCCCGCACCTGAACGTGCTGGCGTTGCAGGGCCCCGCGCGCAAGCAGGACTTCGGCCGCCTGGCGGAGCAAGACCTGGTGCTCAGCACCTATCCGCTGCTGGGAATCGACGGCCAGGTGCTGACGGCTCAGCCGTGGCATGTGCTGTTCCTGGACGAGGCGCAGATGGTCAAGAACCCGTCCACGACTGCCGCCAAGGTGCTGCGCCGGCTGGACGCACGCCAGCGGTTCGCGCTGACCGGCACGCCGGTTGAGAACAACCTCGGCGAGCTGTGGGCGCTGTTCGACGCCGTTCTGCCCGGGTTCCTCGGCGATCGCACAGGCTTCACCCGCCAATGGCGCACGCCAATCGAGAAGAAGGGCGACCAGGAGCGGCAGATGCGGCTGTCTCGCCGAGTGCGTCCATTCCTGCTGCGCCGGACCAAGGCGGAGGTGGAAAAGGACCTGCCGGACAAGACGGAGATCATCGAAAATATAGAATTCCACACGGACCAGCGCGCTCTCTACGAAGGCATCCGCCTCGCCATGCATCACAAGGTGCGCAATGCCATCGCCCGCAAAGGCCTGGCGCGAAGCCGCATCGAGTTGCTGGAGGCGCTGTTGCGCCTGCGCCAGGTGTGCTGCGATCCACGCCTGTTCGGCACCCTGGCCGGGCGGCGCAAGCCGCCGGGATCGGCCAAGTTCGACCGGCTGATGGAGATGGTGCCGGAGCTTATCGCGGAGGGGCGCCGGATCCTGTTGTTCTCGCAGTTCACCGGCATGCTCGACCTGATCGCGCCGGACCTGAGCGTGCAGGGCATCCCCTTCGTCACCCTCACCGGCCAGACCCGCGACCGGGCGGCCCCGGTCCGGCAGTTCCAGCAAGGCAAGGTGCCGCTGTTCCTGATCAGCCTCAAAGCCGGGGGCACCGGGCTGAACCTCACCGCCGCCGACACGGTGATCCTGTACGACCCGTGGTGGAACCCCGCGGTGGAAGCGCAGGCCACCGACCGCGCCCACCGCATCGGCCAGCGCAACCCGGTGTTCGTGCACAAGCTGATCACCTGTGACAGCATCGAAGTGAAGATGCAGGAGTTGCAGGCGCGCAAACGGGCGCTCGCCGAGGGCCTGTTCGATCCCGACGGCAAGACCGCGCTGGATATCAGCGAGGACGATGTCGAGTACCTGTTGGGAGCCGACTGAGGCTCGGGATAGGGCCGTCACGACCGCACGGCGACCGGGCCAAGCCGCTATGGCGGTGGGCGGTCGCGCGGGGTCTCCGCCGCCGGTCGGCGCTGACGATTGAGCCCCGGCTCTCATTGCCTACAATGAAGGTTGAAAGGCGCCTGTCCGCCGTGGGACCGTGGCAGGTGTGGGCTTGCGGACCGCAGCAAAAAAACGGGAGGGGAACCAGTGATGCACATCGGCTTGTTCTGGATGGAGCAGTGGTTGAAGGCATTGTCCGAGGCGAGTTCGCCCGACGGCGCGGCCGCGGCGCCTCAGCGCAGTGCCACGGCCGATGAAACGAAGCCCGAGCCCGACGAGGCACGCCGCCTCGTCGCCCGGCTGGAAGCGGAACTCGCAGAACAGCGTGCCGAGGGCGAGCGCGCGGTTGCGGCCCTGGAGGCGCGGATCGCCGACCTCGCCCGCGACCTCACGGATGTGCGGGCGGACCGCGACACGGCCCGGGCCGAACGGGATCAGGCCCAGGCCGATCTGGCGGAAGCCCGGAACCTGAGCGTCCGGCTGGAAGCGGAACTGGCAGAACTGCGTTCGGAGGGCGCGGAGACGGTCGCGCGCCATGAGACCCGCATCCGCGATCTCGCCCGGGAATTGACCGATGCGCGGCAGGCGCAAGACGGCTCACGCCAGGAACTGGCCCAGGCACAGGCGACACTGGCCCAGGTGCGCCAAGCCCTGATCACGGCGGAAGCGGGGATCAGCGACCGGGATAGGGAAATCGCACGACTGCGCCAGGCTGCCGAGACCGCGGTACCGCCATCCGCAACGCCTCAGACCACGACGGCAAGCGACCCAGGTGGCCTCGAGGTGCATTTCCGGAAGCCGGCCGACTGGTCGGAGCCGGTCTACCTGCACTACTGGAATGCGGAGCCGCTGGTGCGCGCAACCGCGTGGCCCGGTGTGGCGATGACGGCGGAGGGCGACGGCTGGTACGTCCACCGCCTGGACGGGATCGGAGCGGCGTCGCTGGTGTTCAATGACGCCGCAACCCACAAGACCGGCGACCTGCATCGCGGCCGGAGCGGCTGGCTCGATGCCGACGGGCGTTGGTCTGACCGCAAGCCGGTGCGCCGGCGATAGGCCGGCGGCCGCAGCCGAGACGCCCTGAACCGGATTGCCAGAACGCGGACGGAGCGGTACGGTCCCGCGACCGTCAGGGCGTCCTGCCCCTCGGCCCGAGGTAACAACAACAGAACCCGACAGGGACGGAGGAAGCTTTTTCATGACTCCCACCGAGCAGTTTATCCAGACCCGGGACTTTCTCCTGGCCAACCGCGAGGATTATGAAGCCGCCTACAAGGGTTTCCAGTGGCCTCAGCTTGGGCACTTCAATTTCGCGCTGGACTACTTCGACATGATTGCCCGCGGCAACGATCGGCCGGCGCTGTGGGTGGTGAACGAGGACGGCTCCGAAAGCCGGCTCAGCTTCGCCGAGATGTCGGAGCGGTCCAATCGGGTCGCCAATCACCTGCGCGGCCTCGGGGTCGTCCGCGGCGACCGCATCCTGATGATGCTGAGCAACGTCGTGCCCTTGTGGGAGGTCATGCTGGCGGCCATCAAGCTGGGCGCGGTGGTGATCCCGGCGACCACCCTGCTCACCCACGACGATCTGGTGGACCGGCTGGAGCGCGGCAACGTCCGCCATGTGGTGGTCGGTGCCCAGGACACCGAAAAGTTCGCTGAACTGGCCGGCGACTACTCGCGCATCGTGGTGGGCGGCACCGCCGCCGGCTGGCACACCTTCGAGGATGCCTACGGGGCCGATGCCAGCTTCACGCCGGACGGGCCCACCCGCGCCGACGATCCCCTTCTGCTGTACTTCACCTCCGGCACCACGTCCAAGCCGAAGCTGGTGGAGCATACCCACCAGAGCTATCCGGTGGGGCATCTTTCGACCATGTACTGGATCGGGCTGCGCCCCGGCGACATCCACCTGAACATCAGTTCCGCCGGCTGGGCCAAACATGCCTGGAGCTGCTTCTTCGCCCCCTGGATCGCCGAGGCAACCATCTTCATTTACAACTTCAGCCGCTTCCACGCGCCGGCCATGCTCGACGTGCTCGGACGCTGCGGCGTCACCACCCTGTGCGCGCCGCCGACCGTGTGGCGGATGCTGATCCAGGAAGACCTGAAGGCGCATCCGGTCAAGCTCAGGGAGGTGATCGGCGCCGGCGAGCCGCTCAATCCCGAAATCATCGATCAGGTCAAGAGAGGCTGGGGGCTCGACCTTCGTGACGGCTACGGCCAGACCGAGACCACGGCGCAGATCGGCAATTCCCCGGGTCAGCGCCTGAAGCCAGGGTCCATGGGCCGGCCCATGCCCGGCTACCAGGTGGTCCTGCTCGACCCCGACGGCAAGCCGGCCGACGAAGGCGAGATCAGCTTGGTGCTCGACCCGAGGCCGGTGGGGCTCATGGTCGGGTACAAGGACGACCCGGGCATGACCGCCCGGGTGATGGAGGGCGGCTTCTACCGGACCGGTGACGTGGCGATGCGGGATGCAGATGGGTATCTGACCTACGTCGGCCGATCTGACGACGTGTTCAAGGCGTCCGATTACCGCATCAGCCCGTTTGAGCTGGAGAGCGTGCTGCTGGAGCATGAGGCGGTGGCCGAGGCCGCGGTGGTGCCGAGCCCCGATCCGGTGCGCCTGGCCGTGCCCAAGGCGGTGGTGGCGCTGATTGGCGGACGCGAGCCCAGCCGTGAGCTGGCCGAGGACATCTTCCGCTTCACCCGGGAGCACCTGGCGCCGTTCAAGCGCATCCGCCGGCTGGAGTTCGGCGATCTGCCCAAGACCATTTCCGGCAAAATCCGCCGGGTGGAATTGCGCAAGCACGAAGCGGAGATGCGGGGCCTTGGACAGCGCGGCGCCCACGAGTACTGGGAGGACGATTTTCCGGGACTGAAAGCGTCCTGACGACGGCCTTCGGGACAAGCGGGCGGCGGGACCATTGAACCGCCGTCCGCGCGTCCTCACCTGCCGGACAACGACAACGGTCCACGCGGGAGGCAGGCATGGCCTACCAGCCGATCGAGAACTACGGAATGATCGGCGATCTGCACACGGTCGCCCTGGTCGGGATCAACGGCTCCATCGACTGGCTGTGCCTGCCCAACTTCGCCTCCCCCAGCGTGTTCGCGGCGATCCTGGACGACGAAAAGGGGGGTCGCTTCCGGATCGCGCCGGCGATCGAGGACGTCACCTACAAGCAGTTCTACTGGCCGGAAACGAACGTCCTCGTCACCCGCTTCCTGACCCGGGAAGGGGCCGCCGAGCTGACCGATTTTATGCCGCTGGAATCCGGTGCGTCAGCCAAGCGCCATCATCACCGGGTGGTGCGCCGGCTGACCGTCAATCGCGGCGAACTGACCTTTCGCCTCGACTGCCGGCCCGCGTTCGATTACGGCCGCGCCCGACACGTGGTCCGCATAACCAGCAATGGCGTCATGTTCAATGCGGCCGATCTCAGCCTGGGCCTGACCGGCGACTGCGCGTTCGAGCGCAGTGACGGCAACGGCGTGTCGGCCGCTTTCACTCTTTGCGAGGGCGAAACCGCCGTCTTCGTGCTCGAACTGCTGTCGGCCGAGGATGACGCCGCCATGGCCGTCAACCCGGATGCAGCGGAACAAATGTTCCGGGACACCGTCGCCTACTGGCGCAACTGGCTCGGAAGGTCGCAATACGGCGGGCGCTGGCGCGAGATGGTGCACCGTTCGGCATTGGCCCTCAAGCTGCTGACCTACGCGCCGACCGGTGCCATCGTCGCCGCCCCCACCTGCAGTCTGCCCGAGGGTGTCGGCGGCGAGCGCAACTGGGACTACCGCTACGCCTGGGTGCGGGACGCGGCGTTCACGGTGTACGCCTTCATCCGCCTGGGCTTCACGACAGAAGCTGAACAGTTCATGGGTTTCCTGGACAAGGTGTGCAAGGCCCCGAAAGAGGATGGGCCGTTGCAGCTGATGTACGGCATCGACGGCGGCCCCGCGCCCCCTGAGCAAATCCTCGATCACCTGGAGGGCTACCGCGGGTCACGCCCCATCCGCATCGGCAATGATGCACGCAACCAGTTCCAGTTGGACATTTATGGGGAACTTCTGGACGCCGTCTACCTGTTCAACAAGCATGTGGAGCCCATTTCCTACGATCTGTGGACAACACTTCACCACATGATCGAATGGGTTTGCGAGCATTGGCAGCGGCCGGACGACGGCATCTGGGAAGTACGGAGCGGTCGCCGTCAGTTCGTCTATTCCAAGCTCATGTGCTGGGTTGCCCTGGACCGCGGCATCCGCCTCGCCGACAAGCGCTCCTTTCCGGCCAACCGGGCGCGCTGGCTCAAGGTGCGCGACGACATCTACAACGACATCATGCAGCGAGGATGGAACGGGACGCGCCGAGCGTTCGTTCAGCACTATGACGGTAGCAGCCTGGATGCATCCAATCTGATGATGCCCCTGACCTTCTTCGTGGCGCCGACGGATCCGCGCATGCTCGCGACCCTGGATGCCATCCTGGCGCCCCCCGACAAGGGCGGGCTGACGGCGGACAACCTTGTCTATCGCTACAGCCTGAGCGAAAGCGCCGATGGGGTTCAGGGCGATGAAGGCACATTCAACATCTGCACCTTCTGGCTGGTGGAGGCGCTGACCCGGGCCGGTCGCCACGATCCCGCCCGGCTGGAGGAGGCCAGGCTGATGTTCGAGCGCATGACCGGATATGCCAACCACGTCGGCCTGTATGCCGAGGAGACGGGCAGTTGTGGCGAGGCGCTCGGCAATTACCCGCAGGCCTTCACCCATCTGGCGCTGATCAGCGCCGCCGTGAACCTCGACCGGGCGTTGGGGCCGGGGACTTGAAAACGCGGTGACAGAGAAAGGAGAGGTGGACATGACCGACCGGCCATCTGCGGCGGACTGCTACCCGCCAGCGGTCCTGCCCAGCCCGGAGCGTCAGTTGTCGCTTAAAGGCCAGAAGGCCCTGGTCACCGGCGGCAGTTCCGGCATCGGGCGGGAGATCGCCATCGAACTCGGCTGGGCCGGTGCCGACGTGGTGGTCAACTACAACTCCGGCGACGAGGAGGCTCAGGAGGTCGTTGAGGCCGTGGAGCAGCGTTGCGGCGTGCGGGCTTACGCTCACCAGGCCGACGTGTCCGACGAAGCCGCCGTCCAGGGCATGTTCCAGCGCATACAGGAAACCTTCGGCGGCATCGACATCCTGGTCGCCAACGCCGGCGTGCAGCGGGATGCCGCGTTCGACGAGATGAGCCTCGCCGACTGGGACATGGTTCTCCGAGTGAACCTCACCGGGCAGTTCCTGTGCTGCCGGGAAGCGGTGCGCGCCTTCCGGCGCAAGGGTGTGGTGCCCGAGGTGTCGTGCGCCGCCGGCAAGATCATCTGCATGAGTTCGGTCCACGATTCCATCCCGTGGGCCGGTCATGCTAACTACGCCGCCTCCAAGGGCGGCGTCCTGATGATGATGAAGAGCTTGGCGCAGGAGGTCGCGGCCTGGCGCATTCGGGTCAACGCCATCTCGCCCGGTGCCGTGCGGACGCCGATCAACCGCGACGCCTGGGAAACACCCGAGGCATACCACGCGTTGATGAAACTGGTTCCCTACAACCGTATCGGCGAGCCGTCGGACATCGGGCGGGCGGCGGTGTGGCTGGCCTCCGATTACGCCGACTACATCACCGGCACGACACTGTATGTGGACGGCGGTATGATGCTGTATCCGGGGTTCGAAGCCGGCGGCTGATCGACCCCTTCGGGGCGGTGCACGCAGGCGCCCGCAGCAGGTGCGACACCGGCGAGGACCGGCCAGGCGAAGCGCCCACTTGCCGCCAGGGCACGGCACGCGATAAAGTCCCAATGGATCTTTCGACCCGAGCGTTTCTTCGGCCATTTCGGCGAAGATGCACACACATACAGCCATGACGTCACGCGGGCAGCGGCGCTGCCCGGGACGCGTGCATTCGGGTTTGAAGAATCGCCTTGAACCAACACCTTAAATTGTGTCACGGTCCGTGTTAAATGCGTCTGGCTTGAGGCAACGCAAGAAACCATCCAACGGAACCGTGAGTGAAGCGAGGTACGTGGGGGACGTGCGTGATCATGCGGTAGAGGCCCTGACCATGCGGTCCGCCGCGCATCGATCCGAAAATCATCAGGAGGCCCAGACCCAATGAAGTCCTTCACCCAAGGTGTGTGGCGCGGCACCCGCGTGGCCGCCGTGCTGGGAGCCGTGAGCATCTTTGGCGCGACCGGATGCGACGGGGCGCCGCCCCGCACGGCCGAAGAGCACGTCGCCCGTGCCATCGAGTTCCAGGCCGAGAACGACATCGCCGCCGGCGTCATCGAATTGCGCAACGCCTTGCAGAAGGAACCGCAGAATGCCGAGGCGCGTCGCCTGCTGGGCGAATTCCACTTGCTTCAAGGCGATGGTGCCGGGGCGATCAACCAGCTCGAACGGGCGCAGAACCTCGGCCTCGACGACGAGGACGTGCGGCTCAAACTGGCGCAGGCCCGACTTCTGACCGGCGACGTCGAAGCCGTTGTCGCGGCCGCCGACGCCGAACTGCCGACGGCGGCGCAACCGGCGGAGTGGCGCGCGGTTCGGGGTGAGGCGCTGTTCCGGCTCGGCCGGCTGGACGAGGCGGAGGAAGCGCTGGACCAGGCGCAACAGGACCGGCCTCATGCCCGGGCGCAAGCGATGCTGGTGCGGACCGCCATCGCCCGAAACGACCTTGAGCAGGCCCTTGCACTGGCCGAAGAGGGCCTCGCGGCGGTCCCCGATGACGTGGTTCTCAATGCCCTGAAGGGCGACGTGCTTCTGGCCCAGCGTCAGCCGGAAGCGGCGGAGGCGGCCTACCGGCAGGCGGTGGCGTTGGCGCCCCAGGGCGTCTCGGCCCAGATCGGCCTCGCCCGGTCACTGGTTTTTCAGAACCGGGCGGACGATGCCGCCACCGTGCTCGAAAGCCTGGGGGCGCGCGCCGGCAATAACCGGGACGTTGCCTTGTTAAAAGGGCTGGTGGCCCTGCAGCAGCAGGACCTGGAAACGGCGCGCAGCCATGCCGATGAGATTCTGCGCCTCGCGCCGAACCACCGACAGGCCTTGTTCATCGCCGGCGCGGCGAACGCCGGCCTGGCGTCCTTCGAACAGGCCCGCGATCAACTCGCCCGCTATCTGGCGCAGGCGCCGGAGGATACCTACGCCCGCCGCCTGCTGGGTGGCGTGCAGCTGCGCCTCGGCGCCCAAACCCAAGCCTACCAGACCCTGATGGCGGCGCCGGCGGGGATCCCGGACGACGACGCCTATCTCACCCTGTTGAGCGCGGCCGCGGCCCAGGGACAGGGGGGGATGCAGCAGAGCGTCACG
The DNA here is from genome assembly GCA_007695045.1 of Rhodospirillales bacterium. Lineage (GTDB taxonomy): Bacteria > Pseudomonadota > Alphaproteobacteria > Rhodospirillales > Defluviicoccaceae > REEP01. The sequence continues at coordinate 4,713 of REEP01000027.1, read as the reverse complement.
TTCATGGAACGGGCGGTGACCCTGTCGCCGGACGAGGCCGGGTTGCGCGCGCGTCTGGGCGTCCTGCGCATGGCGGCCGGCGACACCGGCGCCGCGGAACAGGAACTGCTGGCCGCGCTGGAACTGGATCCGCGGCTTCAGGACTCGCCCGAGTTCCAGCGGGCGCAGGCGGCGCTGGCTTTGGGGTACATGCGCGAAGGCCGGTTCGACGACGCGCTTGCGGTGATCCAGCGAGAACTGGCGGACGATCCGGACGACGTCGCCTGGCTGGTGCTCTCAGGCGGCGCCCATGCCGGCAAGGGCGACGTCGACGCCGCGCGAGTCGCCTTCGAGCGGGCCTTGGAACTGGAGCCGGGACGGAGCGATGCCGCTAACAATCTGGCGCAGATCGCGCTTCAGGACGGCGACGTGGATGAGGCGCGGACTTTGCTGGAAAGCGTCCTGGAAAGCCAGCCGGACCATTTCCCGACGCTGATGCGCCTGGCGGCGCTGGAACAGAACGCCGGACGCACGGAGATGGCGCGAGAGCGGCTGGAACAGGCGGTCGCGGCCAACCCGGATGCGATCGCCCCGCGGCTGGGGCTGGCCCAGGGCTTCATGGCGGAACGCGCCCCGGAACGGGCGCTTGAGATCACGGAGCCAGTGGCGGAGGCCGCGGGCGAGAATGCGGCGATGCTGGCGGTACGTGGCCAAGCGTACCTTCAAACCGACCGGCCGGCCGAGGCCGCGCGCGATCTGGAGCGCCTCACGGCGGCGGCCCCGGACGTGGCCGAGGGACATTTCCTGCTCGGCGGGGCCTACCTGCGCCTGCAGCGTCTGGACGACGCCAAGGACGCCTTGAACCGGGCCCTGGAGCTGGATCCGGCACATTTCGGCGCCAAGTCCGCCCTGGCCGGCGTGATGATCGGCGCCGGCGATGTCGAGGCGGCGCGACCGCTGGTGACGGAGCTTGCCGCCAGCGATCCGGAGCGCGTCGGCGTGATCGTCCTTCAGGGGCAGTTGGCCGCGGCGGAAGGCAACCCCGCCGAGGCCGCTGCGTTCTACGAGCAGGCTCTGGAACAGGTGCCCAGCGTCGAACTCTCAGCGGCCCTGTCGCTCGCCCGCTGGCAAGCCGGCGACCCCGACGCGGCGATTGCCGCACTGAAGGACGGGCTCGCCGCCCACCCGGACAATCTGGCGCTCATGGTGCGGCTGAGCGAGTATTACATCGCGCTCGATCGGCGTGACGATGCGAAAGCGGTTCTGCGGGACATTGTCCGGATCGAGCCCGGCGTCTGGGTCGCGCAGAACAATTTGGCTTGGTTCCTGTATGAGGACGGTGCCATCTCGGAAGCGCGTCGGCACGCCCTGCGCGCCCATGACGTGGCGCCCGATCATCCGGGCGTCGCCGACACCCTTGGCATGATCGAGCTGGCGCGGGGGGAGACGGCCCGGGCGGTGACGCTGTTGCGCCAAGCCGCGAGCGGCGTCCCCGACAACGCCACGATCCAGTACCATTTCGCCCAGGCACTGGCCGCGGCCGGCCAGACGGAGGAGGCCCGCGACGTCCTGCGGCGCGCCCTCGATCTCGGCACGCCGTTCACCAAGCGCGACGAGGCCGAGGCGATGCTGCGCGAGCTGGAGGCCAAGGGCTGAGGGGTTCGGAAGCGGCGAGTTGGGCGGGAGAAGATGCGGCTCACGCCCAGCGCCGGCGCCACGCCTCGAACATGAGCAGGGTCCAGAGCTGGTAGGCGTGGTTGCGGCCGCCGCTCTGGTGCCCGTGCCATAGCGTGCGGGCGGGCTGCGGGCGCAACAGGCCGCCGCCGTAGTCCGGGGCCAGGAGCAGGTGTTCGGCCCAGGTCTTGAGCGGCCCGCGCAGCCAGTCCGCCAACGGCACCGCGAAGCCCATCTTCGGCCGTTCGATCAGCGCGCGCGGCACGTGGCGATCGAGCACGCGGCGCAGCAGCCACTTGGATCGGCCGCCGCGGATCAGGAACCGCTGCGGCAGGTGCCAGGCGAACGCCACCAGGCGGTGGTCCAGCAGCGGCGGCCGCGCCTCCAGCGCCACCGCCATGGAGGCGCGGTCCACTTTCTGCAGGATGTCGTCGGGCAGGTAGGTGAGGGTGTCGGCGAAACGCATGCGGTCGAGCAGGCTCAGGCCGTGCGGTGCCGCCAGCGGGGTGCGGTATTCCGGCGCGTCCATGTGACGGGCGGGATCGGGGATCTGGCTCACCAGGCGGTGGTAGGCGTCGGGCCCGTCCAGCGCCAGCACGGCGGCCAGCTTGGCGAGCTTATCGCCGGGTTGCGCCGGCAGCCCGGGTATGTGACGGACCAGTCTGTCTACCGTCGCCGGCGACATGCACCCCATCATGCGAGCGACGGCGCGGCGGAAGGGCGCCGGAACCCGGGCGATCCGTGGCCAATGCACGGCGGCCAGGGTATGGCGGTTGTAGCCGGCGAACAGTTCGTCGCCGCCGTCGCCGGACAGCGCTACGGTGACGTGGTTTCGGGTCAACCGTGAGACGAGGTGGGTCGGGATCTGCGAGGAGTCGGCGAACGGCTCGTCGTACATCTCGGGCAGCCGCGGCACCACGTCCAGGGCCTCCCGCGCCGTCACCGTGAGTTCCGTGTGCCGGGTGCCGAGGTGGCGGGCCACCGCCGCGGCGTGGGGCGATTCGTCGAAGCCGAAATCGGGAAAGCCGATGGAGAAGGTGCGCACCGTGCCCTTGCCGGCCTTGACCATCAGCGCGGCCACGGTGGCGGAATCCACCCCGCCCGACAGAAACGCGCCGAGCGGCACGTCGGCCAGCATCTGGCGGGCGATGGCATCGCCCAGCAACGCCTCCAGCCGGTCGGCCGCTTCGGCATCGCTCACGTCCATGGGCTCGGCGCGGCCGCCGGCGGCGATCTCGTCCAGGCACCAGTAGCGGCGGCGTGCGATGGCGCCGTCGGCGGCGATGGTCACCGCCTCCCCCGGCATGACCTTCTCGACGCCACGAAAGATCGCGTGCGGTCCGGGGACGTAGGCATAGCGGAGGAAGGCGGCCACGGACGACGGGTCGAGGTCCCGCCTGAGCCCGGCGGCCAGCAGCGCCTTCAACTCCGAGCCGAACAGCAGCCGCCGCCCCTCCGCCGCGAAGAACAGCGGCTTGATGCCGAGCCGGTCGCGGACCAGGTGCAGCATCCGCGCCTGCCGGTCCCACAGCGCGAAGGCGAACATGCCGTTCATCTCGGCGAGGGTGGTGTCGAGGCCGCGGGCGGCGATGCTCTCAAGGATGGCTTCCGTGTCGGAATGGCCGCGGAAGCGGATGCCCGGCAGGTGGTGGCGGCGCAGGTCGCCGGCGTTGTAGACCTCGCCGTTGTAGGCGATCACGAACCGCCCGCAGGATGAGACCATCGGCTGCGCCCCGGCCGGGCTGAGATCGACGATGGCGAGGCGGCGATGGGCGAGGGCCAGCCCCGCCCCGGCATCCACCCAGACCCCGGCGCCATCGGGCCCGCGATGGGCGATGGCGTCACCCATAGCCACCGCCACGCCCTCCACCCCCGCCGCATCCCCGCCGCGACCGGCGTCAATCAACCCGGCAATGCCGCACATGGTTCAGCAATTTTGGCCTCATTCAGAATAATGTCGAGGCGACGGCCCGGCGTAAACACCGAGGCGCAAAGAGGACGTTATGGGCCAGACAGGCTTGATCTCCATGTCCGTTGCCAAACCGTGCGGTAGCGTTCAAGAGCTTTGTCGATCTGAAAATTTTCGACGATGTACGTTCGGGCGACGCGACCTCTCTGCTGCCGTTGCTGCTCTCCTTCTGTCAGGAGGGCCAACATAGCCCGCGCCAGCGCGGCCGGGTCGCGCGGCGGCACCACTAATCCGTGATTCGCCGCCAGCATGGCCGCATCGCCGACGTCGGTGACAACGCACGGCACTTCGCTGGCCATCGCTTCGGCAACCACGTTGGGAAAGCCCTCGCCATAGGCGGAACTCAACACATGCAGGTCCAGCCCCCGCATCAGGCGGGGGACGTCGGTCCGAAACTCCAGGGCCGTGACTCGTGCGTGGAGTTCGTCGGGAAGGCTTAGCTCGGACGTGCCCCGTCCGACCATCAGGACACGGACGTTCGGATGGTCGGCGGCCAAGCGCGCGCAGGCGTCCAGGAAGGTTGCGTGGTCTTTCTGAGGGTCCCGGCGTGCGACCATGCCGATCAACACGTCGCCGTCCGACACATCCAGTTCCCGACGCACCCGGGCGCGGTCCCCAGGGTCGGGACGCCATTCGTTCGTGTCCAGTCCGTTGGGCAGATAGGCCCAAGCGCGCGGCCGGTAGCCGAGGGCCTTGTGGTGCCGCTTGCCGGCTTCGGAGTTAACGGCGATGATGCCGGGCCACGCCGACATTCGGGCCAGCATGCGAACGGCGCGACGCGTGGTCGGCGCATAGCTGTCGAAATCCATATCGGAACAGCGCAGGTTCCAGGCCACGCGACGCGGGCTCACGCCCGCCAGCATGGCGCACAGCGTGCCCATGAGGTCGGCGTGATACAGCCACGTCATGAGCGTGTCGGGCCGGTACCGCCGGATGATGCCAGCAAGCCCAAGCGCCGCCCCGGGAGAGAACGTGGGCTGGTGCAGGTTCAGGCAATGCAACGCGACGCCGGCAGCGCGCAGTTCCCGACCGTAGTTGCCATCATCCATCAGCGAGACGACACGATGCTCGATTCCGTGCCCGGCGTCCGC
>REEP01000048.1 GCA_007695045.1 Rhodospirillales bacterium | reverse complement strand
TCCACCGGCGGGCGCAGCAGCGCCTCCACCTCGTAGCGGTCGGTCATGGCCCGGGCCGGATGCCGGCGGCGTCGATCACCGCCGGATAGTGGCGAAGGCCGAGGCCTTCCGCGAAGGCGGCGCCGGAGGCGGCGAACCGGGGCAGCGCCGGGGCGGCGGCGGCAATACGCTCCAGGTCCCGCCTGGTCTCCGCCTGCACCACCATGATCACCGCACCCCGTTCCTCGAGGGTGTGGCGGTTTCAGAGCGCCGCCGGAAGCGGCACCGGGTGTTCAAACAGCGCGACCAGCCGACACGGCGGCGGAGGCGGAAGCAGGCCTTGGCGCCGCAGCAGGACTGGGGAACGAACCGGACGTGGCCAAGATACACATCCGCTATCTGGTTCAGAAAAAGTTCAAGAAGGGCATCGACTACTATTGGCAGCCGTCGGCTGAGCTGCGGGCCGTCGGGTTTCGGCCACAGCGTCTCGCCGACGACATCGAGACCGCCATTCGGCAGGCTGAGAAACTCAATCGCCAGGTTGACGACTGGCGAAAAGGCGCCGAGCCAACATAGTGTGACTTCCATACATTGCCATGGCTTATCCAGCTGTATAGGACTGACGAGCGCTTCACTGCTCTCAAGCTCAATACCAAGAGCAGTTACAGCTATTGCTTTCCCAAGATTGAAGCCTGGTCGAAATCAGCCGGCCAGCCTCCACTTAGGCTAATCGATCGCAAGGCGGTTCGGGCATTGTACCTGTCTCTTGCAGAAACACCCGCCATGGCTAATGCTGTGCTTCGCGTTCTGCGACTTCTTCTTCAGTTTGCCGTTGATGAGGGATACTTGCCTCGCAACCCGGCTTCCAAGTCGCGCTTGGCAGCCACCCCGCCGCGTCAGACGATTTGGACGGATGACAATATAGCTGCTTTCGTTACAGCCGCCGAACAGGCCGATCGCAAATCCGTCGCGCTGGCTGTGCAGATGGGCATCTGCCTGGGCCAGCGTCAGGGTGACATCCTCCGCATGACCTGGTCGCAGTTCGACGGTACGGCGATCACCCTCCGGCAAGGCAAGACGGGAGCAATTGTCAGGGTTCCGGCAGTGCGCGAGCTTGCCCTCGCCCTGGCCGCAACTCCGCCAAAAGCTCCGACCATCGTGGTGGCGGAAACCACGGGGCGACCCTACCGCGCAAACCACTTCCAGCATGAATTCCGTCGCATCGCCGATGCTGCCGGATTGCAGTCGCTACAATTTCTTGACCTTCGCCGATCGGCTGTGGTCCGCTTGGCCGAAGCGGGGTGCACGACAGCCGAGATCGCCGCCATCACCGGCCATCGGCTGGAGCGGACCATGCAGATTTTGGAGACCTACCTGCCGCGGACCTCACCGATGGCCGAGGCGGCGATCCGCAAGCTCGAGTTGCACAAAGAGAGAACGAAGTTGGACGAATCATAGGAATTATTGACAGGAAAGTTGGACGCATTGAGCTAAGTGTTTGAAAAGTGGTGGGCCCGGGTGGGATCGAACCACCGACACCGTGATTAAAAGTCACGTGTTCTACCACTGAACTACGGGCCCGGGGGCGGGGAGGGGAGCTGCTGGCCGGACGCTTCGTGCGCTGACGTCACAGCCCCGCCAAGCGGCAATCCACGCAAGATGTTATCATGGTTTTCGCCACCGCCGTCGACCCCGAAACGGAATCGTCGACCGCGGCCAAGGCCTGCGGGCCGGGTCCGAGGGGGCCGGGGAGCCGTTGCCAGCAGTACAGGACCCCGCCAATTGCCAGCAACCTTCGATCACGGCGCCCGATCGCCGGCCGCCACTCCACTCATCCAGTCCGCGGCGCCCGTCGCGCCTCCCACCGGCGGGAACGCTCGTCCGCCGTCCCCGCGCCTTATCCCTGCGGCTGCAGTCCCGGTGCCGGTTCGATCGGCCCACCATCGTCCGGTCGCCCCTTGCCCGCGCTGGCCTGGGGCACCGAGCGCCGGCCTGGTCGCGTTTTCGGCGCCGCTGATTCCTCATCAGGGCGATCGATGCTGCCGCCGTCCAGAATGATTCGCACCTCGTCACCACTCAGGCTCTCATACTCCAGCAGCGCCTGCGCCAGCTGATGCAGGTCGTCCAGATGTTCGGTCAACACGCTCACGGCGGTGCGCTCCGCCGACTCGATAATGCGGCGCAATTCCTCGTCGATGATCTGAGCCGTCTCCTCCGCGACGTTCTGAGTCCGGGTGATGGACCGGCCGAGAAAGATTTCCTCCTCGTTGTCGCTGTAACGCAGCCGGCCAAGGCGGTCGCTCATACCCCATTCCGTGACCATGCGCCGGGCGAAATTGGTCGCCTGCATGATGTCGTTGCTGGCCCCCGTGGTGACGTTCTCGGTGCCGAACACCAGAGTCTCGGCCACCCGGCCCCCGAACATCATGGCGAGACGAGCCTCGATTTCGCTCTTCTTCATGGAGTACCGGTCGCGTTCCGGCAGGTTCATGGTCACCCCGAGGGCACGGCCGCGCGGGATGATCGTCACCTTGTGCAGCGGATCGTTGCCGGGGACGAACAGGCCGACCAGGGCATGCCCGGCCTCGTGGAAGGCGGTGAGTCGCTTCTCGTCCTCGGTCATCACCATGGACCGACGCTCGGAGCCCATCATGATCTTGTCCTTGGCCGCCTCGAAATCGGCCATGGTGACCTTGCGGCGGGCGGCACGGGCGGCGAGAAGCGCGGCCTCGTTGACCAGGTTGGCCAGATCGGCGCCGGAGAAGCCGGGCGTGCCGCGGGCGATCACCCGGGGCTTCACGTCGGGCGCCAGCGGCACTTTCTTCATATGGACCTTCAGGATCTGCTCGCGGCCCAGCACGTCCGGGTTCGGCACCACCACTTGGCGGTCGAACCGGCCCGGGCGCAGCAGCGCCGGGTCGAGGACGTCCGGACGGTTGGTGGCGGCGATCAGGATCACGCCTTCATTGGCCTCGAACCCGTCCATCTCCACCAGCAGCTGGTTGAGGGTCTGCTCGCGCTCATCGTGACCACCGCCCAGCCCGGTACCGCGGTGGCGGCCGACGGCATCGATCTCATCGATGAACACGATGCAGGGCGAATTCTTCTTGGCCTGCTCGAACATGTCGCGCACCCGGCTCGCGCCCACGCCCACGAACATCTCCACGAAGTCGGACCCGGAGATGGTGAAGAACGGCACATTGGCTTCGCCCGCGATGGCGCGGGCGAGCAGGGTCTTGCCGGTGCCGGGCGGCCCCACCAGAAGACAGCCCTTGGGAATCTGCCCGCCCAGCCGCTGGAAGCGCTGCGGGTCCTTCAGGAAATCGACGATCTCCTCCAGTTCCTGCTTGGCCTCGTCGATGCCGGCTACCTCGTCGAACGTCACCCGGCGATGGTCCTGGGCGAGCATGCGCGCTCGGCTCTTGCCAAACCCCATGATGCCGCCGCCGGGACCGCCGCCCTGCATTCGCCGCATGAAGTAAATCCACACGGCGATCAGCAGAAGCACCGGAAATGCCGAAATGAACAACGAACTCAGGAGGCTTGGCTGCGGCGGCGGACTCGCCGAAACGCGCACTCCGCGCTCCACCAGGGTGGGGACCACGTCCGCTCCTTCCGGGATTACGGTGGTGAACGTCTGTCCGTCGCGAAGGGTGCCGGTGGCCTCCTGGCCGCGGATGGATACATCGGAAACGCCGCCGGCCTCGACGTTGGCCACGAATTCCGAATAGGACAGCTCCTGCCCCTGGGCACCCGGACTCGGGCCCTGGACCGCACTGAACAGAAGGAACAGGACCAGACCGGCCAGCAGCCACAGTCCCAGACGCCGATTGCCCTTCATCCTCACCCATCCCGCTCGTTGTTGCGCATCCGTGCCCGGCCGTTGTTACGCCTCGGCCAGTTCAGATGCCTCGAAAGCGGCTTCCCCGCCCAGCGTCGCGGCGACGGCATGCACCACCGCGGCGATGCGCACCGCCGTCTGGATCGCCTCGGTACTGAAGCCGGCCTTGCGCAGTTCACGCTCATGCGCATCGACACAGGCCCCACAGCCATTGATCGCCGACACGGCCAACGACCACAACTCGAAATCCGCCTTCTCCACACCCGGCTTGCCGATCACGCTCATGCGAAGCTTCGCCGGCATCGACTGATAATCGCGGTTGGAGACCAGATGTGCAAACCGATAGTAGATATTATTCATCGCCATGATCGATGCCGCGGCCTTGGCGGCAGTCACGGCTTCCGGCGTCATATCCGCCGCGAATTCATCAACGAAGGCGGCGATGACGCCCGGATTGCGCGACGCCAGCGCTGCCGCGAGAAACGTGCCATTGCGCTGTTGCGGGGTCAGGGCCGGGTCGGTCGCCAGATTGGAGAGGTTGAGCTTCAGATCTTTGGCGTAAGGCGGCAAGCTGCGCTTAAGGGTCTCCAAGGTCATGACAGACAATCCTTTTTGTCGTGGGCGGGAGGGGCCGCCACCTGTTCGGCGACGGCCCCGACCCGGGATAGGGTGGCGCCGAACATCTCACGCCGCATGCAAGACGTCGTCGCCCTTCTGCCAATTGCAAGGGCAGAGCTCATCGGTCTGCAGGGCATCGAGGGTGCGCAGCACCTCCTGCGGATTGCGGCCGACATTGAGATCGTTGACCGAGACGAAGCGGATGATCCCGTCGGGGTCGACGATGAAGGTGGCGCGCAAGCACACCCCTTCGGCCTTGTCCAGGATACCCAGCGCCGCGCTCAACTCTCGCTTGAGGTCCGACAGCATGGCAAACGGCAGATCGTGCAGATCCTCATGATGCTGACGCCACGCCAGATGGACGTATTCGCTGTCGGTGCTGACGCCGTACACCACGGCGTCGCGGTCGTTGAACTCCTCATTGAGCTGACCGAACGCCGCAATCTCGGTCGGGCACACGAAGGTGAAATCTTTCGGCCAGAAGAAAACCACCTTCCACTTGCCCGCCTCCGTCTGATCGGAGACTTCGGTGAAGGCGGACTTGGGATCGGTGCTGACCACTGCCTTCAGATGGAACGCTGGAAAACGATCGCCCACACTCAACATGTCATTCCTCCTTGTTCGAACTCGTCGGGTTGATCCTCACTCGCATGATGTGGCCAATGGCCCGGCCCGATCAATGATCGATCCGATGAAAAGTTTCTGGATATGAGTTCGTTATTATCGATCAATGGGGCCGCCGGCCGGCTTCAGTCGGCCGGGTGTCGCGCCCGCAGCAGCGTCGCCGGAGAGCGTGCCAAAGCCGCCCGGGGCAGCAGCCACCCCGTTGCGGCCATCAGAAGCACGGCGGTTGCAGCGATGAGGGCCGGCACCTCGGGCTGGAGGGACCATGTCCCCGGTGCGATCTGGTTCACGACCACGGCGCCGGCGGCCGTCCCCAACACCAAAGCCACTCCGGCGGTCACGGCTCCGACGATCCCCAGTTCCAGCGCCGCCGCGGCGGCGATCTGTCGGCGCCGGCCGCCCACAACCTTCAGCAGCACCATTTCATTCACGCGCCGCTGCCAACTGGCGGCGATGCTCCCGGCCAGCACCACGACGGCGGTCGCGATCACCGCCGCCGCGGCGATGGCCAGGCCGTTCGCGACGCGCGTGATCAGGCCTGCCATGGTCGCCAGGATGGCCTCGACCCGGACTGCGGGCGACGTCGGAGCTGCGACAGCCATGGCGGCGATCACATCGGGTTGAACCGCGCGATCCAGCCATGCCGCGGCGACGTGGGTGTGCGGTGGCGGCTCCGGCAATGGCGACAGCAGGATCGGGAAATCCAGGTCGATGGCGGTCCAGTCCAACTGGCGCAGGTTGGCAATCTCGGCCGAAACCGGCCGGCCGACCATGTCGAGGGTGATCCGGTCGCCGAGGCCGAGGCCGAGGCGGGCCGCCACCCGCGCGTCCAGAGACGCAAGCGGCGGCCCCCGGTAATCTTTCGGCCACCAGGTGCCGGTCAGGAGGATCGTCCCTGTCGGCGGTTCTGCCGACCAGGACAGGCCGCGATCGCCCCGTACCAGCCACGCCACGTCGCGCGGCACGGACAGTTCATGCACCGGTGTGCCGTTGATCCGGGTCAGTCGGCCGTGGACGAACGGCATGTGTTCGACCCGCCGTACGCCCTCCTGCGCGGCCAGCGTGGCGGCGACCGTTCCGGCCTCCGCCGCCGGCACCGCGAGAAAAAACAGGTTCGGTACACGGGCCGGCAGCGCCTCGTTCAGGTGCCGCTCGGCATGGCCGGCCACGTGGATTACGGTCACGAGCACGCTGAGGCCAAGGCCGGCTGCCAGCATCACCGGGACGGTCGCCGCGCCGGGACGGCCGAGGTTGCCAAGGGCAAGCTTGACGGCCGGGGGAAGCCTTGCCGGTGCCCGACGGGCGGCCCAGGCGACGGCTTTGGCGGAACCGAACAGGATGACGATGCCGCCCCCCGCCAGCGCCGCGAACAGGCCCGCCATCACCGGTGCGGGCGTGATCGCCAGCAACAGGCCCGCCATGGCGGCAAAAGCGAGCACCGCTGCCAACGCGTGCTTCGCTGACGGGCGCCGGGTCGGAACCACAAGGGCCCGAAACAAATGCTGCGGCGACGCATCACGCAGCCGGGCCAGAGACCCGAGAGCGAACCCCAGCGCTGTCAGCACCCCGAAGCCGGCAGCCACAGCCAGGGCTCCGGCATCCGGCCGTGGTGCCGCCGGCAGCGGCAGCAGTGGTGCGGCCAGCGCCATCACGGCGGCTGCGCCGCCGCCGCCCAAGGCCAGGCCGGCGACCACGGCAAGCAGGGTTGCCGCCGCCACTTCCGCCAGCAGCACCGCGAACACCAGCCGCTGGCTCGCCCCGAGGCTGCGCAACGTGGCCACGGTGACGACCTTGCGGGCCAGGTGTGCGGCGACGGCGGTGCCGACGCCGACCCCGCCCACGAGCAGTACCGCCAGCCCGGCGATGAGCAGGACCGCGCGAGCGACCTCCACGGTGCGTTCAACGCCGGGGATGCCGTCGGCGGCATTGACGATCCGCCAGCCGGCATCGGGAAACCGCGCTTCCAGATCAGCGATCACGGCCTCGCCGGCCGCCGCATCGGGCAGCCGCAGGCGGTAGTACCAGTAGACTGGTTCCCCCGGTGTGGCGAGGCCGGTCTGCTCCAGCGCCGACCGATGGATGATGACCCGAGGGCCGAGGGTAAGGGCGCGAAAGCTGCGGTCCGGCTCGCGCAGGATGATGGCGCGGATCCGGACGGCGATGTCACCCAGGTCCAGGTGGTCGCCGATGTCCGCTCCCAGTTCCGCGAGCAGGGCCGCGTCGACGGCAGCCCCCCAGCTGCCGTTCTGCCGCTGTACCGCCTCGGCCAGCGGCATCGCCGGGTCCAGGTCGACCGCCCCGACGAGCGGGTAGGCGTCATCCACGGCCTTCAACTCGACGAGGGTGTTGCCGCCGTGAATGTCGCCCGGGGTGCCGCCAAGCCGTGCCATCGGGCGCAGTTCCGCCGTCTCGCTCAGGTCTCCGGCCGCTTCCAGTGCCCGGCGCTCGCTTGGATCGGCCGGGCGATGGAACAGACGGATGGAGATATCGCCGCCGATGCTTTGCCGAGCCTCGCTCCGGACCCCCTCCAGCACGCCGGCACTGAGCGACCCGATGAAAGCGATCGAGGCCACCCCGAGCCCGATGCCCGCCACTGCAATCCACAGCACACGCATGCCGCCGCGCAGATCCCGCCGGGCCAGTGCGAGGGTGAGAAGGAGGTGTCGCATCGGCATGGGCCTCTTTGCGGTGGCAGCAGGCAGCCTGACCTTATCGCCCACTGGTGCGGGTGCCGACAATGCCGGCGCGGCGGGACCTCGCCCCGACCGGGCCGGTTGGGGGCTGCATTCCATCTGACCTGTGTTAAACTGGTGGTTCTTTTGAGGTCTTGCAGGTCCCGGCCGTCGGCTGAGGGCTTTGGTGGGCTTTTGGGATGACACAAGGGGGCGAGGCGTCGTGACGGCACGCGAGGAGGCCGTTGGCAAGGCGGCCAGGACGGCGATACCTGCCGGCCACCCCGGTGTGGGCCGCCACACCACGTCAGCGCCCGTGTGTGCCGCCATCGACCTCGGCACCCACAACTGCCGCCTGCTGATCGCCAAGCCGGACCCGATGCGGCGTTTTCGTGTCCTCGATGTATTTTCGCAGCCGGTGCGCCTGGGGGAGGGGTTGGACCGGCGCGGCACCTTGTCGGCGGAAGCGGTTGCCAGGGCGTTGGACGCGCTCCGCTCGTGCATCTATCGCATGCACCGGGCCGGGGTGGGACGGGTGCGTGCCGTGGCCACGGAGCCATGCCGGCAGGCGGCCAATGCCGACGCCTTCGTCGCCGAAGTGGCCCGGCAGACCGGCCTCAAGCTGGAGGCGCTCACTGCCGGCGATGAGATCACGCTCACCCTGGCCGGCTGCAGCCCGTTGCTGAAACCCGCCGCCGCCCGGTTCGCCCTTCTGGTGGATATCGGCGGCGGCTCCACGGAGGTGAGCTGGATCGAACAACGCATGGGCCGGCCACCGCATATCATCGATTTCGTCTCGATACCTTGCGGTGTCGTCACCTTTGCCGAACGATACGGCGGGGACCGTGTTCCGCCGCACGCGTTCGCCGCCATGGTGGAGACGGTGAGCGGCTGGCTCGACCGCTTTGCCGCGGCTGCCGCCGTGGACGCGGGGATTCGTGCCGGGCAGGTACAGATGCTGGCCACGTCCGGCACCGTCACGACCCTGGGTGCCTGCTACCTCCGGCTCAAGCGCTACCAGAGGTCAAAGGTGGACGGCCTTGAATTGAGCTTCCGCGATATCGCCCTGGTCAGTGCCACTCTGGCGGCGACGTCACTGTCGGCCCGTGCCGCCAATCCCTGCATCGGGCCCGATCGCGCCGACCTGGTTGTCGCCGGATGCGCCATTCTCCAGGCGATCTGCCGGCGCTGGCCGGTGGGGCGGCTCACCGTCGCCGACCGCGGCATCCGCGAGGGCCTGCTCGCTGCCATGATGGCGGAATTTGACGAGAGCGCATCGGCAGAGCCTGCCCCGTGACCAAGCCGAAGCGCAAAGCATCCTCGGCGCGTTGGCTGCAACGCCATCTCTCCGATCCCTATGTCCTGGCCGCCCGTCGCAAGGGCTACCGCTCCCGCGCGGCGTTCAAGCTGATCGAACTGGACGACCGGTTCCGGTTCTTGACGCGTGGTGCCCGGGTGATCGATCTCGGCGCCGCGCCCGGCGGCTGGACACAGGTGGCGGTGGAACGGGTGCAGGCCGGGTCGGCCGGCGGCGGCCGGGTGCTGGCCCTGGACCTTCTCCCCATGGACCCGGTGCCGGGGGCTGAGATCATCATCGGCGACTTTCTGGACGAAGCCGTCATGGTCAGCCTGGAAGACACCCTGGACCGACCGGCGGACGTGGTGCTGAGCGACCTGGCCCCGGCGACCACCGGCCACCGCGGTGCCGATCACTTGCGCATCATGGCGCTGGCCGAGGCCGCCTACGGCTTCGCCGCCCAGGTGCTGGGGACGGGTGGCGCGTTCGTGTGCAAGGTGTTCCAGGGCGGCACCGAGAGCCAACTCCTGGCCGAGATCAAGCGCCGGTTTGCTTCGGTCCGCCATGTCAAGCCCAAGGCCTCGCGCGCTGAGTCTGCCGAAATCTACCTGGTCGCCACCGGCTTTCGCCCGGCGGCCGACCGGTCGACGGAAACGGTGACACGGTGACGATGCTTCAGGCCGTTCGTGGGGGCGGGACGGCGCGTGCCGGAGGTGCTGCCGAAGCGGGTGGTTTTGCAGGCGACCGCCAGAGATTGGCACCGGCCTGAGCGCGTCGGGCATGGTCTCAAAGCGGCAGGCTCAGCTGCTGACCGGGCGCGGGCGGGACCCGGAACCGGCTCACGTCCAGGGTGCTGTCGCCTCCCTCCCGGCGGCGCAGGCCAAGCCGGTCGCAGGCGAGGCGGAATCGGGAGGCCAGAAGCTCGGCATAGGCGCCGCTTCCGGTCATCCGCTCGCCGAAGGTGGAACGGTACAGTGCGCCACCGTGGCATTCGCGGATGCGGGCCAGCACGCGTTCCGCCCGGTCGGGCACATGCGCTTCCAGCCACTGGCGGAACAGCGGCGCCACCTCCAGGGGCAGCCGGATCAGGATCCAGGCGGCGTTGACGGCTCCGGCCTCGCGCGCCGCCGTCAGGATGCGCTCCATGTCGTGATCGGTCACGAAGGGGATCATCGGCGCGGCCAGCACGGTCACCGGGACCCCGGCTCGGCTCAGCGCCCGGATCGTCTCCAGCCGCAACGCCGGTCGGGTCGCGCGCGGTTCCAGGGTGCGGGCCAACTCGGGCTCCAGGGTGGTGACGGAAATCCCGACGCTGGCGAGCCGCTGTTCCGCCATCGGCGCCAGGATATCAAGGTCGCGCGTGACCAGGGCGGACTTGGTGGTGATCATCACCGGGTGCCGGAATGCCGCCAGAACCTCCAGCACCCGCCGCGTGATGTCGTGCCGGCGCTCCACCGGCTGATACGGATCGGTATTGGCACCCAGCATGATCGGCCGCGGCCGGTAGCCGGGAGCCCTGAGCTCCCGTTCCAGGGCCTCCGCGGCGTTGGCCTTGGCGGTGAGGCGGCTTTCGAAATCGAGCCCTGGTGACAGCCCGAGGTAGGCATGACTCGGCCTCGCGTAGCAGTAGACGCACCCATGCTCGCACCCCCGGTACGGATTGATCGATTGATCGAAGCCGATGTCGGGCGAGGCGTTGCGGGCGATGATGGTGCGGGCCCGCTCTGTGGTCACCACGGTGGCGAGCCGGGGCGGGCTGTCGCCGTCATTCAGGGCCCAGCCGTCATCGACGCCCTCGCGCACGTGCGGTTCGTATCGGCCTGCGGGGTTGGTGACGGCTCCGCGGCCCTTGCGGGGTTGAGGCGGTGGCGCGCTGTCCATGCGCCAATGCTACGTCGGCAACCGGAACATCACAAGAACGAACCCGGCCGCCTGTGCCGCTATTCAGCCCTGTTCTCGGCCAGTACGCTTTCCGCCAGCTTGGCCCAGTAACTGGCGCCGATGGGCAGGATCGCGTCGTTGAAGTCGTAGTGCGGGCTGTGCAGGTGGCGGCCCCCGTCGGTAGCCCCGTTGCCGATCCAGATGTAGGCGCCCGGCCGCTCCAGCAGCATGTAGGCGAAGTCCTCCGCGCCCATGCTTGGCACCGGGTCGCGGTCCACATGCTCGGCACCGACCACCAGGGCGGCGGCCCGGGCGGCCCGTTCCACCTCGGCCGCATGATTGACCGTCGCGGGATAGCGTTGTTCGTAGCGCACCTCGGCATCGGCGCCGTAGGCTTCCGCCGTGGCGGCGGCGATCCGGCGCACCAAGGCTTCGGTGGCATCGCGCACCTCGTTGCCAAGGGCGCGGGCGGTGCCGGCCAGCACGGCGCGATCGGGGATGGCGTTCCAGGCCTCGCCGGCATGAAAGCGGGTGACCGAGACCACGGCTGGGTGCAGCGGATCGGTGAAGCGGCTCACCACCGCCTGCAACGCGCTGACGATGGCGGCGCCGCACACGATGGGGTCGATGCCCTGGTGCGGCATGGCGCCATGGCTGCCCTTGCCGGTGATGGTGATTTCGAAGATGTCGAAAGCGGCCATCATCGGCCCGGGGCGCACGGCGAAGCGGCCGACCTCGAGCCCTGGCCAGTTGTGCATGCCATAGACCGCATGCGCCGGAAAGCGGCGGAACAGCCCGTCCTCCACCATTTGCTTGCCGCCGCCTTCGCCTTCTTCCGCCGGCTGAAACACGAAATGGACCGTGCCCTGAAAGTGGCGGGTCGCCGCGAGGTAGCGGGCGGCCCCCAGCAGCATGGCGGTGTGTCCGTCGTGGCCGCAGGCGTGCATCCGCCCGGGTTGCGTGGAGCGGTGGGCGAAGCTGTTGGCTTCCGTCATCGGCAATGCATCCATGTCGGCGCGCAGTGCGATCGCAGGGCCGTGACCGTGATGGAGGGTTCCGACCACGCCGGTACCGGCCAGCCCGCGGTCGACCTCCAGCCCGAAACTCTTGAGGCGGGTGGCGACCATGTCGGCGGTGCGTCGTTCCTCGAACGCCGTCTCGGGATGGGCGTGCAGATCATGGCGCCAGCGCACCATGTCTTCGTGGAACGCGGTGATGGCGTCGATCACGGGCATCGACTCGCTCTCCCTCGGTCTTGATCCGTCAGGCATGCGAACTGGTTCGCAATTGCCGCCCTGCCATGGCTATATACGAGACAAATGGGGGAACCGCTAACCGCACCGGCCAACGGCGCAATCGCCGGACCGGAGACACTTCAAACTGATCCATGGAGACACACGTGGCAGACCCCATGCCGCACCCGGAACCGATGCCTGCCGGGTTGTCGGACAATCCATTGTCGGGCAACCCGCTGGCGGCATGGCTGCTCGATGACGGCTGGCGCATCCCCGACGCCAAGACGCTGATGCAGCAGTTGGGGCAGCGTATGGTGGTCCTTGGCTTGCCGGTGTGGCGCCTCCGGCTCACCATCCGCACCCTGCATCCGCAATATCTGGGCTCCACCTTCACGTGGCGACGCGACCGGCCGGAAGTGGAAGAGTTCCTGCCTACGCCGGAAATCCTCCGCACGGAAAGCTATCTGGCCAGCCCCTATGCGGCGATCTTCGAGGGGGCGGGCGGGGTCCGGCGGCGGCTGGAAGGTCCGGCCCCGTTGCTCGACTATCCAATTCTGGCCGAACTGAAGGCGGAAGGAGCGACCGATTACGTCGCTTGGCCCCTTACTTTTGCCGACGGCACCATCAACGCGGTGACGATCGCCTCCGACCGGGAGGGCGGGTTCGCGGTCGACGATCTTGCGATGATCGACCAGGCGTTGCCGATCCTGGCCCGGGTCATGGAATGTCATGCCCTGCGTCAGACCGCCCGTACCATCCTCGACACCTACCTCGGCCGCCACAGCGGAGCGCGCGTGCTGGAAGGCCGGATCCACCGCGGCGACGGCGAGGACATCCATGCGGTGATCTGGTTCAGCGACCTCCGGGGCTCCACCGCCTTTGCCGACCGGATGCCGCGAGACGCGTTCATGGCGCTGCTCAACGATTACTTCGAGTGCATGGCCGGGGCGGTGCTGGACCATGGGGGCGAGGTGCTCCGCTTCATCGGTGACGCTGCCCTCGCCATCTTTCCGATCGGGGCGGTCGTTGAGCGTCCTGAAGCCTGTGCCGAGCATGTCCGCGCCTGCGCCACCGCGATTGACGCCGCGGCCGATGCCGTCCGCCGGATCGCGGTCGTCAATGCGACCCGGGCCCGGGCCGGGCTGCCGCGGATTCGCTTCGGCATCGGCCTGCATCTGGGCGACGTGCTGTATGGCAACATCGGCGTGCCGGAACGGCTGGAGTTCACTGTGGTCGGCGCGGCCGCCAACGAGGCGGCGCGGATCGAATCCTTGTGCAAGGCGCTGCACCGCGAGGTGCTGATTTCGGAGGCGGTGGCAAGGGTGGCGGGGCGGCCGCTGCTGTCGCTGGGGTCGCATGCCCTGCGTGGCGTGTCCCGGCCGCAGGAACTGTTTACGCTGCCGGCGTGAGCGGTAACGCGGTCACTGGTCACCGCCGTGTCGGAACCTTCCTGAAGAGCACTACATCGGCCAGGGGGCCACGCCGAACAGCAACGGATGCACCGCCAGCAAGGCGATGTAGACGAGCACGCCAAGGCCCAGCCGCCACCATCCGATCTCCCCCATGACGAAGCGCGTGCGCCCGGCGGCGATGGCGGCGAACGGAATGTAGGAGGTCTGGCGCGCATAGCCCTCCCAGATCCTCCCGAGGGCCATGCGGCGCTTGGCGTCGATGGCCAAGGGTCCGGCCAGGGCCAGGAAGGTGAGACTGCCGAACAGGATCATCGCTGCCGCGTCGCCGTTGGCGAGGAGGTGGGAGATGCCCCAGAGGCCGATTCCCCACATCATGGGATGGCGGGTGATCCGCGCGAGCCCGACCGGTCCGCGCGCGGCGAGGGCTTCGGCATCGGTGCCGGCGGCGGTCGGACTGGGGGTCGTCAGCGCCCCCACCACCAGGACGGCGGCGAAAACCATCACCGTCAGGGATACGTGCTGCAGCCCGATCGGCGGCCACCATACCGCGACGAACGGCGCGGCGTTGTAAGCCATCGCGAGCCAGATGATCAGTGCCAGGGCGATCAGCGAATAGAGACCCTGGAACGGTTTCTCCCCCAGCATCGTCACCAGCGGACTCCGCACCGGCGAACTCGACAGCAGGAAGTGGCTGCCGACGAACAGCCCGGCCGCCAGGGCCACGTGCATCAGTTCACCCGTCACCGTCCCATCCTTTCCCGGCCGTTGCCCATGGCCGTTGCCCATGGCCCTTGCCCATGGCCGTTGCTCGTGGCCGCGCAGCCTGTTCATCGCCGCCGCCTGTCCGGCAGCGATGCCGGTTGTTTACGGAGGTGATCGGTTGAAGGGAAGCGGCGCTTGTTCGGTGGGGCTCGCAAAGGCTTCATCCGGGCCGACGATCCGGCCAACGATGCCGAGAAGCCCTGCCAGGGTTGCGGTAAAAGGGCACCCCGGTTGCGCGTTCCGGCACCCGAGTCGCCTTGTTTCCCCGCCGCCGGCACGGTATGTTTCTAAAAAGCGGAGCCGAGCCGTGAAAATAATAACTTGGTTAAGCAACCCCCAGGGGGGAGGACCAGCGCCGCACGTCGGCCGCGTGGGAGTCGTCTCAAGCTTTCGACGGTGGCACCAGGCCCCGTGCGCCATGGTCTTTTCCGCAACGTCGTTTGCAGCGCCGAGTGGTTGTGCTCGTCACGCTAGCGTCGCGCACCGTTTCTTTGGGGCCGCTTCACCTTGAAGCCCCCCAGGCAGGCCCACGCCGAAAGATTGCCGCCATACCACATGTGCGTTCGACGCCGCCCAAAGCCCCACTCGGAGGAGAGAATCCGACCATGAGTTATCCATCCGACCTCACCACCCCCCCCGATCTGGCGCGCCGGCGGCATATTGGCCCGGCCCGGACACAGCGGCCGGTCTATGTCGACCTTCTGCCCCCCTGCAACAACGCCTGTCCGGCCGGCGAGAACATTCAGGCTTGGCTCGCCCACACCCAGGACGGCCGCTTCCGCGAAGCGTGGGAAACGATCCTCCAGGACAATCCGCTGCCGGCGGTGCACGGCCGGGTCTGCTATCACCCGTGCGAAGACTCCTGCAACCGCGGCCAGCTTGATGCCACCGTCAGCATCCATTCGGTGGAACGCTTTCTCGGGGACAAAGCCCTCGAGGAGGACTGGGTTCCGGAATTGCGGGCGGCCCGGACCGGCAAGCGCATCCTGGTGGTCGGGGCAGGTCCCAGCGGCCTGTCCGCCGCCCACCACCTGACGATGATGGGCCACACCGTGGAGATCCGGGACGCCGGGCCCATGGCCGGCGGCATGATGCATTTCGGCATTCCCGCCTACCGCCTGCCGCGCAATATCCTGGATGGCGAAATCAGCCGGATCGAGCGGATGGGGGTGACGATCACGCTGAACCACAAGGTCGAGGATCTGGCGGCCGAGAAGGAAGACGGCGGCTTCGATGCCGTGTTCGTGGCCGTGGGTGCCCACCTGTCGAAAAAGATCGACATCCCATCCCGGGACGCCGGCCGGATCATGGATGCTGTGAGCTTCCTCAAAGGGGTGGAGACGGGCGAGGGCGTCAAGCTCGGCCGTCGGGTCGCCATCTACGGCGGCGGCAACACCGCGATGGACGCGGCGCGCACCGCCATGCGGCTCGGCTACGAGCCGATGATCATCTACCGCCGCGACCGCGCCCACATGCCGGCCCACGACTTTGAAGCCACCGAAGCGGAGGAGGAAGGGGTCAAGATCCACTGGCTGCGGACCATCAAGTCCATCGAGCAGTCCAGCTTCCAGGTGGAAGTGATGGAGGTGGATCCTGAGACCGGACGGCCTCGCCCGACCGGGGAGATGGAGACGCTGGAGGCCGACGACCTGATCCTGGCTCTCGGCCAGGATACCGACACCGCGTTCCTGCGCCGGGTGCCGGGCATCGAGTTCCAGAACGACGGCACGGTGATCGTCAACGAGAACATGATGACCGGGGCCGAGGGCGTGTTCGCCGGCGGCGACATGGTTCCGTCGGAGCGCACCGTGACCATCGGGGTCGGCCACGGCAAGCGGGCCGCGCGCAGCATCGATGCCTACCTGCGGGGCGCCACCTACCAGAAGCCACCGAAGCCCGACATCGCCAGCTTCGAGAAGCTGCACCTGTGGTTCTACACCGACGCGGCGCAACGACCCCAGGGCCATCTGGACCTGCTCAAGCGGCGCACCAGCTTCGATGAGGTGCTGGCGGGCCTCAACGAAAAGGATGCCAGCTACGAAGCCAAGCGCTGCCTGTCGTGTGGCAACTGCTTCGAATGTGACGGCTGTTACGGCGCCTGCCCGGAGGACGCGATCATCAAGCTCGGGCCCGGCAAGCGTTATCGGTACAACTACGACCTGTGTACCGGATGCGCCATCTGCTTCGAGCAGTGTCCGTGCCACGCGATTCAAATGATTCCGGAGCCGGAGGCCAAGACCTGAGGCTGCCGGCGAGAAACGATCATCACGGGACTCACAATAATCGATAACAGGTGCCCGTAAGCACCACGGACGGGCTCGACAAGGGCCCGTCCCGGCTGGGCGGTGGAGGACGATATGGCCGAAGCAAAGGTAACCACGATCGATGGCAATGAAGCCGCGGCCGATGTGGCATTCCGGCTGAACGAAGTCTGCGCGATCTATCCGATCACGCCGTCGTCGACGATGGCCGAACTTGCCGATCAGTGGACCAGCGAGGGACGCACCAACATTTGGGGCAATGTCCCCGATGTGGTGGCGATGCAGAGCGAGGCAGGCGCTGCCGGGGCGGTGCACGGCGCGCTGCAGGCAGGCGCGCTCACCACCACCTTCACCGCTTCCCAGGGGCTCATGCTGATGATCCCCAACATGTACAAGATCGCCGGCGAGCTGACCGCCTGCGTCTTCCATGTCGCCGCCCGGGCGCTGGCCACCCACGGGCTTTCGATCTTCGGCGACCAGGCCGACGTGATGGCGGTCCGTCCCACCGGCTTTGCCCAGCTCGCCTCCAGTTCGGTCCAGGAAGCCCACGACATGGCGCTGATCGCCCAGGCGGCGACGCTCCAGGCGCGGATCCCTTTCATCCACTTCTTCGATGGCTTTCGCACTTCGCATGAGGTCAACAAGCTGACGCTGTTGCCCGATGATGTGCTGCGGGCGATGATCGACGACGACCTCGTCCTGGCCCACCGCCGCCGGGCTCTCAACCCAGACAATCCGTTCATTCGCGGTACCGCCCAGAACCCAGATGTGTATTTCCAGGGGCGGGAAGCCTGCTCTCCTTTCTACGCGGCGGTCCCCGGCATCGTCGAGGCGACGATGCAGAAGTTTGGCAATCTCACGGGCCGGCACTATCGTCTGTTCGAGTATTTCGGTGCACCCGATGCCGAGCGGGTGATCGTGCTGATGGGCTCCGGGGCGGAAGCGGCGCGGGAGACGGTGGAGTTCCTCTCGGACCGGGGCGAGAAGGTGGGCGTGGTTCAGATCCATCTATACCGTCCGTTCTCGGCGCAGCACTTCCTGGCGGCGCTGCCGTCGACAGTCCAGTCCATGGCTGCGCTCGACCGCACCAAGGAGCCCGGCAGTACCGGCGAGCCGCTGTATCAGGACATCACCGTGGCCCTGGCCGAGGCCGCCGCCGCCGGCACGCTCCCGACCGCCCGGCTGCCTCGCGTCATCGGCGGTCGTTATGGGCTGTCATCCAAGGAATTCTCGCCACCGATGATCAAGGCGGTGTTCGACGAACTCTCCAAGGAAAAGCCGAAGAACCACTTCACCGTCGGCATCGTCGACGACGTCAGTCATACCAGCCTCGACTACGATCCCAGCTTCTCTACCGAGGGGGAGGACGTGTTCCGGGCGATGTTCTACGGCCTCGGCGCGGACGGCACCGTGGGGGCCAACAAGAACACGATCAAGATCATCGGCGACGATCCGGAGTTTTATGCCCAGGGCTATTTCGTCTATGACTCCAAGAAATCCGGGTCGCAGACGGTGTCCCACGTCCGGTTCGGGCGCAAGCCGATCCGCTCCACCTATCTGATCGACACGGCCAACTTCATCGGCATCCATCAGTTCAATTTTATCGAGAAGATGGACGTTATGGCCCACGCCGCGCCGGGGGCGACGATCCTTCTGAACAGCCCCCATGGCGAAAAAGAAGTGTGGTCGAAACTGCCGCGCACCGTGCAGCAGCAGATCATCGACAAGAAGCTGAAGGTCTTCGTCATCGACGGCGCACAGGTGGCGCGCGAAGCGGGCATGGGCACCCGCACCAACACCATCATGCAGACCTGCTTCTTCGCCATCTCCGGGGTGATGCCGCGGGAGCAGGCCATTGCCAAGATCAAAAAGTCGATCGAGAAGACCTACGGCATCAAGGGCGAAGAGGTCGTGCGCAAGAATTTCGACGCGGTCGATCACACCATCGCCCACCTGCACGAACTGGAAGTCCCGGACGCGGTCACCAGTGCCATCGAGATGGCCCGGGTTGTACCGTCTGAAGCGCCGGAATTCGTGCAGAAGGTAACGGCAATGATGATGGCCGGCCGCGGCGACGAGCTGCCGGTGAGCGCATTGCCGGTGGACGGTACCTTCCCCAGCGGCACCACTAAATGGGAAAAGCGCAACATCTCCTCCTTCGTCCCGATCTGGGAGCCGGAGATCTGCATCCAGTGCGGCAACTGCAGCTTCGTCTGCCCGCACGGGGTGATCCGTTCCAAGGTCTACAACCAGGGTCTGCTGGAAGAAGCGCCGGAGTCGTTCAAGTCCGCGCCGATCGACATCCGCGGCTTCCCGGAAACCCGTTATACCTTGCAGATCTATATGGAGGACTGCACCGGCTGCACCCTCTGTGTCGAGGTCTGCCCGGCCAAGTCCAAGGAGGAGACCGGCAAGAAGGCTATCAACATGGGCTGGAAGGAACCGGTCCTCGATGCCGAGAAGGAGAACATCCGCTTCTTCGAGACCCTACCCGTGAATGACCGCTCGCGGGTGGACTTCTCCACCGTGCGCGGCACCCAGTTCCTGGAGCCGCTGTTTGAGTTTTCCGGCGCCTGTGCCGGCTGCGGCGAGACGCCATATGTCAAGCTGCTGTCGCAGTTGTTCGGGGACCGGTTGATGGTGGCCAATGCCACCGGCTGTTCCTCCATCTACGGCGGCAATCTGCCGACGACACCTTGGGCCGTGAACAGCGAAGGACGGGGGCCCTCCTGGGCCAATTCCTTGTTTGAGGACAATGCCGAATTCGGCTTCGGCATGCGGTTGGCCACCGACATGCAACTGACCGAGGCGACCCGGCTCCTGAAGGCCCTGGAAGGTGAGATCGGCAGCGAGCTGGTGGATGCCTTGATCAATGCCCCGCAGGTGACCGAAACCCAGATCCGGCGGCAGCGGGAGCGGGTCGCCGAACTCAAGAAGCGGCTGGTCTCCATCGAAAGCCTTGCCACCAAGCATCTGCTCTCCATCGTCGATCAGTTCGTGCGACGCAGTGTCTGGCTCCTGGGCGGCGACGGCTGGGCCTACGACATCGGCTCCTCGGGCGTGGATCACGTCCTCGCCAGCGGTCGCGACGTGAATGTCCTGGTGCTCGACACCGAGGTCTATTCCAACACCGGCGGCCAGGCATCCAAGTCGACCCCGATCGGGGCGGTGGCCAAGTTTGCCAATGCCGGCAAGCATGTGGGCAAGAAGGACCTGGCGCTGCAGGCGATCTCCTACGGCAACGTATACGTGGCGCGTGTGGCCATGGGGGCCAACCCGCAGCAGACCCTGCTCGCCTTCCGCGAGGCGGAGGCGTACTCCGGCCCGTCGCTGATCCTGGCGTACAGCCACTGCATTGCCCACGGCATCAACATGCAGCATGGGCTGGATCAGCAGAGCCGCGCCGTGCACTGCGGCCATTGGCCCCTGATGCGCTACAATCCGGAGGTCCGCTTGGCCGGGGAGAACCCGTTCTCGCTGGACTCGCCGCGCCCGACCATCAAGATCAAGGACTACGCCGAGCACGAACTGCGTTACCGTATGCTGTATCGCACCAATCCCAAGGAAGCCGACATGCTGATGGACATGGCGCAGCGCGGGATCGACCAGAAGTGGAAGCTCTATGAGGAGATGGCCGCGATGGGCCAGGACTGAGCACACGCGGCTCTGTTCGCGACCGGAAATGGACAATGGCAAGAAAGCCCTGGCAGCCCACCACGGGGATGCCGGGGCCCGCATGGGGAGGACGTCATGGACCTGAAGACCACCTATCTGGGCATGGAACTGAAGCACCCGCTGGTGGCTTCCGCCGGCCCGCTTTCCGCCACCCTGGACGGCATCAAACGGCTGGAAGATGGCGGCGCCGCCGCCGTGGTCCTGTTCTCCCTGTTCGAGGAGCAGATCCGCTACGAAAACGAATCGTTCGATTATCTGATGGAGCAGGGGAACGAGCGTTTCGCCGAGTCGTTGAGCTATTTTCCCGCGGTGGAAGATTACCACGTGGGACCCGAGAAATATCTCAACTTGGTCCGCCAGGCTTCGGAGTCGTGCGATATCCCGATCATCGGCAGCCTCAACGGCATCACCGACAAGGGCTGGACCCAATACGCCAAGGATATCCAGTCGGCGGGCGCCAAGGCGCTTGAACTCAACATCTTCTACATCCCGGCCGACATCACCTTGACCGGGCGGGAGGTGGAGGAACGCTACCTTCAAGTGGTGAGCAAGGTCAAAGGCGCTGTCACCATGCCGGTCTCGGTGAAGATGAGTCCGTTCTTCAGTTCCATCGGCGAAACGGCCAAGCGCTTTGTCGACAACGGTGCCGACGGTCTGGTCCTGTTCAACCGCTTTTACCAGCCGGACTTCGATCTGGATGCGCTCGAGGTCATGCCCAATCTTGAGCTGAGCTCGCCCAATGAGATCCGGCTGCCGTTGCTGTGGATCGCGGTCCTGCATGGCCGGCTCAACTGTTCCCTGGCGGCCACCCGCGGTGTCCAGACCGGAACCGAAGTGGTCAAGTACCTGATGGCCGGAGCAGACGTGGTGATGTCCACCTCCGCCCTGCTGCGGCACGGCGCCGGCTACCTCAAGACCCTGGTGGACGATCTGGAAAAGTGGATGGAGCGCCGGGACTACGCGTCCGTTGCGCAGATGAAAGGCTCCATGAGCCAGCAGAAGGTCGCCGATCCAAGCGCCTTCGAACGCGCCAACTACATCAAGGTCTTGGAAAGCTATAAAACCCCGTACTTGGTGTAGAGGCCGCACCGGCGCCCTGAGCCCTGAGCCCTGAGCCCTGAGCCCTGAGCCCCTCCTACACCTCCAAGTGAGTCCGGGCCAACTCAGCATCCTTCAGGAAATGTGCCATGGAACCGCGCCAGCGCACGTGGCCGGTCTCCAGCACCACGGCGGCGTCGGCGACGGCGGCGGCGAAGGCCAGGTTCTGCTCCGACAGCAGGACGGTCATGCCGGCCGACTTCATGGCCGAGACCGCCTCCGCCAGCCCCTCGACGATGCGGGGGGCAAGGCCGGTGGACGGCTCGTCCAGCAAAAGCACCAGGGGGTTGCCCATCAGCGCCCGGCCGATGGTCAGCATCTGCTGCTCGCCGCCGCTGAGCTGGCCGCCGCGGCGGTCGCGAAGCTCGGCGAGCTTGGGGAACAGGGCGACCACTCGGGGTTCGTCCCAGGCGGGTGCACCGGCCCGCGGCAAGCGCGTTGCCACGGCCAGATTCTCCCGTACGCTCAAGCCCTTGAACACCCGCCGGTCCTCCGGCACGTAGCCGATGCCGGCCGCCGCACGGCGGTGCGGGGCGAGACCGCTCAGGTCCCGCCCGTCAAGGGCGATCTCACCCGCCTTCGCCGGCACGAGGCCGATGATGCTCTTGAGCAGGGTCGACTTGCCGGCCCCGTTGCGCCCGAGAAGCGCCAGGACCTCGCCCCGGGCGGCATCGAAGCTGACGTCGAACAGGGCCTGGGCCGGCCCATGGAACGCCTGCAGGCCTGTCACCGCCAGCATCAGGCTTGCCCTCCCGCTGCGATGCCGACGTCATCGAGGCTGCCGCCGAGGTAGACCTCCCGCACCCGCGGGTCGGTCCGGATCCGCTCCGGGGCGCCGTCCGCCAGAAGCGCCCCCTCATGCATCACGATCACCCGGTCGGCGTGGCCGAACACCACGTCCATGTCATGCTCGGTGAACAGCACGCTCAGGCCCCGCGCCGCCACCAGGTTCCGGACCAAAGCCATCAGCGCCTGCCGTTCCGAGGCCGCGATGCCGGCGGTCGGCTCATCCATCAGCAGCAGGATCGGCTCCCCGGCCAGCGCGACGGCCAGCTCCAGCCGCTTGAGATCGGCATAGGCCAGCGCGGTCACCGGCTGATCGGCGGCGGCGGCGAGCCCCACCGCATCCAGCAAGCGGTCCGCTTCCGCCGTGTCGGTCCCCGCCAGTGAGCGCAGCAACGACAGCAGGCGGCGGCGGCATGCGGCCCGCGCCACCTGCACGTTCTCCCGCGCGGTCATGGAGCGGAACACCTGCGCCACCTGAAAGGTCCGGCCGATGCCGGCGCGGGCGAGGGCAGGGGGCGCCCATCCGGTGATGTTCCGCCCGCCGAAGGTGACCCGTCCGGCATCGGGCCGAAGCTGCCCACCCAGGAGGTTGAAGCAGGTGGTCTTGCCTGCCCCGTTGGGACCGATGATCGCTACCATCTCGCCGGGTTGGACCATGAATCCGATTCCGGCGACCGCGCGAACGCCACCGAATGCCTTGGCCAGCCCCTCCACCGCGAGCAGGCTCATCGCCGCCCCCGTCCAAAGCCACGGCGCACCGTACCGGCGATGCCGTCCGGGAACCAGAGCACCATACCGACGATCACCGCACCAAGGACGGCGCGCCACAGCTCGGTCTCGGCCACCAGGGCGATGCGGCCGCCGGTGACGGCGGCGGCGCCGATCAGGGGGCCGAGCACCGCGTTGACCCCGCCCAGCAGCAGCATCACCAGCCCGTCCACCGACACCGGTATGGCCAGCACGTCCGGAAACACGCTGCCCTTGAGAAAGGCATAGAGACCGCCGCCGAGGCCGGCGGCGGTACCGGCCAGCGCGAACGCGAGCCAGCGGGTGTGCCGGACATCGATGCCCACGGCCGCCGCCCGAAGCTCGGAGTCCCGGGCGGCGCGGAGAGCATAGCCGAACGGCGCGAACCGGGCCCGCCACAACGCCGCGATCGCGGCACTGCTCAGGAGCAGGGTGACATAGTAGTAGATCACCGGGTCGGCCGCCCACGGCGATGGCCAGATGCCGAGGATGCCGTTGTCGCCGCCGGTGAAGGCGTACCACTGGAACGCCGCTGACCAAGTGATCTGGGCGAACGCCAGCGTCAGCATGGCCAGGTAGACGCCGGAGAGCCGCACGCACAGCCAGCCGAACACCAGCGCGCCGACCCCCGCGGCGATGGGGGCCGCCACGAGCGCCAGTTCCATTGGCGCGTCGAGATGGTGGACCAGCAGTGCCGCGCCATAGGCGCCGAGCCCCAGGTAGGCGGCATGGCCGAACGAGATCATCCCGCCCACGCCGATAATGAACTGCAGGCTCACCGCGAACAGCGCGAAGATCAGGACCTCGGTGGTGACCTGAAGGCCGTAGACGTCGGTCGCCAGCGGGAGCAGGGCAAGCGCCGCCAGCGACGCGGCGAAGGTCGGGACCAGCCATCGCCCCTGCCAGCGCGCCTCCGGCCCCACGCCGTGGGCAGGGGCCGAGGTGATCGCCTCGGGCCGTCCCAGCAGGCCCCACGGCCGGGCGACCAGCACCACCGCCATCACCAGGAACACCAGCACCAGGGTGATTTCTGGCAGGATGACGATGCCGAAGGCGTGCAGCAGGGCGATGATCAAGGCCGCCAGGTAGGCCCCGCCGATGCTGCCCATGCCGCCGATCACCACCACCACGAAGGCTTCGGCGATGATGTTGAGGTCCATCATCAGGTTGGCGGGCTCGCGCGGCAGTTGCACCGCGCCGCCGATGCCCGCAAGGAAGGCACCCAGGAAGAACACGGACGTGAACAGCCACTTCTGATCGATACCGAGAGCGCCCACCATCTCCCGGTCTTCGGTCGCCGCGCGCACCAGGATGCCCCAGCGGCTCCGGTTCAGCAGCAGCCACAGGCCGCCCAGAACAAGCGGTCCAAGCACGATGAGCACGAGATCATAGACCGGCACGCGCTCCCCCAGCACGATGATGCCGCCCTCCAAAGCGGCCGGGCGCGGACCGAGGAGGTCCTGCGGGCCCCACAGCGCCAGGGTGACATCCTGAACGATCAACACGACCGCGAAGGTGGCCACCAAATGCATCAACTCCGGCGCACGATAGAGCCGGCGCAGCAGCACGATCTCCACCACCATGCCGATGACGCCGACCGCGAGACCTGCCAGCAGCACCGCGAGCCAGAACTCGGCGAGCCCGGTGCCGAGCCGTGTGACCAGGCTGTACGCCAGATAGGCTCCCAACATGTAGAAGGAGCCATGGGCAAAGTTCACAACCCGGGTAACGCCGAAGATGACCGAGAGGCCGGCTGCCACCAGAAACAAGGCCGCGGCGTTGGCGAGGCCGGTCAAGAGTTGTGCGACAAAGAAGCTCACCGCGCTTCATCCGCCGCGGCCGTTGCGAAGCCGTGTGCGTTGGGCTGATCCGCGGCAAGAGCCGCCTTCTGCCTCACCCGCCGGGCCGCAGCTTGGCCGCCTCCTCTTCCGGCGGCAGGTAGTCGGCGCCATCGCGGAATTCCCAGTCGACCATCCGCGGCATGCCGTCCTGAACCGTCAGACGGCCGACGAAGGTGCCCATGGTGGACTGCTGGTCGGCCGGTCGATAGCGTATGGGGCCGATCGGGGTCTCGATCTCAAGCCCCCGCAGCGCCTCGATCAGCGCTTCAGTTTCGGTGCTGCCGGCCTGCTCGATGGCCGCGGCAATGGAGTGGATGGTGGCGTAACCCACCACCGAGCCGAGCCGGGGGTAATCGTCGAACCGGGCCCGATAGGCCTCGAGAAACGCCACGTGCCCATCCGTCTCCAGGGCATACCAGGGATAACCGGTGACGATCCAGTCCTCGGGGGCCTCCGCGCCCAACGGGTCGATCCATTCCGGCTCTCCCGACAGCATGCTCACCACGGCGCGCTCCTCGAAGAGGCCGCGGTCGCGCCCCTCCCGGACGAACTGCGCCAGGTCCGATCCGAAGGTCACGTTGAAGATGGCGTCCGGCCGGGTCCGGTCCAGCGCCCGCACGGTGGTGCCGGCATCAATCTTGAACAGCGCCGGCCACTGCTCTCCCACCCATTCCACGTCCGGGCGAAGGCCGCTCAGCAGTTCCCTGAACGCTGCCACCGCCGATTGCCCGTACTCGTAGTTGGGCGCCACCGTGGCCCAGCGGGTAGCCGGCAGCTTGGCCGCCTCTTCCGCCAGCATCGCCGCCTGAACGTAGGTCCCGGGGCGCAGACGGAAGGTGTAGCGATTGCCGTTCTCCCAGGCGATGGCATCGGTCAGGGGTTCCGCGGCGATGAACACTACGCGCCGTTGTTGGGCGAAGTCGGCCACCGCCAGTCCGACGTT
Organism: Rhodospirillales bacterium; assembly: GCA_007695045.1. GTDB lineage: Bacteria > Pseudomonadota > Alphaproteobacteria > Rhodospirillales > Defluviicoccaceae > REEP01. The sequence goes on along the minus strand of REEP01000048.1, from coordinate 7,765 downwards.
GGACAGCAGCGTGCCGAACAGGAGGACGACCCGTTCCCGGACGACCAGTTCGTTGGCCACCGTCACGGCATCACCCGGGCGGCCGCCGTCATCGCGCGAGATCACCTCGAGCGGCCGGCCGAGCACACCGCCTTGGGCATTGATCTGTTCGACCGCCAGGGTCCAGCCGTCGCGGTAGGGCACGGTGAAGGCCGGCAGGCGGGTGTAGCTGTTGAGGTCCCCGAGCCGGATGGGATCCTCCGCCACCGCGGCATGAACCATCATGAGCATGGCGGCGACGGCACCGCCAAGCAATCGTCCGATCGATGTCCTGGTCACAGCCGGATATCTCCTCACCCTGGTCCCACGGATCTGCCCTTGGACTGCATCGTCGGCACTCGCGTGCGTGTGTGTCCGTCCCACAAGCCGCCTCGTATATCGTGACGGAACCAGCGATGGCAACGCTCTGCGCCGCTTTGGCCAAGACGAGTGCATCCGGCTGAGGCAAGGGCTTTGTGACGGCGGTCGTGGTTGTCTGCCGGCGTTCTTCAGGTTGCCGCAGCCGGAATCCGTGTTCTGGTTTTTCGCGCAGGATGGTGAAGGCGATGCGCCCGGCAACAGGACGGGTACGCCGCGATCAACCGCGCACATCCACTTCCACGCACAAGTCGGGCCGTTCCTGTGCGGCGTCCTGGAGGACGGCGAGCAGGCGTTGAAAATCCGGTCCCATGACCGCCTCGGATTCGTGGCAGTGGTGCCAGCGGACCGTACAGGGACCTTCCAGGTCGGTGGTGAGCACGTCCCAAAGGGCATCCAGGTTCCGCCCGAAATGGGCGGGGAATCCCAGTTGCCGGGCAAGAATGTCATAGGCTTGGTCGAGCGAGCCGACGGCACGGCCGTCAAGATTACAGGTTCGCATATCGAGTCTCATGATTACCGCCCCCATTCCGTTCACGGTACCGATGGCACCTCTGTGAAAGTGTTGTAGTGGTCCACCGTCACCCACATCGCCGGTGCCGCTCCGGCGTCGGTGACATACACTAGGCGCCGCGGGCCGCGCCGCCCGCCGGTATAATCCAGATCGGCCGCGGCGTAGGTCTGGCCGGGGGGCAGATGCCCTTCGAAGTTGCGGAAGGCATCGCCACCGATGGCAAAGCCGGGGCGCTGTTCCCACAGGTCACCGCCGGGGCGCCAGCCTGCTGCCCGTGCTTCGGCCTTGCTCAGATAACAGGCAGGGAGGTCGCTGGTTTCAACCAGGGTTGCCACCACGGCGGCGAACGCCCGCGGGTGCTCGAGGTTCAGGTCCTCCGCAAACTGTGTCAGTGTCACCGCACGTTCGGACGACACGGCGATGTCCGCGCCGCACGGTGCCGCGGTTGTCGCGGCGGGCGGCTCGATGGGGTCGCCGCAGCCGCCGGCCAGCAACAGCGACCCAAGAAGGGCCCACGCGGCCACGATGCGCCGTGCTGCCATGTCCCAGCCCTGCCTAATTCGATCGCCGCTGTCCGGCGTCGGTTTTTTGTCGAGAAGCGGCGCGACGTCACCGCTCGCGGCCGCTATACTCGGGCCTCCACCCCCCATGCAAGAGTTGCGTTCGCCGCGTGAAGACGATCTATCTCCTCCGCCACGCCAAATCGAGTTGGAACGATCCGGTTCTGGACGACACGGAACGCCCGCTGAGCAAGCGCGGTCGCGCCGCGGCCAAGGCCATGGCGGGTTACTTGGTTCGTGAGGGGATCCAGCCGGGACAGGTGCTGTGCTCGCCGGCCAAGCGCACGCGGGAGACACTGGAGCGGCTGGAGCGCGCGCTCCACGCCGCCGTACCGGTGCGGTTCGAGAAGGGCATCTATCATGCCGATGCCACGGCGTTGATGCGCCGGCTGCGTCGCTTGTCGGATGCGCTGCCGTCCGTGATGGTGATCGGCCACAACCCCGCGCTGGAGCGCTTGGCACTGATGTTGGCTGGTGATGGCGAGGCGCGAGCCCGGGACAAGCTCGCCACCAAATACCCGACCGGCGCGCTCGCCACCCTCACCGCGGAAATCGCGCACTGGCGTGAGCTGTCGCCGGGCGGGGCGCATCTGCAAGCATTCGTGCGCCCCAAGGACCTCGGGACACCCTAGCGGATCGGCGTCGACGCGTGTCTTTCGAACGTCAGACCGCGCAACCAACCGGGCTGCCCAAGCGGTTGATCGGGGCTTCGGTTCAGCCACCGGTTGGGACGCATTCTGTGGCGTCGAGCCGCGGGCCGGAATCGGGCAGTCGCTACGAGCCCGGAGCCGAGCCCGGAGCGCGCGGCAGGCGCCAGTGGAACACCACCGACAACACCCGCAGAATGAAGCCGGCGGCGATGGCGACCACCGTCACCGGTAGTGGCGGCCAGTCGAGTGCGTGGCCGACTGCTACCACGGAGGCCGCCAGCAGCGCTGCTGCCGCGTAGATCTCCTCCTTGAGGACCCGCGGCACCTCCGCCACCAGCAGGTCCCGGACGATCCCGCCGCCGACGGCGCTGAGCACGCCGATCAGGACCGCCGCCAGCGGATCAAGGCCAGAGCCGAGGGCCTTGTTGCAGCCGATGCTGGCGAACACGCCAAGCCCCAGCGCATCGAACACCATGATCGGCTGGTGCAGCCGGGCGAGGATGCGATGCATCAGGAAACACGCGCCGCCGGCGGCGAGAGCCACCACCAGATACAGGCTGTTCCGAAACGCAACCGGCGGCAGGTCCGCGATCAGCACGTCACGAACGATACCGCCGGCGAGGGCCGTCACCAGCGCGAGGACCAGGACCCCGAACAGATCGAGACGACGGTGCACCGCGAGCAGGCCGCCGCTGACCCCGAAGGCGAAGACGCCCAGTCCGTCCAGAAGGATCATGACCATCGGCCGTGCTCCAGCCCGCTTCTGGGCTTGGGGGTCTGCTCATTGTTGCGGGCCGGCCGGCCTTCGCCGAGGGGGCCGACATTGTGCGGCTGCGCAGGCGATGGGTCAGCGGCAGCGCCTAGTGCCAGCGCCGTCGGTTCGGCACAGGAAGGATCGCGGCAAGTTCCGGGGCGACGGCACCGGGCTCAGGCCGGACAACGCGGGGGACAGACCCTCGGGAAGCCCAACGAACCGGCCGCGGGTCACGCCGAAACGATCGGTGTAGAGTTCGAACGGACGATCACCGATGCGCCCCAGCGCCCGGCCTGACGGCATCTCGCGGATGCCAACCGCCTCGTTACCGAGCCAACCGGTGGTCACGCCCGCGGGATCGGTGACCAGATGCCCGCGCGTCCCGTCAAGACACCGGATCGTGGTTACCCCGCCGGCATCGGTATGGCTGACACAGCGCACGCCGGCATGAGCCGTCCCGACGTTGCCAACGCAAAAATGCGTTGCCAGCAAGACCACCGCTCCGACAGACCCAATGCCCCGCCGCCGCGGCATGTCAGGTCACATTTCACCACAAGCATGACGGCTTCCCGGCGGGTGCCCGGAAGCCGCATGCCTCGTTTTCAAGGACGACATCAGCCCGAGCCGGCCCGAACGCCGACATGGGGCGAATGTCGGGCTGCCCTAACTCAGAATTTTGAGGTTCTCGGCCGCGTTCTTACCGTTGCGACCGCGCACCAGTTCGTACTGAACCTTCTGGCCCTCATTCAGATTGTCGAGGCCGGCCCGCTCCACCGCGGAAATGTGCACGAACGCGTCGGATTCACCGGTATCCGGTTGAATGAACCCATAGCCCTTGGTCCGGTTGAACCACTTCACGGTTCCTGTCTTCAAAGCTCTACCCTCTTGCTCGCTCAGGTTACGTGCCGGGCAACGTGCACCGACACGCGGCAGTCTCAACGTGTCTCCTGGGAAGCAGCGGGCGACGCGCCGAAGCGCGGCAGCAACCGAACCAGCGCAACCGTCGTGAACTGACCGTGCGCTAACATAAGTGAGTTGGGTGTTCACAGCAAGAGGAAGCAAAACCAGGTAAGACTTTCGACTTTTCCTGCTGCACCATACCGTCGCGACCGCTGCCGGCTAAGTGCTCCACGGCCCCTGGCGCCGGCGCGCCCGCAGCCACACCGCGATGGCGAGGCCTGCCGCGAAGCCACCAATGTGGGCCCACCACGCGATACCACCGGCGGTGGGATCGGCGCCCACGGCCTGCGTGCCCTGAATGACCTGAAGCGTCAGCCAGAGCGCCGTGAACACCAGGGCCGGCCACTGCAGAACCAGCGGAATGACGATGATCGGGATGATCACGGCCACCTTGGCTCGCGGGAAAAGCCAGGTGAAACCGCCCAGCACGCCGGCGATCGCTCCCGAGGCGCCGAGAGCCGGCACCACGGACTGGAGATTGAACAGGAGATGCGTGACGCTGCCGGCCGTGCCCGCAACCAGGTAGAATAACAGGAACCGCCAGGGCCCCAGGCGATCTTCCAGCGGCACGCCGAACAGCCACAGGGTCCACATGTTGATGATGATGTGCAGAAAGCCGCCGTGCAGGAAGGTATTCGTGATCAGCGGCAGGTAGTTGTTTGGATCGAGCCCGGCCGCGCGGGCCGCTTCCGGGGCACCGTACACCGCCGGTATCAGCGCATACTGGTAGAGGAAGCGGAGGTGCTGCTCCGGCGTCATCCCGAGCTGGATGAAGAACACAGAAACATTGACGACGATCAAAGTCATCGTCATGACCGGCGACCGGTGCGCCTCGACCGATGTGCGAAACGGGATCATCCGGATGTTAGGTATCGCCGCCGGGACGCTGGCGCAACCGACGTCGACACCCGGAACCGCCGTCGGAACCGGCGTTGTGGCCACAGCGCCGGGGACGCCATCGCGTGACGGGCGCGGCCCGGCCGGTTGGCGGTACCGTCACGGAGCGATAGGGCAGGGACGCGCGTTATTCCGCTTCGGCGAACTGGGTCAGGCGGGCCCGATCGATCAGTTCGGCGATCTGCCGCTCGGCTTCGGCCACTGCCGCCGTGAATCGCTCCCGTTCCCGGCCGGCCAGCTCGGTGCCGGGCAGGCTCTTCACGTCCATCGGGTTGATGTGCTGGCCGTTCTTGTGAACCTCGTAGTGCAGATGCGGTCCGGTCGCCATGCCGGTGCTGCCGACGTAGCCGATGGTATCCCCCTGGCGCACCCGCTGGCCTTTCTGCAGGCCGCGCGGAAACCGGCTCATGTGGGCGTAGAGGGTGGTGTAGCCGGAGCGGTGACGGATCTTTACGTAGTTGCCGAAGCCACGGTTGCGGCCGACGAAGTCCACCGTGCCGTCGCCGGCGGCGAAGATCGGGGTGCCGGGTGGCGCGGCGAAATCCACACCGCGGTGCATCCGGCTGTAGCCAAGGATGGGGTGGCGGCGCATGCCGTAGCCGGAGGACAGCCGGGCGCCGTCGATGGGAGTGCGGAGCAAGGTCTTGCGGGCGCTCCGGCCGTCGCTGTGGAAGTACTCCGCGGTGCCGTCCGGGCCGACGTGGCGGAACAGCGCATGCGGCCGGCCGCTCAGGGTCAGCACGGCGGCGATCACGGCGCCGGTGCGCACTTGCTCGCCGGCCTCGGTCTCGTGGCGCTCATAGAGCACGGCGAAGCGATCCCCCGGGTGGATGTCCCGCTGGAAATCCACGTCCCACGAGAACAGCTGGATCAGCCGCGCCAGAACCGCCGGGGCGATGCCGGCTCGTTCGCCGTCGGCGAACAGGCTGGAGCGGATGGTGCCGGCGCCGCCGTGGGTCACGGTGGTGACGGTGACCTCGTCGCGAAACACCTCGAAACCGCCGTCGGCGCCCCGGACCACGCCGATGCGGTCAGGATACGCGGGGGAGAAGGCCACCGCCTGGAGCTGGAAAGTGCCGCCGACCTCGTGGTTGAGGCCGAGGGTGACGCTGACCTCCTGGCCGGCTTGGAACTGGCGGGGATCGAACTCCGTTTGAAGGGCGGCGATGGCGGTGCGGGCCTCCTCCGGGTGGATGCCGAGCTGAACCAGCACCCCGCTCAAAGTGTCTCCCGGCTCGGCCCGATGAACAATTTCGACATTGGAAGGTGCCGGACCCGGTTCTTCTCGCCCGCGGGGAGCCTCGATCCCCGGAGGCGCATGAATGATCAGTCGGCTCGCAGAGATGCCGGGACGGAATGCAGAACTGAGTGGTGCGGCATGCACTTGGTTTACTAAACCGTCCCCGACGGCACCACGTTTCCAAATGTCGAAAAACGTACCGACGGAGGCCACCGCGCAGGCTGCCACGAAAACGCCACCAATGGCAGTCCGAATCAGCATTGTCGGGATGCGCGCACAGCTGTTCTCCCCTCTGCCGCAAAGACGCCACAATCATTCTGCTTGCGATGCCCCCGAAAGGACGGAGCCACGTTTTGCTGGATTTGGCTGCGCTGTCAAGCCATCTGTCCGGCGCCGCGGCACCGACGTCCCTGGCTTCATGAAAGTGCTGGTTTGTTCGGGACTTGGCGGTCTGTTGAAGGCCCCCGGGCTCGGGCTCGTGGCCGCAGTTGCAGACGTCGCCGACGGCGTTTTTCGTGGCGATTCGTGGCATCGGCCCGGTGCCGGGAGCGGGCCAGGGTACGCGCGCCGGCCGCGGAGCCGGGTGGCGGACGATCTGTCAAAAAAGGGTCACTGAAGGGTTTGACAGGGGCGGGGCGGCGGCGTATATGAGGGGTCCTTCGGGCGGGACGCCAGTCCAGCAGCCCGGTGGCGCTCTTTGACATTGTTGGTTAGGAGGGATGCGCGGGCGGCGGTCGTTCGTGGAGCTAGGCCGGTTGGAGCCTGCACTCGAGAGGGTTCGCTGTTACGCGCATTGAGACGAGAGCAACATGTGCTCGTTTTGTGCGCTTGGGGTCTTCTGTGCAGGTTCGCATGCACGATCCCGACCAAGGGCGGTGTATTCCGTAACTCGGCGGGAGCGTAATGTGTAATTTGTGCAAAAGTCAACATGAGAGTTTGATCCTGGCTCAGAACGAACGCTGGCGGCAGGCCTAACACATGCAAGTCGAACGGGGGGCTTCGGCCCCCAGTGGCGGACGGGTGAGTAACGCGTGGGAACCTGCCCTGGAGTGGGGAACAACCTCGGGAAACTGAGGCTAATACCGCATACGCCCTTAGGGGGAAAGGCTTCGGCCGCTCCAGGAGGGGCCCGCGTCCGATTAGCTTGTTGGTGGGGTAACGGCCCACCAAGGCTGCGATCGGTAGCTGGTCTGAGAGGATGATCAGCCACACTGGGACTGAGACACGGCCCAGACTCCTACGGGAGGCAGCAGTGGGGAATATTGGACAATGGGGGAAACCCTGATCCAGCCATGCCGCGTGGGTGACGAAGGCCTTAGGGTTGTAAAGCCCTTTCGCCCGCGACGATGATGACGGTAGCGGGAGAAGAAGCCCCGGCTAACTCCGTGCCAGCAGCCGCGGTAAGACGGAGGGGGCTAGCGTTGTTCGGAATTACTGGGCGTAAAGCGCGCGTAGGCGGCCAATCAAGTTGGGCGTGAAATCCCCGGGCTCAACCTGGGAACTGCGTTCGAGACTGATCGGCTGGAGTCCGGGAGAGGGTGGTGGAATTCCCAGTGTAGAGGTGAAATTCGTAGATATTGGGAGGAACACCAGTGGCGAAGGCGGCCACCTGGCCCGGCACTGACGCTGAGGCGCGAAAGCGTGGGGAGCAAACAGGATTAGATACCCTGGTAGTCCACGCCGTAAACGATGAGTGCTGGATGTCGGGGGGTTTACCCCTCGGTGTCGGAGCTAACGCGTTAAGCACTCCGCCTGGGGAGTACGGCCGCAAGGTTAAAACTCAAAGGAATTGAC
>REEP01000102.1 GCA_007695045.1 Rhodospirillales bacterium | reverse complement strand
GGCGCTACCTCAACATGCAGCCGCTGCACGAGATGAAACTGACCGCACACATCGCATGACCCGGCCAGCCACCACCCGCAACAATGTGCGAAAAATCATGGACACGACCACGCTCAATGCTGTACGTCGCGTGCGCCTCAAAGCGCTCCACGACAAGCCTCGCGAAAAGCGGGAGGGCGACGACGCCCGGATCCTGTCGGTCCCTGTGGTCGTCGCGTTGGTTTGTTTTTTCGCCGGCCTGCTTGGCGGGCCGGCGTTTGTCTTTGTGGCGCTCGTCGGCTTGGGGGGATACGGGCTGACCAGTGTCGCCGCCGGGCTCAGGGCTTTGACGCTGGTGGCCGCCGTCCGTGTGCTCAACCCGACGCTGGTGTCCTTTCCTGAAGGAACTGCGGTCCTGACCTGGGGCGTGGTCTTGCTCGTCAGTGTCCGGATTCTTGTGACGTTCTCGGGCCGTGACTTGAGGATCGTCGGTCCGCTCTGGCTTTACGCCCTGGTCGTTGCCCTTCTTTCGGTGGCCGGAAGCGCCCACCCGGACATCAGCCTGATGAAACTCCTGAGCTTCTCCTTGAGCGCTTCGGCAGCACTCGTCGGCTTCCAGCGGCTCGATGAGGTGGCACAGGCACGCATGCTCGCCTGGCTGTGCAGCCTGTGGCTCGTCGTCGTTGCCCTTTCGCTGCCCACGCTCCTCGCGCCGGGGGTTGCGTTCGCTACCAACGACCGCGGCTTCCAGGGGATCCTCAACCAGCCGCAAGCACTGGGTATTTTTCTGGTGCCGGCGGCGGTATGGTTCTCCACGCAGGCCTTCGGGTCCGGACGCCGGATCGCCGCCGCTCCCGCCGTCGCCACCGTGGCAGTATGGGCCATGATGCTGGGGACCCTGGCACGGACGGCGTTCGCCGCATCGGCGCTTTCCCTTGCGTTCGGGGCACTGCTCGGTCGCCTCCAATCCCGGGCGGACCTGTCGCTCGCCCGGCGTCGTCTGTTCACGGCGCTGGCGGCGGCCGCATGCCTCGTGGTCTTGCTGGCCGCCACGTCCACCACCGTTGCCGACAAGATCCAGGGATTCGTCTTCAAAGGCGGCGTCGAGGCCTACGACGATGTGGGGGACGCCTTTCATGCCAGCCGGGGCAAGGGGATCGAATATCAGTGGCAGAATTTTCTCCAGAATCCAATCATGGGAACGGGGTTTCAGGTTTACCCTTCGGATGAATTTTACGAAAAGGTGAAACGGATTTGGGGGATTCCGGTTTCTGCTGCGGTCGAGAAGGGCTTTATTTTTGTCGCTGTGTTTGAAGAAACGGGGGTCATCGGAGGATTGTTCTTCTTTGGTCTACTGTACGGCCTCTACCGTGCCGTGAAAGCGACAGGAGATTTGCGGCGGCTTTCGCTCTTCTTTGCCTGCATTTTCGTCAATGTCGGCGAGGGCGTGTTTTTCGCTGCAGGCGGGCTTGGTCTGTACTTCTGGATCCTCATCGGTTTTGCGGCGGCCGGAGCCTCCGGGCGGGAGCGCCAACGTGGTCCGTGATCGCTTCGTCTTCTGGCTGGTGGACCTAACCCCGCACCAGGCGCCGTTCATCCGTGAGATCTCGGCCCGGCTGCCGCCCGGTCGGGTGATCGGCGTGTTTCAGCGTCCTCAGTCAGCAGCAAGGTTTGCGAAAGGCTGGAGCGCGTTGGATTACGGCCAGACCGAGGTCATCGTGGCCCCGGAGGAGGCCCAGGCGGAGGCCCTGTTGGCCGCCGACGCCGAACGGTCGGTGCACATTTTCTCCAGCATGATGCACAGCCCCGCAATCAGCCGCGCGCTTCGCCGCGCCCTGGCCACCCCCGAGACGCAGGTCGGGCTCCTGTCGGAAGCCCGGGATTGGCGCGGAGCCAAGGGCTTTGCCCGGCAGGCGCACAGCCTGCTGCACGAGCGCCGCTACCGCAGGCGGGCCGATTTCGTTCTGGCCATCGGCGGCACCGGCGTCGAGTGGTTCCGCCGGTGCGGATATCCGGCAGCGAAGATTTTTCCGTTCTGCTACGTGGTTGAATCACCGCCCACGGCCCCGCCGGATCCGCGCATCGCTGCCGATGGGGCGCTGACCGGCGCTCCATGCCAAGACGTTCAGATCGTCTTCGTTGGCCGGCTCATCCAACTTAAGCGCGTCGATCTCTTGCTGAGCGCCCTCGCCCGGGTGGAGCGGTCGAACTGGGGGTTGTCCATCGTCGGTGACGGGAGCGAGAGCCGGCGCCTGAAGGATCAGGCGGTCAGCCGGGGGCTCGACACCAGGGTCGACTTTCTCGGCCTTCAGGGCAACGCGACGATCCGAAGCTGTCTCGCAGAGGCCGACCTTCTGGTCCTGCCGAGTCGATGGGACGGCTGGGGGGCAGTGGTCAACGAGGCGTTGATGGCGGGCGTGCCGGTCATCTGCAGCGATTGGTGTGGCGCCAGTGCGCTGATCCGGGCGGGCTGGAACGGCGATGTGTTCCGCTGCGGTTCGGTCGACGACTTGGCCGCGACCTTGCAGCGCTGGATCGATCGTGGCAGACTCCCCGACGACCAGCGCGAGGCCATCCGCACCTGGAGCGGCTGCATCGCCGGCCCTGCGGTTGCCGGGTATGTTCTTGACATTGTGAAGTTTGTGAGCGGCTCGGCGGCTGAACGACCACCCCCGCCCTGGGGTTGAGCTGCATTGGACCGGCGGTCTTCGCGCGCTCATTCACGATGACCACACCTCCTTCGGTGGAACGCGTCCGTGCTGCTATTTCTGCGGGAGTGCGGTATGACGCGACGGAACGAGCGAAGGCGCGGCCGCCAAGGCGGAAGTCCTTCGGCGGCATGCCTCAAGCGTTGCCCGAACGGATGATGGAGATTGTATTCAGTATCTCGCGCAAATGCGAGGTCGGCTTGGGTCTCGGCGGCGCTTTTTTGGACAGCGGCAGAGCTATCCGGACCGAAATGTCATCGTCGGATTGGCCCTATACCGCGCGCTCGCCCCGACGATCGCGGCTATTCGGGTTTGCGTCTCTCGCGTCGGTATGTTCAGTGCGTATCACTAAACGTCTGCCAAAAGGAACCCGTTATAGATTAAGCACCGATCGCATAAGATGTCTTTAAAAACAGCGACGGGCGTCGGAAAATCTACGCAAAGGTTATCAAAGTTATGGAAGAATACAAAACAACACGATTGACGTCTCCAGATTATCTTTTTCGTGATGCAGAAGGTCGTGTGTCGAATAGGCTACAAGAGTTTCAGCCATTGCGCAGTGATTTTCGGGCGGTTTTCAGTGTTTTAAAATTCGGGGCTATTGTTCCTCCTCTTTCTCCGTTCATCGGGATAGAACGCGTGGCTCCACTGACAGACTTTTACGAGCCGGATGCGGATAATCAGATCATTAAAGATGGCCAAGAAGCAGCCGATTGCTTAATAAAACAAAAAAATATCGTAAAAGATACTTTAGATAGCCTACTGTTGAAAAATCTGCCAACATCAAGCGATCCCATCGTATTGTTCAGTGGCGGTGTGGACTCTTCCGTTTTGGCGTGTCGCCTCAAGTCGCTCGGATTTGACGGAACAATACTGATTAATTTTTCGTTCGGGCCTGATGACCCTGAGTCGATTCATGCCGAACAAATGGCAAAAGAGATCGATTTACGATTCGTACGAATTACAGCCGGCCCCACGACCACGAGGTGTTTGGAACATCCTGGCCTGGTCTATGATATGCCTTTTGGCGATCACTCTGTGAGCCCGACGTCAGAGCTTGCCGAGGCGGTTTGTGACGTCATCAGAGACGATAAGCGGGTAGTATTAGATGGGGTTGGCGCCGATGGAGTTTTCGGGCTGGTAAAAAAGTTAAGAAAGTGGAGGCGGCTCACGTTGATGCCGCAATTCATCGCGCGCGCCAGCTCAGCCTTTTATGGTACAGGCTTGTGGCAAAAAGAAAATAACATTGAATACCTGACTAGAGTTTTGTCCAGATTTTTAAACGCTTCCTTTTCGTCAAGCATGATTGCGCAGAACCCGCTTAACGGGATAGCCTATGATAATCAATACAATCACGAAGTCGATTTTCTTTTAAATAAATGGTTACAGCGCTCTGTCGGCGCAGATAGCGTGAGGAGTGCATTGGCGGCAGACGTTGCATTAACCTGTGCTAACATATTCGCGCAGAAAGGAAAGCCAATTTTTGAACGCGCTGGGCATAAAGTATTTTTTCCGTATCTCGAAGATAGTATAGTGAGATTGTGTTTGCATGACATGGTTTCGTGGAATATGGCAACCCCTAAGGCTCCACTGAAAGCAATACTTGCGGACGCTGTCCCGCACGATATGGTTTACCGGCCGAAATCCGGGTTTGTCGATCCCCATAGCGGCATTTTTTACCTAAGACCGTTTATAGAGTATTTAAATAATGCGGTTGAATCGACCTCTGGTATCGGTGATATCTTAAATAAGAAATTCATTATTACCGCATCAAACTTGCTCATGAAAGGATCTTCGTTGCCTGCTCAAACGAGAAACCTTCTCTGGGCGGTTGTATTTGTCGATAGGTGGTATCAGACCTTCCAGGGCGCTGCGAGAAAGGGATCCGGCGCCCAGGCGATGGGGTAATTTCGATTGCGTTGACCTAAGCAGATTCCAGCCCCTTGACCAACAGATCGGGGGTGTGATTCCGTTGTTGCAGTGATGTGTGGGGGCGGGGCATGGCGGGCAGATCTCCGGTAGCGGCGGATGAGAAGCAGCGTGAGGCGCTGCGGGCATTGGGTACGCGTCCGGTGAGGACCGCGGTGGTGTGGGGTTGAAGGCCGGGAGGTTGCGATCCGGGCGGGATCAGGCAGCAGCGGCGAGTGGCCGGCTTTGCTTCCAGTTCCAGGGGAAGAGTTCGTCGATGCGCCGGGCCGGGTGGCCGGGAAGGCGGGCGAGGACGTCGGCGAGCCAGGCGCGGGGGTCGACGTCATTGAGCTTGCAGGTCTCGATCAGGGTGTAGAGGGCGGCGGCGCGGCGGCCGCCTTCGTCGGAGCCGGCGAAGGTCCAGTTTCGGCGCCCGACGGCGATGCCGCGGATCGCCCGCTCGGCGGCATTGTTGGAAAGGCAGATGCGGCCGTCGTCGAGGAAGCGGGTAAACGACCGCCGGCGCTTCAGCACGTAATCGATGGCCACGGCCGTCTGCGACTTCGCCGACAGCCGGCGGCGCTCCGTCTTCAGCCACGCCATCAGGTCATCGATGAGGGGCCGCGACCGCTCGGCGCGGGCTGCGAGCCGCTGCTCGGCCGAAAGCCCGTTGATCTCCCGCTCGATGGCGAACAGGGCGTCGATCCGCCGCACCGCCTCGATAGCGATCGGCGCCTTCTTCAGGTCGGCCAGATCGAAGAACTTGCGCCGCGCGTGCGCCCAGCACCCCGCCTCGACGATTGGTCCCGGATCGCGGCCGGGCTTGTACAGTCGGCCGAAACCGGAGAACGCGTCGGCCTGCAGGATGCCGCTGAAGCCGGTGAGGAACCGCGCGGGATGCACGCCGCTGCGGTCGGGCGAGTAGAAGTAGGCTGCGGCCGGTGGGTCAGGGCCGCCGAACGGCGCATCGTCGCGGACCACCGTCCACAGCCGGCCCGTCTTCGTCTTGCCCTTGGCCAGCACCGGTACCGGCGTGTCATCGGTGTGAAGGCGCGCACCGGCGAGCACGTGCGCCTCGATCGCCGCCACCAGCGGCTTCAGCGCGGCACTGACCGCGCCGACCCAGTCGGCCAGCGTCGATCGGTCGATGGGCACGCCCTCAGCCGCGAAGCGGACGCTCTGGCGGTTGAGCGGCAGGTGCAGACCGTACTTGCCGACCATCACCTCGGCGAGCAGGTTCGGTCCGGCGCGGCCGCGGGCGATGGCATGGAACGGCGCCGGCGGCTGGCTGATCGCCTCGCACGTCCGGCAGGAATACTTTTCGCGCACGTGCTGGATCACGAACCACCGCGCCGGCACGCGCTCCAACGTCTCGGTGACGTCCTCGCCCAGCTTGCGCAACTTGCCGCCGCAGCACGGGCAGGCCGTCGGCGCCGGCTCGACGACGCGGGTGCGCGGCAGGTGATCCGGCAGCGGTCGCCGCGCCGGCTTCCGACGTGCGTCGCGCTCCTCGCCGTCATCCTTGGGGCGGTCCAGTGCACCGGCTTCGTCTGCCGCGGGCGCGGCATCGGATGCCTCCTCGGCTGCCGTCGCTTCCAGCTCTTCCAGCTGCAGTTCCAGCTGGTCGAGCAGCTTCTTGCCGTGCTCCGAGGACTGGCCGAAGCGCGCCCGCTTCAACCGGGCGATCTCCAGCTTCAGGCGCTCGATCTCGATGTCGACGGCGCGCTTCTCGGCCTCGGCGGCCAGCCGCGCCGCGCGCTCGGTGAGGATCATCGCATGGGCGGCGGCGAGGTCGTCGGGCAGCGGCGCGGTCGTCATGCCGGCAAATGAATCAGAGCCGGCGGCGCCTGCAAAGCGCGATCTCAGCCGGCCGCCGTCGGCCGCCAGGTCCGCTGCGGCATCCGCCAGTCGATGCCTTCGAGCAGGTAGCCGAGCTGCGCCGGGCTGATCGTCACAGCACCCTCGGCGGGTGACGGCCAGAGGAAACGGCCGCGCTCCAAACGCTTGGAAAACAGGCACATGCCCTGGCCGTCGTACCACAGCACCTTGATCAGGTGACCGCGCCGGCCGCGGAAGACGAAGAGGTGTCCCGAGTGCGGATCACGCTTCAACGTCTCCTGCACCTGCAACGCCAGCCCGTCGAAACCGCGGCGCATGTCCGTGTGCCCTGCCGCCAACCACACCCGGACGCCGCCGGCGACGGGAATCACCGGCTCAGCGCCGAACCAGGGCGGCGGTCACCGCCGCCGCGAGCTCGGGCGGGATCGACGCCGGAATGCGCACGCCGATCCGACCCTCGACCGTCACTTCGATCGCCGCCACGGCCTCGCCGACAGCAGACCGCATCGCCTCCGTAGGAGCACCTCCCCACGACGGCTGAACGGAAAGTGCCGCCGCAGGACCATCCGGCGCGCCAACGATCACTTCGCAAAATCCGCGCTGCGCCGCCGCGAACTCCCGTCGCCAGCGATAGATCAGACTGGCGCACACGTCGGCCCGGCGCACCACGTCCGATACCACGGCCCCCGGCGCGAACGCCGCCGCGACAATCGCCCACTTCTGCTCGGAACTCCACCGCCGCCGTCGCTCCGGCCCGGTCAGAACGTGAACCTGAGCCAACGCACCCTCTCTTGCACCGATGCAAACACCAGTGCTTGCACCCGTCAGAGATCAGGCCACGTCACATTCAACCGCGAAAGGCGGTCCTGGCCGGACGCGTACGAAATACCAGCCGGGGCCTCATCAAGACCGCACGCGGCCGTTGCCGCTGACCACGTCCAGCCGGTATCGCTGTGGTCGAGCCGAGCGCGGCCGGCGCAGTTCAGGCTTGCTCGAGGACCGGGGCCTCCGCATCCAGTGCCTCGATCTCGGCCGTGAGCCGCGCCGCTTCGGGGGAGTCCGCTGCGGCATAGTTCAGGTTCTTGAAGAGCCCTGTCAGCTTCGTGAAATGGCGGCGCGCGGCATCCTTGTCGGGGAAACCGTAGCTTCGGGTCGCGATGGCATGGACGCGATCGAACAACGCTTTCTGCCGCGCCGGCGGTGCACTGGCGTCGACATCGTCGAAGGCGTCCTGCTGCAGGAACACCATGTCGACGAACGCAGCGGCCTGGGCGACGACGAAGTCCGCAAGGCTGATACCTTCCTCGCCGGTCACCTGCTCCATCCGCGCGATCTCGTCACCGCGTTGCAGGAGGGCCTTCAGGCCCTCGACCCGCTCGACCCAGTCGGGCGCCAAGTTCTCGGCCGACCAGTCCGAGAGTTGGCGCAGGTAGCGCGACCAGGACAACAGCGGATCGATTGCCGGATAGAACCGCTTGTAGGCCCGGTCGTAAGAGAGGCCCAGGAAACATTTGACGGCGGCCAGGGTCGATTGGGTCACCGGCTCCTCGAAATTGC
>REEP01000122.1 GCA_007695045.1 Rhodospirillales bacterium | reverse complement strand
CCTCGACATCCCCCCGAACAGGACGAGCGCGCCGCTGTCCCCAGCCTACGGCCGGGCTACGCCCGCCCTCCGGCTGGGGACAGCGGCCAACTTGGTTGTCGGCACCGGCCAAGTTGGTTGTCGCTGATCAAAGGCCCGTTCCTCGAAGTAGCGGAGCTTCTGCGCCAGGATCGGCCGACAGCCCTGCACGAACAGCAGCTGGCAGCTCTCCGGCAACAGCATGATTTCGGACGGCGCCAGCAGCGGGCGGCCGATCTCGCTCTGGTGCTCGCTGTATGTCGAGGCGAAGGTGAGGAACGGCAGCCGCCCGCTCTTGCCGCCGCTGGTGACCGGAACCGTGCGCTTGCCCAGCATGGCGGAGAGAAGCTGCGCCGTGTCGCTGTCCTGCACGTTGAAGGCTTGCCGCACCGCGCAGTTGGCGATCATCGAGCGCCATTTGCGGTAGGTGCTCTGGAGCTGGTCGAGGTCCTGGACGAACAGCCACAGATGCGCGCCGTAGCCCGCAAGGTAGCCGATGCCGTCCTCGATGGGGCGCATCGAGCCGAGCGTCGGCAACTCGTCCAGCAGGAACAGCACCGGGTGCCGAGGCACACGCTTGTTGCGGGTCATGGCCGCCGTGGTCAGCCCGACCATGAGCCGCAGGAAGGGCTGGTAGACCGTCGCGTATTCCGGCGGGACGATCAGGAAGATCGACATGACGCCGTTCTTCAGGTCCTCGAGCCGGAAGGTCGAATGGTTGGTGATGGCCGCGAGCTGCGGGCTGTCGAACACGGCCGTGCGCGTCTGGGCCGTCGAGACGACCGCCGAGCGCTCCTTGGCTTCCTTCTGCGAGAAGCCGTCAGCGATGCGCTGGACGATGGGGTGCTTGCTGTCGCCCATGCAGGCGAGGACAGCGTCAAACTTCTCGCGCGAGCGCATCAGGAGAACGCGGAGTTCGCGCAGGTTGCGCCGGTGCGGCGGCATGTCGAGGGCGATATGGAGCAGCAGGCCGGTGACCAGCACGCGGGCCTCTTGCTCCCAGTGGTTTGGTTCATGCCCTTCGGGCGCGATGACCATCTCCGCGATCAGCCGCGCGTCGTCCACATCGTTGACGGTGCCCGCGCGGATGAAATCGACCGCATTGTAGGAAGCGCTCTCGATGCCTGGATCGAAGGGCGCGAAGGCGTGAACCGGCCCGAGCGTCCCGCGATGGCGGGCGGTGATACGGTAGTTCTCACCCTTGATGTCGGTCACCACCACCGAGCCCGGATGGTCGAGCAGGTTGGGGATGACGACCCCCACGCCCTTGCCCGAGCGGGTCGGGGCGAAGGTGAGCAGATGCCCCGGCCTGCCGAAGCGGATAAACCGCCCGCCTTTGCGGCCGAGGATCACGCCGCGCGAGCGCAGCCCGGCGCTGCGGATGTCACCTGTCGTCGCAAAGGCCGCCGAGCCGTGCGCATCCGACGGCTTGCGTGAGAGGCGATGGGCGAAAAAGAGGATCGCCGCGAAGGCCGCGGCTCCAGTCGTGCCCAGCACCACCAGCCGGTCGGCGCCGATGGTCAGATTGTCGATGATGGTCCAGATGAGCGCTGCAATCAGCAGGCAGATGGGCAGCTCGACGAGGACGAGCCTGACGAGACGCCACAGCAGACATAAATGCCCCATGGTGCATTCCCTTGGTAGTTGACTTTGCCAAGGGTTTATGGAGCGACATATAATTACTTCTTCTGACGTGTGGAATTTTTTCGAGATCGGAGCAATAATGGAAGTGTTGCCGGCCCCGTTCGTCGCATTCCCAGTTGACGACTTTGCCAATGAGGGGTCGGCAACGCCTTCCTGATACAGTTATTGGCATCGACGGTTTGCAGGAAAACCTGTCAACCTTCACAGCTTGTATTTTGGAAAGAAATACCTATATAGCGATTTCGTTATTTCTTCATCCGCGCCGCTGTTTCACCAAATCGAAGCCCTCCTTCAAGAGGTCCAGCATCGAGACGCCGTGCACGGCCGCATAGGCTTTGAACTCGCGGTGAAACTCCGGGCTGACCTTGAAGTTGAGCGGCTTCAGGGCGCCGGCCTCGGCGCGATCGAGGTTGTGGACGACCTGAACCGGAGCGGGCGGCAGACCCTTGCTCGTCCGTTGGAGTGGCGGGATCTTCGACATCTCAGGCGGCCTCCCTGTTGCTGCGCGCCTGCATCAGTTCGGCGATCTCCTGGGCGATGGCTTCGGCTCGCTCGTTGAGAGACGGGAAGCGCGTTTCCGTCGGCGCGCGGCCTTCGTCGCTGGCGCGACGGAAGCCGGTCTTCTCGGGCAGGACGTTGGCCAGAGAACGGTATCCCGCCTGCCGCACATAGGCGCTGGCCTCAGCCAACTCGCCTTCGCTGTCCCCGACGCGGCAGAAGGCCACGACGATCTTCTCGGCCGGTATCCCTTTCCGGGTCAGCTCATGCGCCAGCAAGACGGTCGGTTCGAGATCGTCCAGGGCAAGTCCGGTGGGCAGCACGACGAGCGTGCTGGCCTCGGCGATCTGGAGCGTGCCCATGGTCGCGTGCGGCGGGCCGTCGAGGATCATCAGATCATAGCCAGTCGCCGCCTTCACGGCCTGGCCGACGGTGCCGAAGCGCTCGACCGCCACTACCGGCTCGACGCTTCGCTGAAGGCGCCTCGCCTGCCAACTGAAGCTCGTGCCCTGCTGGATATCGAGGTCCGCGATCTTCACGTTCCAACCCGCAAGCGCGTACTCGCGGGCGATGAGGCGAGCCAGCGTGCTTTTGCCGACGCCACCTTTCTGAGAGACGATTCCAATGAAGAGAGTCATGTCCGATCTTTCTTGTTATTCTTGTTGAAAGGACGATTTAAGGAAATCATGACATACGGAAATCGTTATTTCACGTATTTTTGCTGAAGTGCATAAGTATTGGCTAAATACAATGTTTGGAGGAGCCGCGCATTCGGCCGACCGTCATTGCCTTCCTTGACCAGATACGCCATGTGGAGGACGTGGCGGCGCTCGAAGCTGCCTTCTCGAAGGCGCTCTGGGACCTCGGGTTTCGGGAATGGGCCTATCAGGTCATTCGCACCGACGCACTGCCGGACGAGAAGCCGCTTATCCTCACGACCTTCTCCGATGCTTGGTACAACCACTACATAGACAGCGGCTATCACCGCATCGATCCGGTGATCCAGAATGGACCGTTGCAGGTCGAGCCTTTTGCCTGGAGCGCCATGTCATTCGGCATCGAGCCGTCGCCGGAACAAAGGCGCCTGTTTGCGGAAGCCACCGAGTTCGGGGTCGGGGAAGGAGTCGGAATCCCGATCCATGGTGCGCGTGGCGCACTCGCGATGACGTCCATGGTTTCCGACCACGGCGCGAAGGGGCTCGACCGGCTGATGTCGACCGTCGGGCAGGATGTACACCTGCTATCCTTGGCCTTCCACAATCATGCCCGCGAGCTGCTCGCGCTTGGCCGCATGGGGCGCACCACTGTCAGCCTGACGCCGCGCGAGCGGGAATGCCTCCTCTGGAACGCCGCCGGGAAGTCGGCCTGGCAGACCGCGCAGATACTGGGGATATCGGAGCGCACGGTCTATTTTCACCTTGCGAACGTCCGCGCCAAGATGGGCGTGGCAAACGTCTATCACGCCACGATGAAAGCGATCATGGAAGGCATCATCTCGCCCTAAAAGCGCTTTACTCGCCAGTAACCTGTGGAGTTTGACAGGATGGCAAGCGTGTCTTTCTCTGGCTGAATGCTCCCAAACACATTGGGAGGGAAGCTATTGCTTCATATCATTACGAAAGAGAACGCACACCTGCATTGGGATGCGCTCGCATCCATGCACCAGCTTCGCCGCGCCGTGTTCAGCGAGAGGCTCGGTTGGAACGTCAATGTCGTCAACGGCCTGGAGCTCGACCAGTTCGACCTGCCCGAGGCGCACTACCTCGTTCACTACGGGCCGGACGACCGCGTGAACGCCTGCACCCGACTTCTGCCGACGACCGGCCCCAATCTTCTGGCCGACGTGTTTCCCGAGCTCGTCGACGGAGAGATGCCGCGCGCGGCCGATGTCTGGGAGAGCACCCGCTTCTGCGCCGACCCGGCCACTGCGCCGGCGAACATCGCCGCGATCCTCATGGCGGGCATGCTGGAATTTGGCCTCTTCATCGGACTGCGCGGTTATGTGTCGGTATCGGACATCCGCATGGAGCCGATCATGCGCCGCGCCGGATGGAACCCCACCCGCCTGGGCGGAACGATGGAGACCGGGACGGACACCGCGGCCGCCGAATGGCTGGAGGTGTCTCTGGCCTACCTCGGGCGGGTCCGCGACCGCGCTGGCGCCGCCGCGCCGATCATCGCCAACTTGGACGAGATCGATCAAGGGAGGGTCGCCGCATGACGCACGACACCGAATGGCCCGCGTCGCCGCCGCATGGCGGCGACCGGCCCTCCCGCATCGAGGCCGACAGGCTGGCCTGCTGCATCCGGTATCTGGCGGATGAGGCACGGCGGAGTGGTTTCGATGAAACGGCGGCGGCGTTGGAGGCTGTCGAACTGCCTCACAAAACCGTCCGTTTTTGAGGGGACCGACGCCGCGCCGGGGCGTCGAAGCACCTCTCACCGCTTCAGGCTATCAAAAAAGCCTCTCGCAACCAACCTCTCATTTCTGTTATCATCGCTTGAGTTTTGAGAGGACATGCATGCTCATCGGTTATGCCCGCACATCCACGCTCGACCAGAAGCCCGAGCTCCAGCTCGACGCTCTGACGCAGGCCGGGTGCGAGAAAGTGTTCGTCGAGCAAGCCTCCGGCGCGCAGCGGGAACGACCCCAGCTGAAGGCGGCGCTTGAGTACGCCCGCGAGGGCGACACGCTCGTGGTCTGGAAGCTCGACCGGCTGTCGCGGTCCTTGAAGCAGCTCATCGAGACGGTGGAGATGCTCCAGGCGCGAGGCATCGCGTTCCGCAGCCTGACTGAGGCCATCGACACAAGCGGGGCCGGCGGTCGGTTCGTCTTCCACGTCTTTGGCGCGCTGGCTGAGTTCGAGCGCAGCATCATCAAGGAGCGGACGATGGCTGGCCTCGCTGCCTCGCGCGCTCGCGGCCGGAAGGGCGGCAGGCCCAAGCAGATGACGACGAAGAAGATCGCGATGGCCAAGGGCATGCTGACCGATGCGGCTATCACCATGGACGATGTGGCGCGAGAGCTTGGCGTCTCGGTCGCGACCCTCTATCGGCACCTGCCAGGCGGACGTGGCGCCGTGCGCGACGGCGTCGCATGATCCTTTACGATGCATCCGAATAGGTGGCTGCGAAGATGGTCTCCGCCAGCCATTTTCTGAACGACGGATTGTCGCTGAACTGCTTGAAGAGCTCCGTATGGTCGGAAAGTAGTTCGATGACAGCCCGTTCGAGCGCCTTGTCGTGCTCGATGCGCGCGTTCTGCTTGTCAGAGTTCTTCATGGCGTTCTGATACGCCCTGTCGGATGAGACCTTGGCTGGAAGCTCTTCGGCGATCACTTTCCCGATCTTGTCCCGATCCTTCCAGTCGATGTTCCCGAACATCTCGTTGAAGGTCTTGAGGATATTGCTCAGCAGATCGAGCTCCGGCTCGGGCTTGCGCCCACCACCGGCGGCAGGCACCGGACCGATCTCGGCGTCGGTGTCGGGCAGCACGATGGCCATCGCGGCCTGCGCCTCGACGCGGTAGCTATCCATGTCGATCGCTTCGAGGATACCTTTCGAGAGGTCTTGTTCCTCTGGGGCCGGGAGCTTGGGTATCAGGAAATTCAGGAAGATCGACAGCTTCTCCCAATCCGCATTGCTGTAGGGAAGGATCGCCGCCAGGAAGCCGTAGGTCCTCGTAAACGCCTTGGCCTTGCCCTTGAAATCGACCTGCCCATCCTCGTCGAGGTCAGTCTTGTAGACCGCGACACAGGCGTCGAGGATCGGGTCGAGCTTGTCCCGGTCTGCGCCGCTCAGGTAAAGCGCCACCAAGTCGTCCACCTGATCCCAGGCGTAGACCTGATACCCATCCAATGCCGCCTTCAGGTCGTGGAGCTTGTTGGGGTCGGTTTCCTCGCTCAGGATCGTGGTTCGGTAATACGGCTCGAACGACGTCTTGATCGCCACGAAATCGTTCATGAAGTCGAGTACGAAGGTATCGTGCTTCTGTGGATGCGCCCGGTTCAACCGCGACAATGTTTGCACCGCCTTCACGCCGGACAGCGTCTTGTCCACGTACATCGTGTGCAACAGGGGCTCGTCATAGCCGGTCTGGAACTTGTCCGCGACGATCAGGAAGCGGTACGGGTCCTTCTGGATCAGCTCCTCAATCTGACTGCTCGGGAAGCCGTTCAGGGTCGCTTCAGTGACCTTCTGGCCCCCGTATTCATGCTCGCCCGAGAAAGCGACGATGGGCTGGTGCGGGCTCTTGCGCTCCTTCAGGTAAGCCTGGAACGCGTGAAAGTACTGGATAGCCCGCTGAATTCCGTTGGTTATGACCATCGCACGGGCCGCTCCACCGATCTTGCGGTGGGCCATAACCTGGTCGTGGAAGTGATCGACCATGATCTCGGCTTTCTTGCGGATCGCATGGTCATGGGATTCAACGTACTGCGCAGTTTCTTCTGCGCACGCTTGGTGTCGAACTGGGGATCGTCCTCCACTGTCTTCATCAGCCGGTAATAGCTGTCGACCGGTGTGTAGTGCTTCAGCACATCGAGGATGAAGCCCTCCTGGATCGCCTGCTTCATCGTGTAGCTATGGAATGGCACGTGCTTGACCTTGTTCCCCTCGGGGACAGGCGCGCCGAACACCTCCAGTGTCTTGTTCTTGGGCGTGGCCGTGAACGCGAAATAGCTCGCGTTCGGCAACACCTTCCGCGCTTCCATCAGGCGGTTGATGGCGTCCTCGACCGTCTCCTCTTCCTCTTCCGCGCCATTCGCGGCGAGAGCGATGTTCATCTTCGCGGCGGTGCGGCCGCCTTGGCTGGAATGGGCCTCGTCGATGATGATGGCGAAGGTTCGCCTGCGGTGCTCGTCCCCGATTTCATCGAGGATGAAGGGGAATTTCTGGACCGTGGTGATGATGATCTTCTTACCCGCCGTCAGGAATGCCCGCAGGTCGCCCGACTTCTCGGCGTGGCCCACGACAGATGACACTTGAGCGAACTGCTTGATCGTGTCCCGAATTTGCTTGTCCAGCACGCGCCGGTCGGTGACCACGATGACAGAGTCAAAAGTCGTCCTGCCCCCGGTCTCCAGCCCGATCAGCTGGTGGGCGAGCCAGGCAATCGAGTTGCTCTTGCCCGAGCCGGCCGAGTGCTGGATCAGGTAGCGCTTGCCCGCGCCCTGGGCTTTGGCATCGGCCAGCAGCTTGCGCACTACGTCCAGCTGATGGAACCGCGGGAAGACCTGCTTCGGTGGCTTCTTCTTGCCGCGCTCGTCGACCTCCTCGACCACCTGGGCGTAATTTTCCAGAATGTCGGTGAGGTTCCGCTTCGTCAGGTATTCCTTCCAGAGGTAGTCGGTCTTCAGCCCGTGAGGGTTTGGCGGGTTGCCCGCGCCGTCGTTCCAGCCCTTGTTGAACGGCAGGAACCAGGACGCCTTGCCCTTCAGGTGCGTGCACATCCGCACCTCGTGATCGTCCACGGCGAAATGCACCACGCAGCGGCCGAACTGGAGAAGCAGCTCCTTCGGGTCCCGATCCCGCTTGTATTGCTCGATCGCGTCTTCGACCGTCTGCTTGGTCAGGCTGTTCTTCAGCTCGAAAGTCGCGACTGAACCGCGCCGGGTTTGCCGGAGGCTCCAACTCTTGAGTAGGATGGAGCATCATGAGCAAGACCACGAACAAGTTTTCTCCCGAAGTGCGTGAGCGGGCCGTGCGGCTGGTTCTCGACAACGAGGCCCAATATCCGTCGCGCTGGCAGGCGGTGATGTCGATCGCGGCGAAGATTGGCTGCACGCCGCAGACCCTGAACGACTGGGTTAAGAAGGCCGAGGTCGACAGCGGCAAGCGTGCGGGCATTCCGAGCGAGAGGCTTATCCCTGAGGGTCCGGTCCTACCAGATATAGGGTGACATGAGAGC
>REEP01000131.1 GCA_007695045.1 Rhodospirillales bacterium | reverse complement strand
CGCGTTGACGTACTAGGGCAACGTCCCTTCAAGGCCGAGTTGATCGGGTATGCTGTAATCCCGCAGGCCCGAATAGGGCGGCGAGGTTATGACCGTTTGCACGGAGCGATCCGGCAGCCGCCGCAGCACGGTCAGCGCGTCCCCCTCAAAAATCGTGGATGCCGTCACGGTCAGCTTTTCAGGCTTGGTCATCTTTTGCGTTCGCATGTCGCCCCATCTGTCCCCCATCAGGCAGGCGCTTGATCGCGCCAACGGGCCAGAGCGTGCGCCTTATCGTGCCTTCTAAACGCTGTGCCCCGTCATCGTTCGCCCACAGTATCGGGCTTTTCCGGGAATGGGGCGAGCGATAATGCACCGTCCCGCCTGTTGGCGTGAGTTGGCCGGAGTTGTCCCCATATTGTCCCCGAAACGCCAAAGCGCCCCGACCGGCTGGCAGGGGCGCTTTATATTGGCATTGTTTTTCAATGGCTGGTTTGGTTGCGGGGGCAGGATTTGAACCTGCGACCTTCAGGTTATGAGCCAAGCGAAAACCCATTTCTGGCACACTACGCCAACGATTCTCAACACACAGAAGACTGATAACGCGTTGCTTTCCTGTAGCGCCCTTCAGGCTGTTGTTGAGAGTTTTTGGTTCTCACTGTGCCAAAAATGTGCCAAAAACGGGTTGGGCGCTCCGCCCGTTCTCTCGGTTCCCGAGGCATTCCATGGCGACGATCCAGAAGCGCGAAGGCAAGAAAGGCCCGTCCTACCGGGTCATGGTCCGCATGAAGGGCTTCCCTGACCAGGTGCGGACCTTCAAGCGCCTGACGGACGCCAAACAGTGGGCGCAGGAGACCGAAACAGGCATCCGCAAGGGTGAGTTCAAGAACGTTATCCGCACGGCGGCGAGCAAAACGCTCCAGGACGTGATCGACCGGTTCCGCAAGGAAGTCTTCGTCCACCGGGCGGAGACGACCAAGCGGGCCGAAGCGTCGTTCGTCGCCCATTGGGAGCGTGAGCTTGGGCGCTACGCGCTGGCCTACATCACGGCGGACATGATCAGCGAGAAGATGGGCGAGCTGGCGGCGGCGGGCGACGGGCGGCGTAAGCTGGTCGACGGCGAGAAGCCGAAGAAGCCGCCCCGGCCGAAGAGCCCGAAGACGCTGAAGCACTACCGCGACACGCTGGCCATGCTGTTCAAGTATGCCGCCCAGTGGGGCTGGACCGGGTCGAGTCCGCTCGATGGCGTCAACCGGATCACGAAGATCAGGAACGAGCGCACGCGGTTCTTGAGCGACGAAGAGCGCAAGCGGCTGCTGGACGCCTGCAAGGCCAGCGACAATGAACACCTCTACGCCGTCGTGGTCTTCGCCCTGTCCACGGGCGCGCGGAAGGGCGAAATCCTTGGCCTGACGCTGTCGGACCTCGACCTAGCCCGCGACACGGCCATCCTCCGGGACACCAAGAACGGCGACACGCGCGCCGTGCCCGTGGTTATGCACCTGCGCACCGTCCTCGAAGGCCAGATCGCCAAGGTGACTGCCTTCTACGATGCTCTGGAGGGAGCACCCAAGACGCGCTGGCTGTTCCCGCGCCGGGACGGGCTGGAGCCCATCGACATCCGCAAGGCATGGGAGAATGCGCGGGATGCGGCCAGGCTGGAGGATTTCCGCTTCCATGACCTGCGGCACTCGACGGCGAGCTACCTCGCCATGAACGGCGCGAGCCTCGTGGAGATCGCCGACATCCTCGGGCATCGGACGCTTCAGATGGTACGCCGCTACGCGCACCTGTCCGAGAGCCATGTCAAGGGCGTGGTCACGCAATTGAACGAGAAGCTGTTCTGAGGCATAAGAAAGGTTCCTGCTCCTTTATAGGCCCCGAGACCATGAGGTAACCCATGGTTGACTACAGGGACCTGGCGACCGTGAAGCAGGTAGCGGCGGAAGCGCCGTTCATCACGGAAGCCACGCTGCGCTGGTGGATATTCCATGCGGAAACGAATGGATTGAAGCCTGCGCTGCTGAAGATCGGTGGCCGCGTCTATATCGACCGCGCCGAATTCAACAAGTGGCTGGAGGGCCAGCGCATGGCTCCAAGGCGGTTGAAGCCCGCGGCCTGACAGGGCCTTGATCGACGACTGAAGCCCCGCCCTCGTGCGGGGCTTCTTTCGTTTGCACACACCCCTTGCATAAAGTCCATATATGGACCATACTAAGCATGTAACCCACTATTGGAGGCCAGCCATGGCTGCGCACGGACAACCAGCACCTGCGATTGATCGCAAAGGCCTTTCCGGCCCGGCGCTGCGGACGTTCTTTCGCATTGCCGAGCTATGGGACCTGTCGGTCGACGAGCAAATGACGCTTCTCGGCGTGACGGCGCGCTCGACGTTCTTCAAGTGGAAGAAGGACCCGAACACCGCGCTGCCCAAGGACACGCTGGAGCGCATTTCGTACATCCTGGGCGTCTACAAGGCGCTTCAGATCCTGCTACCCGACGAGACGGCCGCTGACGCTTGGGTCAAGCGACCGAACCAGGCCCCCCTCTTCGCCGGCAAGTCGGCGCTCGACCGGATGCTGTCAGGCCAGGTCGCGGACCTGTTCGTCGTACGGCAGTACCTCGACGCCCAGCGAGGCGGTTGGGCATGACGCTGCCGGTCGCCCGCATCGACTGGAAGCCGTGCTGGCGGATCATTCCCAGCCGGTTTCCGCCAATTCAGCTGTTCGAGCGGGTGACCGAACCGGACGACCTCGAAGCCATTTTCGAGCTGGAGTCGCTCACCAACCCTCGTCTGCGCGATGAAGTGGGCGAAATCAGCCTCGTGCCGCCGGAGGACCGGATCACCGGCCCCGGCACCAGCATCATCATGGCGGCTTTCACGCACCTCAATCCCGATGGGAGCCGATTCACTGACGGGACTTTCGGCGTTTTCTACGCCGCCAACGACCTAGAGACGGCCATCGCCGAGACGAGGTACCACCGCGAGCGCTTCATGCTGGCCACCGCACAGGCGCACATGGAACTCGACATGCGGGTCTATGTCATCGACCTCGCGGGCGATCTCCACGACCTGAGGGGACAGAAAGCCGCCTATCCGCTCGTCTATCACAACGACAACTACGCTGCGGCCCAGCACCTGGCGAAGTCGCTGCGCAAAGACGGCTCGAACGGCGTCGCCTACGACAGTGTGCGGCGCGATGGCGGGGAATGCGTGGCCGTGTTTCGCCCGCCCCTGCTCTCCAACGCACGGCAAGAGCGACACCTTTGCTACGTCTGGGACGGCGCGCGGATAACGACAGTCTACGAGAAGCGCGAGCTCGGTAACGGGCGATAAGAAGTTGAAGCCGAAGGGGGCATCGTGAGCAATCTCAACATCAGCAATTTCATTTGGAACATTGCCGACGATGTTCTTCGGGATGTCTATGTGCGCGGCAAGTATCGCGACGTCATCCTGCCGATGACGGTGATACGTCGTCTCGACGCGGTACTTGAGCCGACCAAGGACGCGGTGCTGTCGATGAAGGTCCAGCTCGACAAAGCAGGCGTGGCGAACCAGCACGCGGCGCTGTGCCAAGCTTCCGGCGAGGCGTTCTACAACACCTCGCAATTCCGGCTGAGAGACCTCGCGTCCCGCGCGCGGCGTCAGCAGCTCAAGGCCGACTTCGAGGCATATCTCGACGGATTTTCGCCTAACGTCCAGGAAGTTTTGGACAAGTTCAAGTTTCGCAATCAAATCCCGACGCTCATCGAAGCCGATGTGCTCGGCTTCTTGATCGAAAAGTTCCTCGATCCCTCGGTCAATCTCAGTCCGAAACCGGTGCTGCATACGGACGGCACGGTGCGGTTGCCGGGCCTCGACAACCATTCGATGGGGACGATTTTCGAGGAGCTGATCCGTCGGTTCAACGAAGAGAACAATGAGGAGGCTGGCGAGCACTTCACCCCGCGCGACGTGGTGGAGCTCATGGCGTACCTCATCTTCATGCCGATCGCCGACGACATCCAGTCCGGCACTTATCTCGTCTATGACGGTGCCTGCGGTACGGGCGGCATGCTGACGGTGGCGGAAGAGACGCTCGTCAAACTGGCTACCGATCACGGGAAGGAGGTTTCGGTCCACCTCTACGGACAGGAATCGCAGCCCGAAACCTTCGCCATCAGCAAGGCCGACCTGATCCTGAAGGGGGAAGGCGTTGAAGCCGAGAATATGAGGTTCGGCTCGACGCTGTCATCGGATGCTTTTCCGTCGCGTGAATTCGATTTTATGCTCTCCAACCCGCCTTACGGTAAGTCGTGGAAGACCGACCTGGAGCGGATGGGGGGAAAGAAGGACCTTCGGGACCCCCGTTTCGTCATCGAGCATGGTGGCGATCCCGAGTACAGCCTGATCACGCGCTCAAGCGACGGCCAGATGGTTTTTCTGGCGAACCTGCTGAGCAAGATGAAGACGGCGTCACCGCTCGGTAGCCGGATTGCCGAGGTGCACAACGGCTCCTCGCTCTTCACCGGGGACGCAGGCTCGGGCGAAAGCAACGTCCGCCGCTGGGTGATCGAGAACGATTGGCTTGAAGCCATTATCGCCCTGCCGCTGAACATCTTCTACAACACAGGTATCGCGACCTACATCTGGGTCCTGAGCAATCGCAAGGCGGAGAACCGGAAGGGCAAGGTACAGCTCATCGACGCCACGTCCTGGTTCAAGCCGCTCAGAAAGAACCTCGGGAAGAAGAATTGCGAACTCGCGCCTGACGATATCACCCGCATCTGTGAGGCGTTCCTCCAGTCAAAGGAGGACGAGACATCGAAAATCTTCCCGAATGCTGCGTTCGGCTATTGGAAAATCACGGTCGATCGTCCCTTGCGCTTGAAGACGGAGCTGTCGGATGGCCGCTTGCGGGCCTTCCGCAAGGCTTGCGCTGAGGCGGGAGAACAGGACCTGGTGCGCGCCGTCGAGGCCGTGGCTGAGGCCAGCGGCCCCGGTCCGCACATGGATTTCAACGCTTTCACGACCGAGGTGGAGGATGCCGCCAGCGAACTGGGTGTTCGCATGACGGCGAAGCGCCAAAAACTGCTCATGTCGGCGCTCGGCCAGAAGGACGCCTCGGCGGAACCGGTCATCCGCAAGACGTCGAAGCCAAAGGCAGGAGCGGATGCAGCGCATGAGGCGCTGTACGGCAGCTACCACATGACGATAGGCGGCAAAGCCGCCGTCGTCGAATATGAGCCCGACACCGAGCTGAGAGATACCGAACAGGTGCCGTTCCTCGAAGACGGCGGCATCGAAGCCTTCTTCCGGCGCGAAGTGCTGCCGCACGCCTCCGATGCCTGGATCGATGAATCGAAGACGGTGATCGGATACGAAATCTCCTTCACGCGGCATTTCTACAAGCCGCAACCCTTGCGCACGCTCGATGAGATTGAGGCGGACATCCGCGCGCTGGAGAAGGAGACGGAGGGCCTGCTCGAAGAGGTCCTCGTGGGAGGGCACTGAGCATGGCGACGCAACGCTACTCGGTCACGCCGCACCCCATCGAGACGCTCCTGACCTGGGTGAAGTCGGGGGAGATCGCGATCCCCGAGATCCAGCGCCCCTTCGTGTGGGACGCGACCAAAGTCCGCAACCTGCTCGACTCCCTCTATCAGGGCTATCCGGTCGGCTATCTCATCGCCTGGCGCAATCCCTCGGTCAGGCTGAAGGACGGCACGACGTCGTCGGGCAAGCGCATCCTCATTGACGGGCAACAGCGGGTCACCGCGCTCATGGCGGCCCTTCTGGGGCAAGAGGTGCTGACGAAGGACTATGAGACGGTCCGGATCAGGATCGCCTTCCATCCCGTCGAGGAGCGGTTCGAGGTGTCGAACCCGGCCATCCGGAAAGACGCCGCCTGGATTCCCGATCTTGCCGCGGTCTTCTCGCCGGACGCCAGCTTGACCGAGCTGACCGACGACTACTCCGAGCGTAACCCCGCCGCCGATCGGAAGCAGGTCTCCCGCATCCTCGAACGGGTCCGCAAGGTCATCAACAACCACGTCGGCATCATCGAGCTGGCCGAGGACCTCGACATCGAAACGGTGACAGAGATTTTCATCCGCGTGAACTCTGCGGGCGCGTCGCTCAGCCAGGCGGACTTCGCCATGTCGAAGATCGCGGCGAACGACACCTATGGCGGCAACATGCTGCGCAAGGCCATCGACTATTTCTGCCATCTGGCCGTCGCGCCCGAATTTCTCTCCCGCATCGAGAAGGGCGACAAGGCGTTCGCCGCTTCCGAGTTTCTGCCGAAGATGCGGTGGCTCAAGGACGTCAACGACGACCTGTACGACCCCTCCTACACCGACATGCTGCGCGTGGCCTTCACGTCCGAATTCCGGCGCGGGAAGCTTCAGGACCTGGTCGCCCTGCTGTCAGGACGAAACTTCGAGACCAAGCAGTACGAGGAGGCCGTCGCCGAGGAGGCGTTCGCCCGTCTCAAGACAGGCGTCCTCAACTTCATCAACAAGACGCACTTCGACCGCCTGACAATGATCCTGCGGTCGGCGGGCTTCATCACGTCCAGCCTGATCCGGAGCCAGAACGCGATCAATTTCGCCTATATCCTCTATCTGCGCGGACGGGCGGAGGGCATGCCGGCGGCGGACATCGAGCGGCTGGTGCGGCGCTGGTATGTCATGTCCCTGCTTCGTGGCCGCTATTCGGGCAGCCCCGAGACCGCCTTCGACTTCGATATCCGCCAGATCGAGGCGCGTGGCCTCACGGCCTATTGCGAAGCGGTCATCGACGCCGAACTGCCGGACAGCTTCTGGAGCACCTTGCTGCCGCAGGAGATGGAGACGTCGTCGGCTTCGAGCCCCTACTTCCTCGTCTATCAGGCGGCCCAGGCGAAGCTCGGCGACCTCGGCTTCCTGTCGCGTGACATCACGGTCCGCGACCTGCTGCTGAACCGCAGCGACGTTCACCACGTCTACCCGCGCAACCACCTGAAGAAGCAGGGCATGGCGCGGGGGCGGTACAACCAGATCGCCAACTTTGTGCTAGCCCAGAGCGAGATCAACATTGTCATCGGCGACAAGGCGCCCGAGATCTACTTCGCCGAGCTGGCCGACCAGTGCGACGGCGGGGTCAAGAAGTACGGCGGCATCACCACCTTGGACGAATTGCGCGCCAACCTCTCGATGAGCTGCCTGCCCGAAACGATGCTCGACGGCGTGATCCCCGACTTCGGCGATTTCCTTGAGATGCGCCGCCACTTGATGGCGTCGAAGATCAAGACCTACTTCGAGGGGCTGTAGGATGGAGGCGTTGCACGGCTACCCCTCATACCGACCGGCACGCGTTCACTGGCTTGGCGAGATTCCCGACCACTGGGTGGAGAAGCGCGGCAAGTTCTTCTTCCGCGAGATCGACGAGCGGTCGCAGACCGGTGAGGAAGAGCTGCTTTCGGTGTCGCACACGACCGGCGTGACACCGCGGAGCCAGAAAAACGTCACTATGTTCAAGGCAGAATCCTATGTCGGGCACAAGCTTGCCCGGCGGAACGACATCGTCATCAACACGATGTGGGCCTGGATGTCCGCACTTGGCGTCTCGAGAGACGTCGGCATCGTCAGCCCAGCCTACGGCGTTTATCGCCCCCTCAACGATACTGACTTCATACCTGAATACCTCGACTACCTCCTGCGCACGCCGATGCTGCGCTACGAGTACATCTGCCGGTCGACGGGCATTCGGTCGTCGCGTCTGCGCCTCTACCCGGACAAGTTTCTCGACATCGCTTTCCCCTGTCCACCGCGCGAAGAGCAGGAGCGCATGGTCGCGTTTCTTCGCGCGAAGGATGGGCAGGTACGCCGCTTGATCCGTAGCAAACGGCGAGTTGCCGAACTTGCATCAGAGCGCCTTAAACTTGCTACTTACCATGCCATAAAGTCGCCGGGTGCTTCTGAGTTCCGGCTTGAGGTGGCAACCACACTCGTCAGTCTGAACCGCGCCGGGTTTGCCGGAGGCTGATTTCGTTTAGTTACGCGGCCAAGGGTTCGGTTTCCAGAGCTGCATAGAAGTTGGCCTCGGCTTCGGCTGGCGGGATGTTCCCGATCGGCTCCAGCAGGCGGCGGTTGTTGAACCAGTCGACCCATTCGAGGGTTGCGTATTCGACGGCCTCGAAGCTGCGCCATGG
>REEP01000134.1 GCA_007695045.1 Rhodospirillales bacterium | reverse complement strand
CAAAGCCGCTCAGCTGGACCACACCCTTGAAAGTCTCGACATCGATCTGGGTGATGTTCAGCTCCCTGTCGCCCAAGAGCTGGCCGCGCACCTTGTTGCTGATGACCAAATCATCGATGTACTCACCTGAACTCTGGCTCGTCCGAGAACCAGTACAGGCCGCCATCGGCGCGGCAAGCAATCCGACGATCGCAAGACAGAGAAAAAGCCGTATCGAGCTCATTATTATATTCCCTTATATGCGTAATGTGCTTGGCCGCGCCAACGTTTCTCATTTTTTGTCCGTCGCCGCCATGCATCCAGTAAGCCTAAACTTCCTGTAAAGTCACGCTGAGCGATGGATTCAGGGGAGCCGCAGGCTGCCTCATTTACGTCTTGTCGAAGGGTTTACGCACAATATCCTTGAAGCGACCAGCGGCATTCTGGATCTCGCCCTCGGTTTTCTCCGCTTTGCCTTTGATTTCCGTTTTCTTATCTCCAAATACCTTGCCAGCGGCTTCCTTGATGCTGCCAGAAACCTGCTTGAGCGAGCCTTTGATGCGATCCTTATCCATGACCAGACCTCCTCGCGTTAAGTCAGACGTCGTTGTCAGCCGACTCTGATTGTATCAAGCGATCCGAGCACGCCGAATGCGCTGAGCAGCCAGAGTATGACTGCAATTACAACTACGACATTCAGGATAGTTTTTATCTTGCTGTCCATCGGTATGTACGCATTGACCGCCCACAGCAATACACCGACCACGATCAAGACAACTATAACAGTAATTAACGGCATGTTGCGCTCCTTGTTTATCGTTAGGCTACATTGTTCTTGACGGTTTCTGGTATCTGACTGAAAAAAAGGATGTGACTGCTCTCAGGCCATTGCCTTCATGCTACGCGGTCCCGCCATGAACCAGATGATCAAGCCCCGCACCGGCACCGCGAGGACGACTGCTGTGAGAAACTCTACGCCGCCGACGAACAACAGACTTTTCGTGACCGTGTGCTCCTGAATGGCCGAAAGCACGATTCGCATCCGACAGCATACCCCCCCCCGCCGGGGGGGGGCGGGGCAGACCGTACATAAACATCCAATAGTTTCAGACATAATTGAGAGAGGCGCACTAACTTAGGTTAATCTGCTAGGCGCATTTTTCTGCAAGGGGTGAGTCTGCGAGGGGTATCAGCATAAGAAGTTGCCATCAAAGCGCTCGATGCCTGTCTGTCGATGCGCTGCCTTTTGTGGAGATGTCACCATCCCTCGCGATCAGCTGACTTCGCCTCCGGCACCTCCTTCGTTTTCCCAGGTCTCGATCGCACGACCCCTGTCCTTCGCGCTGCTGACGGCACTCCGCTCCGCACCCTGGATCATCTCGGCGGGTCCCTCAGCCTCTGTGTCGTTGTTATGCGAAGGCGTGTCAAAGGCGCCTTTAGCGCCGGCGAAATAGGAAGGCGGGTCTTTCAAGAATTTGGTTCCTTTTCCATTGACGACCGGGACTCCCTTTGCGGAAAAGAGAAAGGTGACGACTAAGCACAAGCAACAAAAATAAAAAACGGAGCTGTAAATAATAAAATCTACATCTACCCCAACAACAAACAGTAAAGAATCATGCGTCTTGAATTTTCACCAACCTGTTGGCCCGTTCATCCCAGAGGCAGTACTGTGAGCTCAGCAAGCCGCCGTGCGCCAGGGTCAGGGTCGGTGCGCACGCAAACGCGGGATGGGCGCGATGGCACGCTTCGAGGCGATAGTTCGGCACCTTCGGGTCGAGATGGTGGACGTGATGAAAGCCGATGTTGCCGGTGAACCATTGCAGAATCCGCGGCAGGTGAAGATACGAACTGCCCCGCAGCGAGGCCGCCATCGGCGTCCACGCGTCGTGGCGCGCCCAGCGCGATCCTTCGAACCGGTGTTGCACGGAAAACAGCCACACGCCGATCACCGAGGCGATGATCGAGGTCGGCAGATGCACGAGCAGCACGTTTCCGAACCCCAGACCGGTACCCAGGGCAGCAAACAGGATCAGCAGCGCGAGATTGGTGGCGTACACGGCCCGACGTTCGTGCCGCCAGGATCGGGGCGCATCGAACGGCAGCCGGAAGATGACGAAAAACACCAGGGGCGGTAGCAGTAGTAGCGAAACGGCGGGATGCAGCATGATCCGCCAGACGACGCGTCGCCACCGGGACAGGGCTCGGTATTCGTCCACGGTGAGGCAGGTCGAGTAGATATCGATTCCGCTCATCCTGTGGTCGAGCTCATTCCAGTGGGCGTGGTGACCGGAGTGCTGACGCCGCCACATGCTGTAGGGCACCAAGGTGAACAGGCTGCAAAGCATGCCGACCACGTCGTTGGCCCGTCGCGAGCGGAAGAACGAGCCGTGTCCGCAATCATGCTGGATGATGAAGATCCGGACGATGAAGCCTGCGGTCACCACCGCCAATGCCGCCGTGATCCAGGAGCTGACGTCCAGTGTGACGTGCATCAGCGCAAAGAGCGCGAGGCACGGCAGGAACGAGCTGGCAATCTGGCCAACGCTGATCGCCAGGCTGGGCGAGCGATATCGCGATGTCACCGCGCGAATTGACGTCCGACCCGGCGCCAGATCGTCGGATCGGACGTGTTGCAAGCCCTCGGGCGGCAACCGCGCCACGGCCCTCGCGCCCGCCGGGCGGAGAGCCCGCTCGTCTGGCGATGACCGGGAGTGGGGCGCGGCAAGGACGCCTGGCAAAACACTTGCGGGCGACCCGAAGGACTTGTCTTCCCCGTGTAGGGCGCGTGCATTGGTATCAGGGCCGGACCCCGCCAATCGCCGCGCAGCGTCTGGAGCATTCAGCATCGCATATCCTCGATCCTCCATAACCACGGGCAGTGATGGGAACGACCCAGCGGGGGTTTGTGGAGGCACACCCCCACAGGCGTGCTCGGCGGGTGACCGGCAGAGCCGGCGTCACGAGAGGGAGATCAGCGGGATCGGGGAGAGGATGCCGCTCATGAAGTCCACTCGTCTGACCCCTCGCCGGTCGTCCGGCATGGCAGATCGTCATGCCGATCTGCAGATTATGGGCAGCACGGACGGCGCGCACTTACACAGGTCAGGATCTGAGGAACATGTCGCGCCGTGGTCCCGCGATTGGAACGGCGACCCGCCCGCAATCGTCGGAATGTGCAATGCAAGTGCGCTGATGCAAATGCGCTGCTGTCGCACGAACCCAGGTCAGCGGGGCTGAATTGTGATCGGCCGTGGCAGGGTCCGGATGATGATCGTCGGTGGTCAGCGCGCCGGTCGATCGCCGTTGAGGTAGGTGCTGTCATATCCCGCGAGCTCCCGCAGGCCGTCGAGATCGTGAATGATCACCTGATG
This sequence comes from Rhodospirillales bacterium, assembly GCA_007695045.1. GTDB lineage: Bacteria > Pseudomonadota > Alphaproteobacteria > Rhodospirillales > Defluviicoccaceae > REEP01. The sequence goes on along the minus strand of REEP01000134.1, from coordinate 4,834 downwards.
GGCCTTGACCGAGACCAGCCCCCGCTCGCGCAGCTGCCGGAGGACACGATTGACGTGCACGGCGGAGAGGCCGAGCGCGTCGGCCAGGACGTACTGATTGAGCGGGCAGGCGAAGCCGCTGCCCGACACCAGGTCGACCAAGCTCAGCCGTTGTCCCAGTTCGAGAAAAAGATGGGCCAGCCCTTCGATCGCGGTGCGTCGGCCGAGGCTGACCAGGTGCTCGACCACCATCGCCTCGTCGCGTGACATCGCCCACAGAATGGAGGTGGCGAGCCGCGGGAACGCCTGGAAGATCTCGTCGATCCGGTGCTTTGGAACTTCGGTGACGACGGCGTCGGTCAGGCTCGCGAAGGAATGATCGGAGGTCCGCAGCAGGATGCTGCGCAGCCCCATGAAATCACCCGGCAGTGGAAAGCCGATGATCTGGCGGCCGCCGTTGGGGACCAACTTGTAGCAGTTGGCCCACCCCTCCTGCAGGATCCAGGCTCGATGATCGGTTTGCCCTTCGTGGACGATCTCCGTCATGGCCGCGACGGTGCGGCGCCGGGCTTGCAAATCGGCAAGGCACGTCAGCTCGTCCGGCGACAACGGGGCAAAGCTGTTCAGTTTCTTCGCCAACGGGGAGTTCACGGGAGACATACCGGGCCCCTGAGCGTCCCATGCCTGCGCGCCAAAAAACGCCAAGCACCGACTATCACACATCAGTTTCAGTCAGGGAACTGGGGTGTACCATGCATCGTTGGGTCGTCTTTCGGAGCACGGCTTGGCAGGCTATACGACACTCGCTCCGCATGGAACGTACGCACAATGACCTCCAATGCCGCCGGCCTCGCTGCCCTGTCCATCTGTGAGTCCATGCTGCTGTCGCTTACCGACCTGAAGATCATCGACCAAGCCGAGGCCGTGTCGATTCTCGAGGACGCTTTCGCGGCGCACCGTGGCGCCATCGCCGACGCGACTGCCCCCCAGGCGCACCAGGATGCCGCCGACGTGATCGACCGCATCATCAAAGGCAAGAACTCGGTCCGGCACGGCTGATCGCTCTATGCCAGCATAGTCCTGCCTTGTCGTCGTGCCTCGCGGACCAACCGGCAGCGACAATGCGTCGCCAAGTAAGCCAGCGCCCAACCGTGGAAGGATTGTGCCCAGGTCCGGGCGCATGACCTGCGCAGCGACGGCACCCACGTGCGCAAATCAACGTCACTGCCGTGCAGGGATGCAGAAAAGCCGAAACGGCCGCTTCTGACAGCGGCCGCCTCGACGAGATCCATGCCGAGATCCGTAAGTTGTCTCGTCTGGATTAGTGGGTGGGTGCCGCTGCTGCTGCCGACGTGGGCAGTGGCTTTGTCGCTGGTGCGTCGATGGGATTCAGCGTCAGCTGTTTCAACTCGTTGAGCGACTGGACGACCCGATCGCTCATCGCATCCACGGCGTGGACCTGCGCCGTCGAGACCATCTTGGCAAGGTCACACATGTTGCCGAGAGCCTTTTCGAACCCTTGCTTCATCAGTTCGGTCTGCCTTGCGGCAATGTCGAACTGTGATCCGCCCTTGGTCATCGATTCCAGCGAATGCGTCGTTTGGGTCAGGGTCTCCTGGAGGATTTCGGCTTGTCGCTTGCCCACGGCGTGGGCGCCATCCAGCGCCGACCGGCTGGCGTTGGCCAACGCCTCGATGTTCTGCCGCTGTGTGGCCATGACCGCCTCAACGTCGACGCCAGGAACTGAGAAAGATTTAAGTCGTTTGGCGATGTCCTCGGTAATTTTCGAAGGGTTGAGGAACTGCTCTGATTTATTGCTCACGGCAATCTCCAAAAAAAGGTGTAGAGGCCGAGATGTCGGCCGTCATGTATTTGTCAGCGAATGCGTTCAAATACTACAGGAAGATATGGGTTTGCCTAGAGTCTATTTCAACCCCGCTCCCAATACGACTCCCCGCTCGCCCGTTGAGAAGCGCCCGATCGGCAACGCCGATACGAAAAAAGGGCGCTTTGCCACGTTCACCAGGGCACGATCAGGCGATGATATCGGTGCCGACGGGGGTAGGTGCCGGCAATCGGCGATCCCACTTAGGGGTGCGGAGGCGTGTGTAGCGCGTCAACCATCTTGGCCGCCGCATGGCCTCATTAGGATTGTTGCCTAAGATGAAGTCGTTGCCTCACCAGGCGTGCTCCCGAAGGGCATGGCCTGGGAGGCGAAACCTGCGGCGGGTGAGCATGGCGACGCGAGACGACCTTGTGGCGGTGTTGACGGTGCGGTATCGCGCGGCGGGACGGGCGGAGAAGGGGCGGATTCTTGAAGAGTTTGCTTCGGTGACCGGGTATCATCGTAAGCATGTGGCATTGCAGATATTTATTTCGCCGTCAATAAAGACGGGATGGCGGCTTGCCAGGAATTGCTGATTCAGCAACACGGTGGGCTGTCGACTGGAGACAATCGACAGCCGCCGCGTGGCAAGGCCGAGCGGGCAAAACCGCGCAGCCTCGCTCCGCCCCGCCGCGGTTACACCGGTGTGCCCGGCGCGTTCGCTCACCCGCGGTCTTGCCGGTCCTCGGGCTTACGGCAGCTCGACGTGCTCGGCCAGGACCCCGGTGCCCGCCGGTCCCACGGCCTTGCGGAAGTCTCCGCCGCTGACCCGGACGAGCGACTCGTGATCGGTGAAGAAGAACTCGGTCCCGTCGACCCGGGTGATGCGCCAGCACGTAGCCAGCGTCGTCACCGGCCCCGCGAGGTGCGCGGCGAGCGCCGCCGAGGTCGACTTCACGGGCGGCCCACCGGCAGGACTTGCACGTTCCGGGCCGAGTGCGATATCATGATATCAAACATGGAGGATGCCGATGGCTCAACTCGTGGTGCGCAACCTGGATGATGACGTGAAGGCGAAGCTGCAGCGGCGCGCCCGCCGCCACGGCCGCAGCACCGAGGAGGAAGTTCGCGACATCCTTCGCAGCGCGGTGCGCGAGGAAGGAGCGCCTCTGCCCCCGCTCGGCACCCGGCTGAGAGGCCGCTTCGCCCGGATCGGGCTGGGAGAGGATATTCCCGAGTTGCGCGGTCAGCCGGCGCGCCCAGCCGAGTTCAATTCTTGATCCTGCTTGACACCAACGTCCTCTCGGCCCTGATGCGCCGTGAGGCTGATCCAGTCGTCGTCGCGTGGCTCGACGCGCAGCCGCCGGAATCGATCTGGACCACCGCGATCACCGTCTTCGAGATCCGCTTCGGCCTCGAGATCCTGGCCAAGGGACGCAAGCGAAAAGCTCTGGAAGAAGCTTTCGCCAGTGCCCTTGCCGAGGACTTCGACGGTCGGATTCTGGCGTTCGATCAGGCAGCAGCCGATGCGGCCGCCACCATCGCCGCACGGCAACGCGAAGCCGGACGCACGGTCGAGATCCGCGATGTCCAGATCGCCGGCATTGCCGTCGCGCGCAAGGCCACGGTAACCACCCGCAACACCCGTCACTTCGCAGGGACGGGAATCACGCTGATCGATCCCTGGGCAGGTTAGGGCCGGATCTCCGCTACCTGGATCTGGCCCCAGCTGCCGAGCTGGTAGCTCTCGATGGTGATATCCATCTGGTCGCTGTCGAAACGGACGGGGACGTCGAAGTCGAAGTCCGCCATGACCTGGACGCCCGAGCCCGGCGCGGTGGTGAAGGTGACGAGCCCGGTCGCGGTGTTCAGTGTCCAGCCCGTCACCGCTTCGACACCGTCCCGATAGATCTTCACGGTGCCGGTGGTGACGGGCTTGGCGATGATGCGCGTCTCGATCTCGCCGCCGCTCGCATAGCGCCTGACGAGCTGGAAGATCTTGTTGGCCCCATCGCCGAGCCCCAACGCCTGTGCGAATGCCTGGTAGTCGGTCCAGTCCTTGAAGCGGAAGCCGTAGGCGCGGCCCTTGCGGGCGCGGAAGAAGGCGATCAGCGCTGCTGCCTGGTCCCGCCTCTTGAGGCCATGCGCGACATTCCAGTTGCCCCGCGCGGCGGCCCAGTTGCCCCGCGCGGCGGCCCAGTTGGCGTTGCGCAGTTCGTGGCCGGAGACGGTGGTGACGACCGTGGTCGAATACCCGGGTCCACCCGATGCCTCATCGGAAATGTCGGGCGGGAACTGCACCTCGTGAAACCCGGTCATGGGCCCGCCCCGTCAGAGAGTGCGCCGCGCCCGGTCCATGGCGCGGGCGGCGTCGGCGGCGATCTGCCCCTGGGCGTAGCGGAAGCTCTTCGCATCGGGCGTGGTAATGTTCATCACGACATTGACGGGCGGGCGCGTGTCGCGGGCCGAGCCCATCGCGGCGAGCTGGGAGCGCGACAGCACCATCTCGCCGCGCTGCAGGATGGCGGGAACCTCGTCGGGACGCAGACCGGCCAATCCCCACCAGCAATCCCGCCGCCACTGCCGCCGCCGCCACCTATGCCGCCGAGGGCCTTGACCGCTGCGGCCACCAGTGCCCTCGATGCCCACACGATGCACCACGCCATCATCGGTGCCTGCCCGGTCCTCGCACTCTAACTCTGGCTCATGGGACGACGGCTTCGGTCCTGACGAGCCCTTCGATTCTTGCTAAAAATCATGCCATTCGAATGCCACTGACCTTCGACCGTTGGCGCCACGCGAAGGGTCTTGACGGAGAAACCGATATGGCGGCACAGGCCCCGTTCGACCGACTGAACCGCTTCCTCGACCGGATCGGAGACCCCGGCACCCCCTTCACGCTGGAAGCGCCGGACGGAACGGTGCGGCGGGTTGGTCGGGGTGAGCCGCGGTTCCGCGCCGCGTTGCGCAGCGAGCGGGCGGTCAGGGCCCTGGCGTCGCTCGACGAGGGCAACTTCGCCGAGGCCTATC